>NZ_NCTE01000309.1 GCF_002114215.1 Streptomyces sp. 13-12-16 | reverse complement strand
CGGACCGGGCGGCTCCGGCCCGCCCTCACCGGTCGGCTCGCCCGGCATCGCCCCGAACACGGCCGGGACGTGCCGGCCGGCCTCCTGCCACAGCCCGTCCCCCGGCCCGAAGCGGCGCACCACGAGCCCGGCCGGCGGTCTGCCGTACGGTCACCGGCCCCGGTCCGCGCTCGGCGGACAGCCGCGACGCCCCGTCCCGGATGACGGCCCGGGTGCTCCGGCCGCCCTGGATCGAACGCACGGACAACGTGCCGATCACCGGTTCGATCCCGCGTCCAGGGCGGACCTCCGCCCGCGTACGGCTGTACGGGTGACGGCTTCACCCGACCCGGCGGACCTGCGGCCACCGGCGTACCACCGGCGCACGGGGGCGCGTTGGACCGGCATGGACAGCACTGAGACGGCGCGGCGCCTTCTCGGGCACGACGCCGCGGGCCGGGTGTACGCCGGACTCACCAGCGGGTACGGCGGTCATACGCCGATCTACACGGCCCTCGTCGCGGAGTGGCGGGCCAGGGGGCGCACGGTCCCGGAGCACCACGACGGCCTGTGGGCGTCCTTCGCCGCCGCCACGGTCGGCGAGCGCGCGACGGTGCTGCCCGTGCCCTTCCCCGTCCCGGTCCCCCTGCTGAAGCCGCCCGCCGAGGACATCGGCGAGGAACTCACCAGCCCTCCGGAACCGCAGACTCCGCGCTGACCGGCGCCAGCACGGCGAGCGTGCCGGTCGCCCCGCGCAGCGCCAGTTCGAGCGGGCCGGGGGCGTGCAGGGTGCCGGTGCCGTCCGGCGGGACCAGCCACTCCAGACGCCCGGCCGGCCGGTACGGCGGCGGTACGGCGACCCAGGACCCACGACCCACGTGCCGCACCCCGAAGCCGACCCACTCGCTGGCCGGGTCGGGCGGCAGGAAGAACCCCACTCTGCGGGCCGTGACGTCCACCAGCGTGGGCCCGGGCACCTTCAGGGGGTCGCGCCACAGGATGTCCAGGGCGAGCAGCCCGAGCCGGTCGGGCACGCTCAGCACGTCCCAGTACCGGCCCGCCGCGAGCAGCGCCGTGCCCCTGCCGTGGTCCCACTCGCGCTTGCACTCCTGCGGGTCCGTGGCCGCCGCGGCCAGCCACTCGACGGCTTGCTTCCACATGGCGCTGTGCATGTCCACCCCGGGCACGGTCGGCTGCGCCGCTGTGGGCGCGTGCGGTACGGACATGCTGGTAGATATTTCTATCCACCGGAAGGGTGGCGCGGGCTGGCGTTTAGGGGGTGTCGTCGCCTGCCGCGCGCTCCGCGTTCCGCTTCTTGATCCGGGCCGCCTCCTTGCGGACCTCGGCCTGGGTGGCGCGCTCCCGTTCCAGCCACTCGGGGCGCTCCTCCTTCAGCGCCTCGATCTGCTCGGTGGTGAGGGCCTCGGTGACCCCGCCGCGCGCGAGGCCGGCGATGGACACGCCCAGCCTCGCCGCGACCACCGGGCGGGGGTGGGGGCCGTCGCGCCGCAGGTCCCGCAGCCACTGCGGCGGGTCGGCCTGGAGCGCGTTCAGCTCGGCGCGTGAGACGACACCGTCCCGGAAGTCGGCGGGGGTGGCGTCGAGGTACACACCCAGTTTCTTCGCCGCGGTCGCGGGCTTCATCGTCTGGGTGCTCTGGTGCTGCGTCATGACGTCAGGGTATCGAGCGTGTGCGCGGCCGCCGACCACGGCCGGTAACCTGGCCAGGTGACAGGCTCGGAAGTGTCCCCCCCGTTCCGGCTCGTGTACGTACCCGGCGTGATGCCCGACAAATGGGTGCGCGTATGGAACGAGCGGCTGCCCGACGTCCCGCTGACCCTCACGCAGGTCCCCGTCCGGGCGGCGCAGGGGCTGCTGCTGGACGGTGACGCCGACGCGGGCCTCGTCCGGCTGCCCGTCGACCGTACGGTCCTCAGCGCGATCCCCCTCTACACCGAGCAGACGGTCGTCGTGGTGCCCAAGGACCACCTCGTCACGGCGGCCGACGCGGTGTCCCCCGAGGACCTGGCCGACGACATCGTGCTGCACCCGCTCGACGACGTCCTCGCCTGGGAGAGCCTGCCCGGCCGGCCGGCCCTCGAACGTCCCGCCACCACCGCCGACGCGATCGAACTCGTCGCGGCCGGGATCGGCGTACTCGTCGTACCGCTGTCGCTCGCCCGGCTGCACCACCGCAAGGACCTCACCCACCGGCCGCTCGAAGGGGCTCCCGAGTCGAGCGTGGCGCTGTCCTGGCCCGAGGCGGCGACGACGGACCGGGTCGAGGACTTCATCGGGATCGTCCGCGGCCGGACCGTCAACAGCACCAGGGGCCGCAGACAGCAGCCGGCGCCGGCGAAGCAGCCCGGACCCGCCGCCCGGCGGCAGCAGCCGGCCGGCCGCGGTCGCCGGGGAGGAACCGGCGGGACGGCGAAGAACCCGCGTCGGGGCAGGCCCCGACGCGGGTCGTGACCGCGCTACCGGACCGTCGGGGACGGTGACGGCGCCGGGGACGCCGTGTTGAGGTCCTCCAGCCCCTTGGGGATCTCCAGCACGAGGACCGGCGACCCCGCCTGCGGAGCCGGCGGGGTCACCTGCTCCCGCGGCATCTTGGGCGGGCTGGTCTGCTGGAAGTTGACCTGCTCGTGATTGACCAGACCCGTCTTCTCCAGCACCGTGATGTGGTCGAGCACCGTGTCGTTGGCCTGGTCGGCCAGCTGCCGGACCAGGGTGTTCCTGGTGTTGGCCCGGATGTTGGCGATGGCGGGGAAGATCTGCCCGTGCGTCACGCGCATGATGTTCACCGCCGTGGAGTCGAACTCCTTGCCGCTGGTGGACTTCACGGTCTCCACGAACCCCTGCTGCTGCGGTGACGCCTGGTTCGGCAGCGTGATGCCGAGCTCCAGGGAGATCTTGCGGCAGGACGCGTCGAGCCGGCCGTGACCGACCACCAGGTGCTCGCCCGCCTCCTTCATCTCCGGCGTCGTCCCCCGCTCCATCGCCAGCAGCCCCAGCGGGTGCTCCCACAGCCCCGCCGCGCGTACCTTCACCACGAAGTCGCGGTCCGCCTCGGTCAGCGGGCCGTAGTTCGTGTTGGCCACCACCCGGTCCTGCTTGGTCGACGTGTTCTGTACGCCCAGCATGGTGGGATAGGCGAGCGCGGTGAGGGTGAGGATCATGGCTCCGCCCACGAACGCGGTTCCTGCCGTGCTGCGCGAGATGCGCATCGTGCCTCCTGGGATATGAACGGCCCAACAGCAGGAAGTACGGACGCCGGGCGCGAGACAATCACCGTCCGGGAAAGATTTTTCGGCCGGCCTCAGTCGGCGTAGACCGCCTTCCGCGCCGTGCTCACCACCTTGTCGCCGTCCGCGCGGCTCAGCAGGCCCTCGGACACCCAGGCCGCCACGGTGGACCGCACCCGTGCCACCAGCGCTCCCTTGCCGCGGAAGGGAGCCCCGGCCCAGATCTCGTCGAGCAGCGTCGTGCCGTCGCCCCGGGCCGGGTTGGCGACTCCGGAGTCGGACGTGCCGAAGATCACACGCGGTTCCGAGCGCCGGAAGTAGGCGTGGGTCGGGTCCTCGGTCCCCTCCGCGAAGGGCGCCAGCTCGATGCCGTCCAGCGTGTAGTGCAGGGGCTTGTCCGGAACCGGGGTGAGGGAGGGCAGCAGATCGCCGGAGAGGCCGGCATTGCGGTACAGCCCGAACCGCACGGCGTCCGGCCCCGGTTGGCGGGCGACCAGGTTGACCGGGCCGTGGAACAGGGCCTGCAGCGCGGGGTCGTCCGGGGTCCGCTCCACCCGCAGCCGGAAGGGCACGGAGATCCGTACGGTGTCGCCCTCGCGCCAGGTCCGCGAGACGCCGAAGTAGCGGCCGGGGACCGGAGCGCCGGGCACGGCACGCCCGTTGACGGTCACCCGGAAGCCCGCGGTCGCCCAGGACGGCACCCGCAGCAGCAGGGTGAAGGAGGCCCGGCCGCCGCCGATGGTGAGCGTGCTGCCCTGCTCCTCGGGGTAGCGGGTGGTCTGCGTGACCGTGACGCCCTTCTCGGCCCAGGTCAGCCGGGAGGCGCTGTAGAGGTTGACGTACAGGGCGGACCCGTCGGCCCGCGCGAAGTACACCGAGTCCTGGTACTTCGTGGCGCTCTCCATGCCGGTGCCCTCGCAGCAGGTCGTCCCCTGCTTGGGCGTGTAGTCGCGCACGTGACCGGGCGTCAGGCCGATGAAGTAGGTGACGAGCGGCTTCTCCGCGTCCGGCCGGTCCTGCTTGGAGCCGAGCACCTGGTTGAACAGGGCCCGCTCGTAGTAGTCCATGTACGCCGGATCCTGCTCGTGGAAGAAGAGCGTCCGGCTCAGCTTGAGCATGTTGTACGCGCAGCACGTCTCGGCGGTGGTGTCGGTGACCGTGCCCGCGATCGCGTCGCGGGCCTTGAAGAACTCGCCGCTGCTGGTGCCGCCGATCGCGTACGTCCGGTGGGGTACGACCATGCCCCAGAAGTTCTTCGCGGCCGCGAGGTAGCGCTCCTCGCCCGTCTCGTCGTGCAGCCGCACCAGGCCGGTGAAGACCGGGATGTGCTGGTTGGCGTGGAGTCCTTCGAGGACGTCGGTGCCCGCCGCGCAGGCGTCGATGAGCCGGTCCAGGTCGAACAGCCTGGCGAGAGCGAGGTGTTCGGCCCGTCCGGTGATCGCGTGCAGATCGCAGACCGCCTCGACGACGCCGCCGAACTCCCCGCTGGAGAACAGCCCCCACATCCGCTGCAGGGTGGCCGTCGGCAGCACGGACAGCCGCGCGTGCATCCAGTCGCACATGCCGGACGCGAGATCGAGCGCCCGGTCGTCGTCCGTGGCGAGATACGCGTCCAGCAGCCCTCTGAGGATCTTGTGCGCGGTGTAGTACGGCGCCCACACCCGGGTGTAGTCGCTGCCGGTCATCGACTCCAGTTCGATGAACTGCGTCTCCGGGTACGCGGCGAGGAAGCCCGGGTGGCTGGGCGCGCCCCAGGTGCGGCGCAGGGTGGCGTCGAGACCCCGGCCGGAGGCGTCCGCGAACGTCCCCCCGGCCGTCTCGTCGAAGGCGTACGACGCCAGGTCGCCCCGGCCGGCCGAGGCGTCGGCGGCACGGCGGCCCCGCAGTTCGGCGATCTCGTCGGCGGTCAGCGCCCGCGCATGGATGTTGACGTCCTCGAACGCGCCCCCGAAGACCGGATCGGCGGGGAAGCCGGATCGTCCCAGCCAGTTGTGGGTGGGGGTGCCGAGGGCGGCCGGGGTCAGTGTGATGTCCGTGCTCCGGGCCACGGCGGTGCCGTTGACGTAGAGGGTGCCGGTGCCGTCGGCGAGGGTCACCGCCAGATGGCTCCACTCGCCGACCGGCAGCGGCGCGGTGCCGTCGAGGCCCTGCTCGCCGCCCGGCCCCGAGGTGGTGACGGCGAACCGCGGCACCCCGCGGGCGTTGCGGGCGGCCAGGTACAGATAGCGGGTGGTGTCGTCGCCGAAGTCGAAGATCCTGGCCCAGGCGGCGTCGTGCGCGGGGCGCACCCATGCGGACAGGGTGAGTGCGGGGGAGCCGGCGAGAACGGCCGCCGGGAGGTCCACGTACCGGTACGAGCCGCGCACGTTCTCCGCCGCGCGGCCGAACCGTCCCTCGACGCTCAGCACGGCCGGATCGCGGCGCAGCGCCTCCCGGACCTCGGTCAGGGCCCCGACCAGGGTGGTGATCCGGTCCGCGAAGACCTGTTCGCCGGTGCTGCGGTACGCCTGCGCCAGCATGGTCAGGAAATGGCCGGTGTAGTGGCCGCGCAGATTGCCGTTGGCCTCCCCGTCCAGCCCCTCCCAGCCGCCGGGTGCGACCGCGCCCCGGGTGGACAGGCCGGCATTGGCGCGGAAGACCTGGAGCAGCCGGTTCACGTCGTACCCACGGGCGTGGTCGAGCATCAGCCGCTGTTTGCCGGCGAAGACGCCCGGTCCGAGTGTCACGTCCTCCAGCCCGAAGGGCCGTACGGTCCACGCCGCCGGTACGCCGGAAGCGGCGGCCGGCGCGGCGGGTGCGGCGACGGAGCGCCCGGTGGTCGCGGCGGAGACCGCGGTCGCCGTCAGGGCGGCCGCCTGGAAGAGGGTTCGTCTGGAGAGGGGCCGTGCCATGGGATGCTCCTCTGTTCGGTATCACGAACGCTGTACGAACGGTCGACCAGGCGATAGGGAGGGGACGGAAAGGCGTCAACGGTGCGGAAGCGATCGGTTCCGGACGTTCGCCGGGGGCGCGCGGACGGCGGGAGCCGGTCAGGGGCGCCGGGCGGAGTCCGTCAGCCAGGCGTGCGCGGCCCGCGCCGTGAACTCCGCCTGTCCGCCCCGCAGCAGCAGACCGGCGGTGGCGAACTCGGGCGCGTCGGCCTGGGCGGCGACATAGGGGACGGCGATGCAGCGCATCCCGGCCGCGTGCGCGGCG
>NZ_NCTE01000308.1 GCF_002114215.1 Streptomyces sp. 13-12-16 | reverse complement strand
CGGAAGCCCCGGGCCCGCGCGCGGTGCTACCGCGGCTCGCCGGTCCGCCGGCCGTGGAGCAGGCCCCGTACCCGGGCGGGGCCACCGGCGGCCGACGTCCCCAAGGGGCCGCCGGTCCGTCCGGGCCCGCACGTGTGCGGGCTACTCGTGCGCGATGGCCTCCAGTACGTTCATCCGGGACGCCCGCAGGGCCGGCAGGAGGGCTGCCGCGATGCCCACCACCGCCGAGCCGATGACGACCGCCACGACGGTGCCCCAGGGGACGGCGAGGGCGGTCATGCCCTGGAGGGCCAGCACCTGCTGGACGCACAGGCCCCGGACCAGCCCCAGCGCGAGTCCCAGCACCGCGCCGAACACGGCGATCACCACCGACTCCAGCCGGTCGTGCAGCTCGTCCACGCCCGTCCCGGCGGCCGCGTTGACGTACAGCGCGGAGTCCTGGCCGCCGGGCACGTACTCCTCGACCGTCGCGATGCCGAAGACCAGCCCGCCCCGCGTTCAGAAGCCCTCACCGCCCTCCATGTCGGTGAGGGCGGCCACGGTCAGCTCGGTGCTCCGGCCGCCGGGGAACTCGACCGGGAGCGTGCTGCCCATGCGGACGCCGTGCTCCTCGGCGAAGTCCGCGTCCATGGCGATGCTGCGGTCCGCCAGCGCGGACAGCAGCAGCCGGCCCTTGTGCGCGAGGAAGCTCCGCAGCGTCGCCCTCAGCACGGCGTCAGTCCTTCCCGGGCGTCGGCTCGCCCGGGCCGCCGGCGGTGTGCGCGGGGGCGCGGAGCACGTCGAAGCGCTTCATCCGCTCCAGCACCGACTCCGCCGTGGGCCGGTGCATCTCGTCCACGATCCGGCCGTCCGCGAGGAAGAGCACCAGGTCGGAGTGGGCGGCGGCGCCCGGGTCGTGCGTGACCATCACGACGGTCTGTCCGAGCGCGTCCACGGCCTCGCGCAGAAAGCCGAGCACCTCGAGCCCCGCGCGGGAGTCGAGGTTGCCGGTCGGCTCGTCCGCGAAGATCAGCTCGGGGCGGGAGGCCAGCGCCCGTGCGCAGGCCACGCGCTGCTGCTGACCGCCCGACAGCTGCGCGGGCCGGTGCTTGAGCCGGTCCCGCAGCCCCAGCGTGTCGATGACCCGGTCCAGCCAATTCTCGTCGGCCTTCCGGCCCGCGATGTCCATGGGCAGGGTGATGTTCTCCCGCGCGTTCAGCGTCGGGATGAGGTTGAAGGACTGGAACATGAACCCGATCCGGTCCCGCCGCAGCCGGGTCAGCTCACGGTCCTTCAGACCCGTCGTCTCGGTGTCTCCCAGCCACACCTGTCCGGCGGAAACGGTGTCGAGCCCCGCCAGACAGTGCATGAGCGTGGATTTCCCGGACCCTGACGGCCCCATGACCGCGGTGAACCGTCCGCGCACGACGTCCACGTCCACCGAGTCCAGGGCGAGCACGGTCGTCTCGCCCGATCCGTACGCCTTGGTCAGGCCGCGGGCGCGGGCCGCGACCCCGTCGGCCGGCGCGAGCCCCGGGGCGTGCTCCGCAGCAGGTGTGGACAAGGCCGCCTCCTCCGAGTGGACGTCAGGTCGTGCTCGTCGCGCCGAGGGTAGTGTGATCCGGCCCACAGCCGGTATCCCCCGCGGGTGCAGGCCCCGCCACCGATGTAAGGGGCACGTTCTTCGCGTTCCCCGGCCCCGCCGCGGCACTTGCCGCCGCTAGCACCCCGGCGCTAGCTTCGAGGGATGGCGAAGACCCAGCTGAACGTGCGCGTGGACGAGGGCACCGCCCGCGCGGCACGGGAACGTGCCCTGGCGCGCGGGATGAGCGTGAACCGCTACATCGAGGAACTGGTCCGGCAGGACACCGGCGAGGCGGGCCGCGCCTTCGTCGAGGCCGCCGCCGACTTCATGAAGCGGTACGAGAGCGTCTTCGCCGAAGAATTCGGCAAGGAACGCGAAGGCGCGCGCGAAGGCCGCCGCTGAGCCGTTGGACGACCTGCGCATCGACCTCGCGTGGCTGCTCATGCTCGCCGAGCGGCAGACCCCGGGAGACCCCCAGGTCACCGACTGGGGTGCCCTCGTCGCCGCCGTCGCACGCCACGAGGCCGAGATATTCGACGTCCCCGTCTACGACAGCCCGCACGCCCGCGCCGCCGCGCTCCTCCAGCTGCTGATCCACATCCCCGCGCTGGAGCGCTCCAACGCCCTGTTCGCCTCCGCCGTCGCGTACGCCTACCTCGTCGCCGGCGGTCTGAAGGTCGTCACCTCGCCGGAGCAGGTGCGCGATCTGGCCCGCCTGGTCAAGGACGGCGAGGCGACCGTGGACGACATCGCCGCCGAGCTGCGCCGCTGGTGCGAGTGATCAGCTCCCGTCGGCCGCCGCGTCGCCCGGCGGCCGCCACGCGGTGCCCGTGACGCAGTACGAGGTGGGCAGCGCCGGCCCCTTGTCCGGCATCAGCGTCCGCCGGTAGGGGCCGAGCTCGAACCCCGCCCGGCGCAGCGCGCCGACCGGGTCCCGCGCCACATGGCAGCCGCCGACCAGCGGCGGCCACACCGTGCGGTCCAGCGCCCGCTGGGTGAGGCG
>NZ_NCTE01000307.1 GCF_002114215.1 Streptomyces sp. 13-12-16 | reverse complement strand
AAGGCGCTCGCGGCGGTGGGCGTGCGCTGAGCCGGCCCCGCCGGCGGCCCCGGACGGCCGGGGCCGCCGGACGCCTGTGACCGACGTCTCGGCCACAGAAGCCGCTCGCGGTGGCAAGGTGGACGTCAGTCGCAGGGGGAGTCCACCGCACCACGGAGACCAGCGAGAAGCCATGACCACGAACGCAGCCACCGTCACCCGCGCCCGCACCGGCGGCCCCCGGGAGGACGGCCCGAAGATCCTCGAACACGCCATGGGATGGACCCTCGTCGTGGTCCTCGCGATGTTCATGACCCAGCTGGGACTGCTTTAACCCCAGGTCACGGGGCTACCGGCCCGAGCCCTCAGGATGACCTGACATACTGCGGCGGGATGTCCCGCCGTCCGCAGGAAGACCTGGGTCGAAATTGAACATCAGCCGGCAGTCCGCCGTACGTCCCGCGGCACGCGGTACCGAGCGTTCGTCCGCGCGTCGCGCCGAACTCATCGCCATCGGGCGGAGGTTGTTCGCGGACACGTCGTACGACGCGCTCTCGATGGACGACATCGCGCGTCAGGCGCAGGTCGCCAAGGGGCTGATCTACTACTACTTCCACTCCAAGCGCGGCTACTACCTGGCGATCATCGAGGACTCGGTGGCCGGTCTGGTCGGCTTCGCCGCGAGCGGTGCCGGACTGCCGCCCGTGGAGCGGGTGCACCGCACCATCGACAGCTATCTGCGGTACGCCGAGCACAACCAGGCCGCCTACCGCGCGATCGTCAGCGGCGGCGTCGGCTTCGACACCGAGGTGCACGCCATCCGGGACGGGGTGCGCGAGGCCATCGTCGCGACCATCGCCGAGGGCGCCTACGGCCGTACGGACATCGCGCCGGTGGCGCGGATGGGCCTGCTGGCCTGGGTGTGCAGCGTGGAGGGCGCCGCGCTCGCCTGGATCGACCGCGGTGAGCTGTCCCGCGAGACCATGAGCGAGCTGCTGGTGAGGACGCTCGGCGGGGCCCTGCGTGCCATCGAGGAGCTGGACCCCACCCACCCGGCCCCGGCGCCCGCCCGCCGCGACGCCTGAGACGGCCCCGGCCCTTGATCGGTTCCCTGTGCGAGATGTCACCTTTCGGGTGAATGTTCCGTTCGGTGAGCGCACGGAAACTTTTTTGAAGTAAGCGGTCGTTAACAAGTGACTTGCTGCAGCCGATCGGGCATACTCGCAGCGCACAGCCGCTGGTCAGCAGCTTCCGAGACCCGGGAGTGCGAGCATCGGCCAGGCACCGATACGACCCGGCGGAGCCGCCCCCACCCAAGGCGCACGCCGATGTGCCCGAACAGGGAGGAGAGCGTCGCCATGCCCGACCGCGCCCCGCAGCCGGTGGACCGGCAACTGCCCACGGACGAAGCCCGGGACCTCATCTCGCTCGTCCGCGACATCGCACAGCGCGAGGTCGCCCCGCGGGCGGCCGAGGAGGAGGACGCGGGCCGCTTCCCCCGCGAACTGTTCACCCTGCTCTCCGAGTCCGGCCTGCTCGGCCTCCCCTACGACTCCGAGTACGGCGGCGGAGACCAGCCGTACGAGGTCTACCTCCAGGTCCTCGAAGAGCTCGCCGCGGCCCGGCTCACCGTCGGCCTCGGTGTCAGCGTGCACACCCTGGCCTCCTACGCGCTCGCCGCCTTCGGCGCCAAGGAGCAGCAGGCCGAGCATCTGCCCGCGATGCTCGGTGGCGGCCTGCTCGGCGCCTACTGCCTCTCCGAGCCCGCCTCGGGCTCGGACGCGGCCTCGCTGCGCACCAGGGCCGTGCGCGAGGGCGACGACTGGGTGATCACCGGCACCAAGGCATGGATCACCCACGGCGGCATCGCCGACTTCTACACCGTCATGGCCCGTACCGGCGAGGAGGGCCCGCGCGGCGTCACCGCGTTCCTGGTGCCCGGTGACGCCGAGGGGCTGAGCGCCGCCGTGCCGGAGAAGAAGATGGGGATGAAGGGCTCGCCCACCGCCCAGGTCCATCTCGACGGCGTCCGGGTCCCCGACGCGCGGCGCATCGGCGAGGAGGGGCAGGGCTTCGCGATCGCCCTGTCGGCGCTGGACGGCGGCCGGCTCGGCATCGCCGCCTGCGCGATCGGCCTGGCCCAGGCGGCGCTGGACGAGGCGCTCGGCTACGCGGCCGAGCGGCGGCAGTTCGGCAAGCCGATCGCCGACTTCCAGGGACTGCGCTTCATGCTCGCCGACATGGCCACGCAGATCGAGGCGGGGCGCGCGCTGTATCTGGCGGCGGCCCGGCTGCGCGACGCGGGGCGGCCGTTCGCCAAGCAGGCCGCCATGGCCAAGCTGCACTGCACCGACACGGCGATGCGGGTCACCACCGACGCCGTGCAGATCCTCGGCGGCTACGGCTACACCGCGGACTTCCCCGCCGAGCGCTACATGCGCGAGGCCAAGGTCCTGCAGATCGTCGAGGGCACCAATCAGATCCAGCGCATGGTCATCGCCCGCCACCTCGCGGGCCCGGAGACCCGCTGAACGGGTCGGGCCCCCGCCGGGGCGCGGTGAGCCGGGTCCACTCCGGGTCCTGCCGCCCGGGCAGCGTGCGGCCCCGGTCCGCCCAGGTCCGCATCAGATCGCGGTAGATCGGCGGATCCGGGAGCCGGGGCGGCGCGGGTGCCACCGCCTGGGCGGGCGGTGGCACGAAGACGCGGCGTTGACGCCCGGTCGTCGAGTGCGTGGGGGTCGTCATACCCGGGCAACGCGGGAGCGGTCGGACGGGTCACCGACCCCCGGAACAGGACGTGCGTTCGCGGCCGTCCCGCGCGGACGGGGGCGGCGGACCGCGCCGCCCCCGCACCGGTGCGCGCTCAGGCGGC
>NZ_NCTE01000306.1 GCF_002114215.1 Streptomyces sp. 13-12-16 | reverse complement strand
CGCCGACGGCGCCGGTGAACTCGCCGCCGCACTCGAGGCGGAGGGCGCCCGGGTCACCGTCGCCGCCTGCGACGTGTCGGACCGCGCCGCCCTCGACCGGCTGCTCGCCGAGGTGCCCGCCGACCGGCCGCTGCGCGCCGTGATCCACGCGGCGGGCGTCCTGGACGACGGAACGATCGGCTCCCTCACACCCGAGCGGCTCGCCGCCGTGCTGCGGCCCAAGGTGGACGCCGCCTGGCACCTGCACGAGGCCACCGCGGACCTTCCGCTCGACGCCTTCGTGCTGTTCTCCTCGGTGGCCGGCACGCTCGGCAACGCGGGCCAGGCCAACTACGCGGCGGGCAACGCCTTCCTGGACGCCCTCGCCCGGCACCGCCGGAACCAGGGCCTGCCGGCCCTGTCCCTCGGCTGGGGCCCCTGGACCAGGGGCAGCGGCATGACCGGCGAGCTCGGCGAGGCCGACATCGCGCGGATGACCAGGGCGGGCATGCCTCCGATGCCGCCGGAGCGGGGCCTGGCCCTGTTCGACGCGCTCCGCACCGCCGGCACGGGAGCCGCGGTCCTGCCCGTGCGGCTGGACCTGGGGACCCTGCGGTCCCTCGGCGAGATCCCGCCGCTGTTCCGGTCGCTGATCCGGGTGACCTCCCGCCGTACGGTCGCGGCGGCGGGGGCGACGGCCGCCGCCGCGGACCTCACCCGGCGGCTGTCCGCACTCACCCCGGCGGAGGGCCGGGAGACACTGCTGGAGCTGGTGCGCGGTCAGATCGCCGTCGTCCTCGGCCACCTGGACCCGGCCGACGTCGAACCGGACCGGCCCTTCCAGGACCTCGGCTTCGACTCGCTGACCTCCGTCGAACTGCGCAACCGGCTCGGCGCGCTCACCGGCGCCCGACTCCCGGCCACCCTCCTGTTCGACTACCCCACGCCCGGCGAACTCGTCGCCCACCTGTACGCGCGCGTCGCCCCGTCCCCGGCCGGCGGACCGGGGGCGGTCCTGGCGGAGCTGGACAGGCTGGAGAGGAGCATTTCGGGCATCGACGTGGACGCCGACCTCTTCGCACAGGTCGCGAGCCGGCTGGAGGTGCTGCGCAGCAAGTGGCAGTCGCTGCGCACGGAGGCGTCCGGTGAGGAGGACGACGCGTTCGACTTCGACTCCGCCACGGACGAGGAGGTCTTCGACATGCTCGACAACGAACTCGGCCTCTCCTAACGACGTACCGGCCGGGCGAAGCCCCGGCGCCACCGATGCCGCCCTCCCCGCCTCAGGCGGGGAGGGCGGCATCGCTTCGGGGGGAGGCGTCCCCGGACGAGGTGGCCGGTGGACCGCTTCACG
>NZ_NCTE01000305.1 GCF_002114215.1 Streptomyces sp. 13-12-16 | reverse complement strand
CGGCGACCGCGCGGACGCGGGCGCCACCGGCACGCTCCGCACCCACCTGCGGCGGCTCGACGAGCGGGACCGGCTCCCGCACGCGCTGGACCTGGTCCGCACCGAGGTCGCCTCGGTCCTCGGCCACGCGGGCGCCGACGCCGTACCCGCCGAACAGGCCTTCAAGGACCTCGGGTTCGACTCGCTGACCGCCGTCGACCTGCGCGACCGGCTCGCCGCCGCGACCGGGCTCACCCTGCCCGCCACCCTGGTCTTCGACTACCCGACGCCCACCGCGCTCGCCGCGCACCTGCTGACCGCGCTCCTCGGCGAGGACACCGGCCCGGCCACCCCGGCCGTACGCGGGACGGACACCGCGGCGGCCGACGACCCGATCGTCATCGTCGGCATGAGCTGCCGCTACCCGGGCGGAGTGCGATCGCCCGAGGACCTGTGGGAACTGGCCGTCGCCGGCACCGACGCCATCGGCGCCTTCCCGACCGACCGCGGCTGGGACCTGGACCGGCTCCTGAACGGGGACCGGGACGGACGGGGCCGCAGCGTCACCCGCCACGGCGGATTCCTGTACGACGTCGCCGACTTCGACCCCGACTTCTTCGGCATCTCCCCGCGCGAGGCCCTGGTCGTCGACCCGCAGCAGCGGATCGTGCTGGAGACCGCCTGGGAGGCCCTGGAGCGGGCCGGCATCGACCCGGCCGGGCTGCGCGGCGGTGACACCGGCGTGTTCGTCGGCGGCGGCAGCGGTGACTACCGTCCGGCCCTCGGCCAGGTCGGCCACGTCGAGACCGCCCAGTCGGCGAGCCTGCTCTCCGGCCGGCTGTCCTACACCCTCGGCCTGGAAGGGCCCTCGGTCAGCGTCGACACGGCCTGCTCGTCGTCGCTGGTCGCCCTGCACCTCGCGGCGCAGGCCCTGCGCAACGGCGAATGCTCCCTCGCCCTCGCGGGCGGTGTCACCGTGATGTCGACGCCGGTCGGCTTCGTCGAGTTCGGCGAGATGGGCGCACTGTCCCCGGACGGCCGCTGCAAGGCCTTCTCCGACGACGCCGACGGCACCGCGTGGGCCGAGGGCGTGGGCGTGCTCGTCGTCGAACGCCTCTCCGACGCCCGCCGCAACGGCCACCAGGTCCTCGCCGTGCTGCGCGGCTCCGCGGTCAACCAGGACGGCGCCTCCAACGGCCTCACCGCCCCCAACGGCCCCTCCCAGCAGCGCGTCATCCGCAAGGCGCTGGCCGCCGCGGGCCTCACCGCCCGCGACGTCGACGCCGTCGAGGCGCACGGCACCGGCACCACGCTCGGCGACCCGATCGAGGCGCAGGCCCTGCACGCCACCTACGGCCAGGGCCGCGACCCCGGACGGCCCCTGCTGCTCGGCTCGGTGAAGTCCAACATCGGCCACACCCAGGCGGCCTCCGGCGTCGCCGGCGTCATCAAGATGGTCCTGGCGATGCGGCACGGCACCCTGCCGAGGACCCTGCACGTCGGCACGCCGTCCTCCCACGTCGCCTGGGACCCGGACGCCGTACGGCTGCTGACCGGGACGACCGCCTGGCCGGAGACCGGGCGCCCGCGCCGCGCGGGCGTCTCCTCCTTCGGCGCCAGCGGCACCAACGCCCACGTCGTCCTGGAGCAGCCCACGGCCGACGCCACCGGGCCGGCCCCGGCCGCCGGGGACGCCCCGACGGCCGCAAGGCCGCTG
>NZ_NCTE01000304.1:8567-10967 GCF_002114215.1 Streptomyces sp. 13-12-16 | reverse complement strand
CTCCGGGCCCGCGGCGGGCGCCTCCGGGACGTACGGCGCGCCGCCCCCGGGCGCGTCCGGTCGGGGCCGCCCGGGCGGACCGGGCCGTTCCGGCGGCAAGCGACGGACGTCGACGTTCATCGCCGGAGCGGTGGGAGCGCTGGTGGTGGTCGCCGCCGCGTTCTACGTCACCAGCACCGAGGGCGACAAGAAGAAGGACGAGACGCAGAAGTCCCCCTCGCCCACCGCCACCGCCAGTGTCGACCTGCCCCCCGGCGTGAAGTGCAGCGGCGACAGTTGCGAGGGCAAGGACGCCGAGGCCATGGGGTGCAGCGGCGACCTGGTGACCACCACGCGGACCGGGACCGTCGGCGCCACCACGGTGGAGGTCCGCTACAGCGAGACCTGCGCCGCGGCATGGGGACGCATCACGCAGGGCGCGCAGGGGGACGAGGTCGAGATCAGCGCGGGCACGTCGAAGCAGAGCGACAGCATCACCGCGGCCGGCGACACGGTCACGTACACCCCGATGGTGCCGGTGAAGGACGCGGCGGACGCGAAGGCCTGCGCCGTACTGGCCGCCACCGGTGAGAAGGGCTGCACGGAGTAGTACCCGCACACGATCCGTCCCGCCACCCGTATGGGCCCGTACGGGCCCATACGGGTTCATGCATGTGGGGAAAATGTGGGGACGCGCATGGTGCGGCGGAAGGGGGGCACGCGGAAAGTACCCCCACGGGAGTCCGGCACGGTCGGTCCCCGACGGCGGCCGCCCCGCCCCCACCTCTCCCGGACGGAGCGGCCGCCCCTCTCGTGCCCGTTCGGCTACCCGTGTGCCCGGGCCGTCACTCTGTGGGACGGGCCACAGGGAGCCCGGCCGTCCGCGCCCGTGGATGCGCGATAGCCTGACCGCTGGATCTCTCTTGACGCCAAGAGATCGATCATCCGATCCGATGATCGATCATCGTGGTGGACGCCGGTCACGAGCCGGACGGGATCCCGCACCCCGGGGCAGGGACCGCCCCACCGCCAGCTGTCATACGGAGAACGCCATGACCCGCACTCCCGTGAACGTCACCGTCACCGGCGCGGCCGGCCAGATCGGTTACGCCCTGCTCTTCCGCATCGCCTCCGGCCAGCTGCTCGGCGCGGACGTGCCGGTCAAGCTGCGCCTGCTGGAGATCACCCCGGCGCTCAAGGCCGCCGAGGGCACGGCCATGGAGCTGGACGACTGCGCGTTCCCGCTCCTCCAGGGCATCGACATCACGGACGACCCGAACGTGGCCTTCGACGGCGCCAACGTCGGCCTCCTCGTGGGCGCCCGCCCGCGCACCAAGGGCATGGAGCGCGGTGACCTCCTGGAGGCCAACGGCGGCATCTTCAAGCCGCAGGGCCAGGCCATCAACGCCCACGCCGCGGACGACATCAAGGTCCTGGTCGTCGGCAACCCGGCCAACACCAACGCCCTGATCGCCCAGGCCGCCGCCCCGGACGTACCCGCCGAGCGGTTCACCGCCATGACCCGCCTGGACCACAACCGCGCGCTGACCCAGCTCTCGAAGAAGACCGGCGTCCCGGTCTCCGAGATCAGGAAGCTGACGATCTGGGGCAACCACTCCGCCACCCAGTACCCCGACATCTTCCACGCCACGGTCGCCGGCAAGAACGCCGCCGAGGTCGTGAACGACGAGAAGTGGCTGGCCGAGGACTTCATCCCGACCGTCGCCAAGCGCGGCGCCGCGATCATCGAGGCCCGTGGCGCCTCGTCGGCCGCCTCCGCCGCCAACGCCGCCATCGACCACGTGTACACCTGGGTCAACGGCACCGCCGACGGCGACTGGGCCTCCATGGGCATCCCGTCGGACGGCTCCTACGGCGTCCCGGAGGGCCTGATCTCCTCCTTCCCGGTCACCGTGAAGGACGGCAAGTACGAGATCGTCCAGGGCCTGGAGATCAACGAGTTCTCCCGCGCCCGCATCGACGCCTCCGTCAAGGAGCTCGAGGAGGAGCGCGAGGCGGTCCGCGGCCTCGGCCTCATCTGATCCCACCCGCTCCAGGGTCTCGGGCCCCGCACCGGCACGGCCGGTGCGGGGCCCGTCGCGTTCCTCCGGCCGCCCCGCCCGCACCCGGGCCCGCCCCGGAGCCGTACGGGCCCGCCGGACACCACCCGTGGCACCGGCACGCAGTGACCGTCCGCCTACAAGGTGGGCGATTTCTTCCGTTCTGCCCTTGCTTTCAGTGACGCGGCGCACTTCCGGCCTTCGAATCCGCATGCATGCGGGGCTCAAGGGCAGGAGCACCCGGTCCCGTGGACGACACCTGTGCGACTCACGGGTGCTGAACAGGAACGGAAGGCAGCAGACCGATCATGGCGGACAGTACGGAAATCCGGGTGCGCGACACCATCCACGCGGGGGGCGA
>NZ_NCTE01000304.1:0-8363 GCF_002114215.1 Streptomyces sp. 13-12-16 | reverse complement strand
GGGGGCCGCCGCCCGCCGCGCCTTCGACGAGGGCCCGTGGCCGCACACCCCCGTCGCCGAACGGGCCGCGCTGCTGCGCCGCGTCGCCGAACTGCTCGTCCGGGACCGGGAGAAGCTCGGTCTGCTGGAGAGCCGGGACGCCGGCAAGACCGTCGAGGAGGGCCGCGTCGACATCGACTGTGTCGCCGACGCCTTCCGCTACTTCGCCGACCTGGTCGCCGGGGAAGCCCCCGGACGGGTCGTCGACGCGGGCTCGCCCGACGTCCACAGCGTCGTCGTGCACGAGCCGGTCGGCGTCTGCGCACTGATCACGCCCTGGAACTACCCCCTGCTCCAGGCGAGTTGGAAGATCGCCCCCGCGCTGGCGGCCGGCAACACCTTCGTGGTCAAGCCCAGCGAGATCACCCCGCTGACCACGATCGCCCTCATCGACCTGCTGACCGAGGCCGGACTGCCCGCCGGGGCCGCCAACATCGTCACCGGTCCCGGCCACACCGTCGGCGCCCGGCTCGCCGAGCACCCCGACGTCGACCTGGTCTCCTTCACCGGCGGCCTGGTCAGCGGCACCAAGGTCGCCCAGGCCGCGGCCCCGGGCGTCAAGAAGGTCGCCCTCGAACTCGGCGGCAAGAACCCCAACGTCGTCTTCGCCGACGCCTGCGCCACCGACGAGGGCTTCGACACCGCCGTCGACCAGGCCCTCAACGCCGCCTTCATCCACAGCGGCCAGGTCTGCTCGGCGGGCGCCCGGCTCATCGTCGAGGAGCCGGTCCGGGACCGCTTCGTCACCGAACTCGCCCGCCGCGCCGAGCGGATCAGGCTCGGCCGGGGCACCGAGGACGGCGTCGAGTGCGGCCCGCTGGTCTCCGAGCAGCAGCGCGCGAAGGTCGAGGCGTACGTCGAGTCCGCGCTCAAGGAGGGCGCGGTGCTGCGCTCCGGCGGCAAGCGGCCCGCGCCGTCCGCCGAGCGCCCGGAGACCGGCTACTTCTACGAGCCGACCGTCCTCGACCGCTGCCACCGCGGGATGAAGGTCGTGCGCGAGGAGGTCTTCGGGCCGGTCCTCACCGTCGAGACCTTCCGCACCGAGGACGAGGCCGTCGCGCTCGCCAACGACACCGAGTACGGGCTGGCCGGCGCCGTGTGGACCGCCGACGCGGGCCGCGCCCGCCGCGTGGCCGGACGGCTGCGTCACGGCACCGTGTGGATCAACGACTTCCACCCCTACCTCCCGCAGGCGGAGTGGGGCGGCTTCGGCAAGAGCGGAGTGGGCCGCGAACTCGGCCCGGCCGGTCTCGCCGAGTACCGCGAGACCAAGCACGTCTACCAGAACCTGGCGCCCAGGCCGGTGCGCTGGTTCGCGGGCTGAACCACGGACCACCGGGCGGTGCCGGCCCGCCGCCGCCCTTCCCCGAAGCCGCACTCCACCCACCTGTCCCGAATCCCCGGAGGAGTACCACCCGGATGCCCGCTCACACCCACGAACCCGATCACGCATACGACTACGTCGTCATAGGCGGCGGCACCGCAGGCTCCGTCATCGCCTCCCGACTGACCGAGAACCCGGACGTCACCGTCGCCGTCATCGAGGGCGGCCCCAGCGACGTCGGCCGCGACGACGTGCTGACCCTGCGCCGCTGGATGGGCCTGCTCGGCGGCGAGCTGGACTACGACTACCCCACCACCGAACAGCCGCGCGGCAACTCGCACATCCGGCACAGCCGCGCCCGCGTCCTGGGCGGCTGCTCCTCGCACAACACGCTCATCGCGTTCAAGCCGCTGCCGTCCGACTGGGACGAGTGGGAGCGGGCGGGAGCCGAGGGGTGGGGCGCGGTGCCGATGGAGGCGTACTACGCCCGGCTCGAGAACAACATCGTCCCGGTCGACGAGAAGGACCGGAACGCCATCGCCCGCGACTTCGTCGACGCGGCGCAGACGGCCCTCGGGGTCCCCCGGATCGAGGGCTTCAACAAGAAGCCGTTCGACGAGGGCGTCGGCTTCTTCGACCTCGCCTACCACCCGGAGGACAACAAGCGCTCGTCGGCGTCGGTGGCGTACCTGCACCCGGTGATGGACGAACGCCCCAACCTCACGATCCTGCTGGAGACCTGGGCGTACCGGCTGGAGCTGAACGGCACCCGCGCCGAGGGCGTCCACGTGCGCACCAAGGACGGCGAGGAGATCCTCGTCAGGGCACGGAACGAGGTCGTGCTGTGCGCCGGCGCCGTCGACTCGCCCCGGCTGCTGCTGCACTCCGGCATCGGCCCGAGGGCCGACCTGGAGGCGCTCGGCATACCCGTGGCGCACGACCTGCCCGGCGTCGGCGAGAACCTGCTCGACCACCCCGAGTCGGTGATCGTCTGGGAGACGAACGGACCCATCCCGGAGAACTCCGCGATGGACTCCGACGCCGGCCTGTTCGTGCGCCGCGACCCCGAACACGCGGGCCCCGACCTGATGTTCCACTTCTACCAGATCCCGTTCACGGACAACCCGGAGCGACTGGGCTACCGGCGGCCCGAGTTCGGCGTCTCGATGACCCCCAACATCCCCAAGCCGAAGAGCCGGGGCAGGCTGTACCTCACCAGCGCCGACCCGTCCGTGAAGCCGGCCCTGGACTTCCGGTACTTCACCGACGAGGACGACTACGACGGCCGCACCCTGGTCGACGGCATCCGCATCGCCCGTGAGATCGCCAGGACCGAACCCCTCGCCAACTGGCTCAAGCGCGAGGTCGCCCCCGGGCCGGACATCACCGGCGACGAGGAACTCGGCGAGTACGCCCGGAAGGTCGCGCACACCGTCTACCACCCGGCGGGCACCTGCCGCATGGGCGCCGTGAACGACGAACAGGCCGTCGTCGACCCCGAGCTGAAGGTCCGGGGCCTGGAGGGCATCCGGATCGCGGACGCCTCCGTCTTCCCGACCATGACCGCCGTGAACCCGATGATCGGGGTCCTGATGGTCGGTGAGCGCGCCGTCGACCTGATCGGCGGTGACGCGTGATGAGTACCGCGACCGCCGCTCCCGTCTTCTCCGTCGACGGCCTGTGGAAGGTCTTCGGACCGAAGGCCGACCGCGTCCCCGGCGACCCCGCGCTCACCGCCCTCGACCCGGCCGAGCTGCGCTCCCGCACCGGCTGCACCGCCGCCGTGCGTGACGTGGGCTTCGACGTCCGCAAGGGCGAGGTCTTCGTCGTCATGGGCCTGTCCGGCTCGGGCAAGTCCACGCTGGTGCGCTGTCTGACCCGGCTGATCGAGCCGACCGCCGGCACCATCGCCATCGACGGCGAGGACGTCCGCGCCATGGACAAGGCCCGGCTGCGCGAACTGCGCCGGCACCGCGCCGCGATGGTCTTCCAGCACTTCGGCCTGCTGCCGCACCGCACCGTCCTCGACAACGTGGCCTACGGCCTGGAGATCCAGGGCATGGGCAGGGCGGAGCGCCGGGAGCGGGCCGCCGAGGTGGTCGCCAAGGTCGGCCTGGAGGGCATGGAGCAGCGCAGACCCGCCCAGCTCTCCGGCGGCCAGCGCCAGCGCGTGGGCCTGGCGCGGGCATTGGCGGTGGACCCCGAGGTCCTCCTCTTCGACGAGCCGTTCAGCGCGCTCGATCCGCTGATCCGGCGGGACATGCAGGAGGAGGTGGTGCGGCTGCACCGCGAGGAGGGCCGCACGATGGTCTTCATCACCCACGACCTCCAGGAAGCCCTGAAGCTCGGCGACCGCATCGCCCTGATGCGCGACGGCCGCGTGGTCCAGCTCGGCACCCCGGAGGAGATCGTCGGCTCACCCGCCGACGACTACGTCCGCGCCTTCGTCCGCGACGTCCCCCGCGAACAGGTCCTGACCGTCCGCACCGCCATGCGCCCCGTGACCTCAGCGGAAGAGGCGGGCACAGGCCCGGCGATCCGCCCCGACGCCACGGTCTCGGAAGCCGTGGAGGCAGTGGCCCGAGCAGGCACCCCGGCCCGCGTCATGGACGACGGCCGCTGCCTGGGAGTGGTCGACCCGGCCACACTGCTGAACGTGGTGGCAGGCACCGCAGCCACGGGCAGTCGTGCCGCTGGGGCGGCACGGGTGGGCGATGGGGGTCCCCCGCTCATGGGGGAGGAGTCGAGAGTGGGGGAGGAACCGGTGAAGCGCCGTGAGCCAGGACCCACCCCCACCACCACCGAGGAGCCGGTGTGATGGCAACGCTCACGGCGACTCCCCGTAAGACCGCACCGCCGGGCATCCTGGCGAACAGAGCCACCCGCAAGCTCCTGACGCTGGGCGTACTCGCGGCCGTCCTCGTCCCCCTGGCAGCCGCCCGCTGGGCCAACGGCACCTGGCCCGAGGCCCTGACGGTCGACGTCTCCGAACCCCTCGGCAAGGCCAGCGACTGGATCATCGACAACCGCGACTCCCACCCCCTCTTCCTCCACTTCCTCGGCCACGTCAGCAACGTCGTCGTCATCGCCGTGCGCGCCGTCTACCTCGCCCTCCTCGCCGTCGGCTGGGCGGGAGTGACCGCCGTGTCCGCCCTGATCGCCTGGCGCGCGGCCGGCATCCGCCTGGCCCTCGGCACCGCCACCGCGTTCCTCGCCTGCGGCCTGCTCGGCATGTGGGTACCGACGATGCAGACGCTCGCCCTGATGGTCGTGGCGGTGGCCGCGTCCGTCCTCGTGGGCGTGTTCCTCGGCCTCGCCGCCGGCCTCTCCGACCGCATGGACCGCGTCCTGCGCCCGGTCCTCGACACCATGCAGGTCCTCCCGGCCTTCGCCTACCTCCTCCCCGTCGTCCTGGTCTTCGGCATCGGCGTCCCCGCGGCCGTCCTGGCCACCGTCGTCTACGCCGCCCCGCCCATGGCCCGCCTCACCGCGCTCGGGCTGCGCGGCGCCGACAAGGAGGTGCTGGAGGCGGTCGAGTCGCTCGGGACCACCGCACGCCAGCGCCTGCTGACCGCCCGCATCCCGCTGGCCCGCAAGGAACTCCTCCTCGGCCTCAACCAGACGATCATGATGGCGCTGTCCATGGCCGTCATCGCCTCCGTGATCGGCGCCGGCGGTCTCGGCGACCGCGTCTACCAGGCACTGGCCTCGGTCGACGTCGGCGCCGCGCTCGCGGCCGGCATCCCGATCGTGCTGCTCGCCGTCGTCCTCGACCGGGTGACCGGCGCGGCCGGCGCGCGACTCGGACAGGCACCCCCGCCGAACGCCCGCGCGCTGTGGGCGTACGCCGGGACCGCCGCCGTGGCCGTCGCGGTCACCGGACGTCTCGCGGACCGCCTGGAGTGGCCCGACGGATGGGTCCTGAGCATCGCCGAGCCGGTCAACCGGGCCGTCGAGTGGATGACCGGCCACCTCTACTCCGGTGTGCCCGTCATCGGCGGCACCGCCGACTGGGCGGGCCGCTTCACCACCTGGGTCCTCGACCCCCTCCGCGACGGCCTGCAATGGCTGCCCTGGTGGTCGGTGCTCCTGATCGTCGCCGCCCTGGCCTGGCTGATCGGCACCTGGCGCACCGCGCTCACCGCCGTCCTCGCCATGGCCGCGACCGGCGTGCTCGGTGTGTGGAAGCCGTCCCTGGACACCCTCTCGCAGGTCCTCGCGGCCGTCGCCGTCACCCTCGTCATCGGCTTCGCGACCGGCATCGCCGCCGCCCGCAGCGACCGCTTCGCACGCCTCCTGCGCCCGGTGCTCGACGTGTTCCAGACGATGCCGCAGTTCGTGTACCTGATCCCGGTCGTCGCCCTGTTCGGCGTCGGCCGCGCCCCGGCCGTCGCCGCCGCGATCGTCTACGCGCTCCCCGCCGTCGTCCGCATCACCACCCAGGGGCTGCGCCAGGTCGACCCGGCCGCCCTGGAATCCGCCCGCTCCCTCGGCGCGACCGGCGCCCAGCAGCTGCGCCAGGTCCAGCTCCCGCTGGCCCGCCCGGCGCTGCTGCTCGCCGTCAACCAGGGCGTGGTCCTGGTCCTCGCCGTCGTCATCATCGGCGGCCTGGTCGGCGGCGGAGCGCTCGGCTACGACGTCGTCTTCGGCCTCGCCCAGGGCGACCTGGCGACCGGCCTGGTCGCCGGGGCCGCGATCGTCTGCCTGGGGCTGATGCTCGACCGGGTGACGCAGCCGACCGAACGCCGTACGGCGAAGGGAGCCTGAGATGTCCCGCACGCGTATCACGGCGGCCGTCGCCGTGCTGGTGCTGGCCACCGGCTGCGGCGCCGCCGACATGACCGAGCAGGCGTCCCCCTTCGCGAACGCGCGGGGCGCCAGGACGGTCACCCTGTCCGTGCAGTCCTGGGTCGGCGCGCAGGCCAACGTGGCCGTCGCCCAGTACCTGCTGGAACACGAACTGGGCTACCGCGTCGACACCGTCCAGGTCGACGAGGTGCCCGCCTGGGACGCGCTCAGCCAGGGCCGCGTCGACGCGATCCTGGAGGACTGGGGCCACCCCGAGCAGGAGCAGCGGTACGTCGAGGACAAGAAGACGATCGTGAACGGCGGCGACCTCGGCGTCACCGGGCACATCGGCTGGTTCGTGCCGACGTACTTCGCGGAGCGGCACCCCGACGTCACCGACTGGAAGAACCTCAACAAGTACGCCGACCGGTTCCGCACCCCGGAGAGCGGCGGCAAGGGACAGCTGATGGACGGCTCCCCGTCCTACGTCACCAACGACAAGGCGCTGGTGAAGAACCTGAAACTGGACTACCGGGTGGTGTTCGCCGGCTCCGAGGCCGCGCAGATCACCCAGATCAAGCAGTTCGCCAAGGAGAGGAAGCCCTTCCTCACCTACTGGTACACACCCCAGTGGCTGTCCGCGAAGGTGCCGATGACCGAGGTGAAGCTGCCCGCGTACGAGGAGGGCTGCGACGCCGACCCGGCGAAGGTCGCCTGCGCCTACCCGGTCACCCCGCTGCAGAAGTACCTCAACGCGGACTTCGCGGAGCACGGCGGGGAGGCGGCGGAACTGCTCAAGAACTTCGAGTGGACGACCGAGGACCAGAACGAGGTCTCCCTGATGATCGCCGAGCAGAAGCTGTCGCCCCGGGAGGCGGCCGGGAAATGGGTGGACAACCACCCCTCCACATGGAAGAAGTGGCTGCCCTGACCTCCTGGTTCACCACTCGGTGGAGCCCGGGGGGATCCGGCGGCCGACCATCAGCCGGTTCCAGCTGTTGACGGCGGTGATCAGTGCGACGAGGTGGGCGAGCCGGGCGGCGTCGAAGTGCCCGGCCGCCCGCTCGTACACCTCGTCGGGCACGAACCCCCCGGTCAGCACCGTGACCGCCTCCGTCAGTTCCAGCGCGGCCCGCTCCCGCGCGTCGAAGACGTCGTCCCCGGCCTCCTCCCAGGCGTCCAGGAGATCGAGCTGCGCCTCGCGCACCGCCCCGCCCTCGCGGGCGAGGGCGAGGTGCATGTCGAGGCAGAAGGCGCAGTGGTTGAGCTGCGAGGCACGGATCTGCACCAGCTCGGCCAGGCCGGGATCGCCGAGGCCCTTCTTGGCGGCGGCGCTCACCGCCCGCAGCGCGCTGCGGACACCGGCGTCGAGGTGGGTCGTGCGAGCCGTCACGCGTGCTGTCCCGGCGTGTAGTGGCCCGGGGTCATCCGGCAGGTCACCCCGAACCGGTTCCACGCGTTGATCACCGTGATCGCGGCGATGAGCTGCGCCAGCTCCGGCTCCTCGAACCGCTTGGCGGCCCGCTCGTACACCTCGTCCGGCACGAAGCCGTCCGTCAGCACGGTGACCGCCTCGGTCAGTTCGATCGCCGCGAGCTCCTTCTCCGTGTAGAAGTGCCGCGACTCCTCCCACGCGCCGAGCTGGATGATCCGCTCGACGCTCTCGCCCGCCGCGAGCGCGTCCTTGGTGTGCATGTCCAGGCAGAAGGCGCAGTGGTTGAGCTGGGAGGCGCGGATCTTCACCAGCTCGTACAGCTTGGCGTCGAGCCCCTTCCTGGCGGCGGAGTCCAGCCGGATCATCGCCTTGTAGACCTCGGGGGCGTGCCGGGCCCACTCCAGCCGGACGGGCAGCTCGGGGGCGTACTCGGTGTTCGTCTCAGTAGTGGTCATGCCTCGACCCTAGGAGCGAGGCAGCCCAGGAGTATGGTCCACTTCCATGGCGGAACGCTGGGCCACTTTCGGCATCGACCTGCACCTCGAACCGACCGGGCCCGGTCTGCGCCGCGGCCTGACCGACGCCCTCCGCGAGGCCGTCCGCACCGGCCGGCTCGCCCCCGGCACCCGGCTGCCCTCCTCCCGCTCCCTCGCCGCCGACCTGGGCATCGCCCGCAACACCGTCGCCGACGCCTACGCCGACCTGATCGCCGAGGGCTGGCTCACCGCCCGGCAGGGCTCCGGCACCCGGGTCGCCGACCGCACGGTGCCCCGGCCG
>NZ_NCTE01000030.1 GCF_002114215.1 Streptomyces sp. 13-12-16 | reverse complement strand
GCCCATGCCGGCCGCGCCGCCGCCCGGCGGCAGGCCCGGTGGTGGCGGTTACGGCTATCCGCAGCCCGCGGGCGGCCAGCGGCCCCCCGCCGCCGGCGGACGCACCCGCTACTGGATCGAGATCAACGGCACCCGCCACCAGATCTCCCGCGCCACCCTCGTGATGGGCCGCAGCACCGAAGCCGACGTACGGATCGACGACCCCGGCGTCTCCCGCCGGCACTGCGAGATCCGGACCGGAACGCCCTCGACGATCCAGGATCTCGGATCCACCAACGGCATCGTGGTGGACGGGCAGCACACCACCCGCGCTACGCTCCGCGACGGCTCGCGGATCGTCGTGGGCAGCACCACCGTTATCTATAGGCAAGCCGAAGGGTGAAGCGGGGGCAATGTCAGAGCTGACCCTCACGGTCATGCGGCTGGGTTTCCTGGCCGTACTGTGGCTGTTCGTGATCGTGGCCGTGCAGGTCATCCGGAGTGACCTGTTCGGCACTCGCGTCACCCAGCGCGGATCACGGCGGGACGCCGGCCGGCCGCAGCAGGCCGCCCGCCAGGCACCTCCGCAGCAGCGCCAGCAGTCCGGCGGCGGTGGCCGCCGCGGCCGGAACACCCCCACCAAGCTGGTCGTGACCGAAGGCACCCTCACCGGCACCACCGTCGCCCTCCAGGGCCAGACCATCACCCTGGGCCGGGCCCACGACAGCACGATCGTGCTGGACGACGACTACGCCTCCAGCCGCCATGCCAGGATCTACCCGGACCGCGACGGCCAGTGGATCGTCGAGGACCTGGGCTCCACGAACGGCACCTACCTGGAACGGAACCGGCTGACGACCCCCACACCGATTTCGCTGGGCGCGCCGATCCGCATCGGCAAGACCGTCATCGAGCTGCGGAAGTAGTGCTACACCAATGAATGAGCGCGAGCGGAGCGAGCACGCAGTGGGGGTCATCGACCAGGGCCCCGGCGCGCTCCCGACCGGAGGGTGGGCAGTGTGGCTCGACACGACCGGCTGTACCCGGAGCCGACGGGCGAGGTGCGCATGAGTCTGTCCCTGCGCTTCGCCGCCGGATCGCACAAGGGCATGATCCGGGAGGGCAACGAGGACTCCGGTTACGCCGGTCCCCGCCTGCTCGCGATCGCCGACGGCATGGGCGGCGCCGCGGCCGGCGAGGTCGCCTCCTCCGAGGCGATCTCCACCATCGTCGCCCTCGACGACGACGTCCCCGGCTCCGACGTGCTCACCTCGCTCGGCACCGCCGTCCAGCGGGCCAACGACCAGCTGCGCATGATGGTCGAGGAGGACCCCCAGCTCGAGGGCATGGGCACCACCCTGACCGCCCTGCTGTGGACCGGTCAGCGCCTCGGCATGGTGCACGTCGGCGACTCCCGCGCCTACCTCCTGCGCGACGGCGTCCTCACCCAGATCACCCAGGACCACACCTGGGTGCAGCGTCTGGTCGACGAGGGCCGGATCACCGAGGAGGAGGCCACCACCCACCCGCAGCGCTCCCTGCTGATGCGGGCCCTCGGCAGCGGCGAGCACGTCGAACCCGACCTCTCCATCCGCGAGGTCCGGGCCGGCGACCGGTACCTGATCTGCTCCGACGGCCTGTCCGGCGTGGTCTCCCACCAGACCCTCGAGGAGGCCCTGGCCAGCTACCAGGGCCCCGAGGAGACCGTCCAGAACCTGATCGAGCTGGCCCTGCGCGGCGGCGGCCCCGACAACATCACCGTGATCGTCGCCGACGTCCTGGACCTCGACACCGGCGACACCCTCGCCGGGCAGCTCTCCGACACCCCGGTCGTGGTCGGCGCCGTCGCCGAGAACCAGAACCAGCTCTCCGACAACGGCATCATGCAGACCCCCGCCGGCCGCGCCTCCGGTCTCGGCAGGCGGCGCAAGGAAGGCGGCGGGGGCGAGTTCGGCCCGCCCGGCAGCGGCGACATCACCGGCTTCATCCCCACCGACGGCTTCGCCTACGGCGACGACGACTTCGTCAAGCCCGGCAAGAACCGCCGGTGGCTCAAGCGGTCCGTCTACAGCCTGCTCGCGCTCGCCGTCCTCGGCGGCGGCCTGTACGGCGGCTGGCGCTGGACCCAGACGCAGTACTACGTCGGCACCAACGGCGAACACGTCGCCCTGTACCAGGGCATCAGCCAGGACCTGGCCTGGGTCTCCCTGTCGGAGATCGAGAAGGACCACCCCGAGATCGAACTCAAGTACCTGCCGCCCTACCAGCGGAAGCTGGTCGAGGCGACCATCGCGGAAGGCGACCTCTACGGCGCCCGCGCGAAGATCGAGGAACTGTCGGTACAGGCCTCCGCGTGCAAGAAGCAGGCCGAGCGGCGTTCCGCCGAGAGCGAGAAGAACGCGAAGACCGGCGAGGGCGAGGCCGGAGGCACCACGGGAACCACCCCCGCCTCCTTCACGTCCAAGGCCTCGCCGTCGCCGAACCCCACGGGTTCGGCGAAGGCACCGGAGCAGTCCACGCCCCCGTCCACGACCGCACCCACTTCCAGCCCCGGCCCCAGCCTCTCGGAGGAGGAGCAGAAGGTCGTCTCGTTGTGCGGTAAGCAGTAGGCAAGCCGTGAGAGGCCCTGTCACACGATGAGCAGTACTACCAACCCGTCGACGCAGCACACGTCCACGATCGGCGCGATCGGAGCGCCCAGCCGCCGCAACACCGAGCTGGCGCTCCTGGTGTTCGCCGTGGTCATCCCGGTCTTCGCCTACGCGAACGTGGGGCTGGCCATCAACGACGAGATGCCCACCGGGCTGCTGAGCTACGGCCTGGGCCTCGGCCTGATGGCGGGCGTCGGCCACCTCGCCGTACGGAAGTTCGCCCCGTACGCGGACCCGCTGATGCTGCCGCTGGCCACCCTGCTCAACGGTGTCGGCCTGGTCGCCATCTGGCGCCTGGACCAGTCGAAGCGACTGCAGGCGAGCAGCACGTTCGTCGAGGCGGCGCCGCGCCAGCTGATGTACTCCGCGCTCGGTGTCGCCCTGTTCATGGCCGTGCTGTTCTTCCTCAAGGACCACCGCGTCCTGCAGCGCTACACCTACATCTCCATGGCCGGCGCGCTCATCCTGCTGCTCCTGCCGCTGGTCCCGGGCCTCGGCCACAACGTCTACGGCGCCAAGATCTGGATCAAGATCCCCGGTCTCGGCACCCTCCAGCCCGGCGAGTTCGCCAAGATCGTCCTCGCGGTCTTCTTCGCGGGCTACCTCATGGTCAAGCGCGACGCCCTGGCCCTCGCCAGCCGCCGCTTCATGGGGCTCTACCTGCCCCGCGGCCGTGACCTCGGCCCGATCATCGTCGTCTGGATCATCTCCATCCTGATCCTGGTCTTCGAGACCGACCTCGGTACCTCGCTGCTGTTCTTCGGCATGTTCGTGATCATGCTGTACGTCGCCACCGAGCGGACCAGCTGGATCGTCTTCGGTCTGCTGATGTCGGCGGTCGGCGCCGTCGGCGTGGCGAGCTTCGAGCCGCACATCCAGACGCGTGTGCAGGCCTGGCTCGACCCGATGAACGAGTTCGAGCTCAGCCGCGCCGGGGTCCAGGACGGCATCGTCCACTCCGAGCAGGCCATGCAGGCCCTGTGGGCCTTCGGCTCCGGCGGCACCCTCGGCACCGGCTGGGGCCAGGGCCACTCCGACCTCATCGGCTTCGCCGCCAACTCCGACTTCATCCTCGCCACCTTCGGCGAGGAGATCGGCCTGGCCGGCGTCATGGCCCTGCTCCTGCTCTACGCGTTGATCGTGGAGCGCGGCGTGCGCACCTCCCTCGCCGCCCGCGACCCGTTCGGCAAGCTGCTCGCCATCGGCCTGTCCGGTGCCTTCGCGCTCCAGGTCTTCGTCGTGGCCGGCGGCGTCATGGGCCTGATCCCGCTGACCGGTATGACGATGCCCTTCCTGGCGTACGGCGGTTCCTCCGTCATCGCCAACTGGGCACTGATCGGCATCCTGCTCAGGATCAGCGACACCGCCCGCCGCCCGGCGCCCGCCCCCGCCACCAACCCCGACGCCGAGATGACCCAGGTGGTCCGCCCGTGAACAAGCCCCTGCGCCGGGTCGCGATCTTCTGCGGCCTGCTCATCCTCGCCCTGCTCGTCCGAGGCAACTGGCTGCAGTACGTCCAGGCCGACGAGCTGGCCTCCGACGACGAGAACCGCCGCGTCAACATCGAGCGCTACGCCACCCCGCGCGGCAACATCATCGTCGACGGGAAGGCCATCACCGGGTCCGTCGAGTCCAAGAGCGGCGACTACAAGTTCAAGCGCACCTGGACCGACGGTGCCATGTGGGCGCCGGTCACCGGCTACTCCTCGCAGGCCTTCGGAGCCAACCAGCTGGAGAAGCTGGAGGACGGCATCCTCACCGGCAACGACGACCGGCTCTTCTTCCGCAACACCCTCGACATGATCACGGGCAAGCCGAAGGAGGGCGGCAGCGTCGTCACCACCCTCAGCGCCGCCGCGCAGAAGGCCGCGTTCAAGGGTCTCGGCGACAAGAAGGGCGCCGTCGCCGCGATCGACCCGACGACCGGCAAGATCCTCGCGCTGGCCTCCACGCCGTCGTACGACCCGTCGAAGTTCGCCGGAACCTCCAACGAGGACGCCAAGGCCTGGCAGGAAGTCCAGAAGGCCAACAACCCCGACAACCCGATGCTGAACCGGGCGCTGCGCGAGACCTACTCGCCGGGCTCCACCTTCAAGGTGGTCACCGCCGCCGCGGCGCTGGAGGAGGGCTTGGTCGACGACATCGACGCCAAGACCGACACCCCGGAACCGTGGATCATGCCGGACACCACCACGCCCCTGCGGAACCACGGGAGCATCCAGTGTGAGAACGCCAGCCTGCGGGAGTCCCTGAGGGTCTCCTGCAACAGCGTCTTCGGCAAGCTCAGCCACGAAGTCGGCAACGAGAAGATGATCGAGTACGCGGAGAAGTTCGGCTTCAACAACCCCGAGCTCGACACCCCGGTCCGCGCCGCCGAGAGCGTCTTCCCCGAGGACAACAGGTCGCAGAACGCCATGGCCGGCATCGGCCAGGCCTCCAACCGCGCCACCCCGCTCCAGATGGCCATGGTCACCGCGGCCATCGCCAACGACGGCAAGCTGATGAGGCCGTACATGGTCGACCAGCTCAAGGCCGCGAACCTGGACACCATCGAGACGACCGAACCGCAGGAGCTCTCCCAGCCCCTCTCCTCGGAGAACGCCCAGAAGATCCAGGAGATGATGGAGACCGTCGTCGAGGAGGGCACCGGAGGCAACGCCAAGATCGACGGCGTCACCGTCGGCGGCAAGACCGGTACCGCCGAGCGCGGCGTCAACAACAGCGGCACGCCCTACGCCTGGTTCATCTCGTACGCCAAGACCGACGAGGGTTCCCCGGTCGCCGTCGCCGTCGTCGTCGAGGACAGCAACGCGACCGGTGCCGACATCAGCGGTGGCGGTCTGGCCGCACCGATCGCCAAGGCCGTCATGGAGGCGGTCCTCAAGGGCAAGCAGTGACCCCCGTCACGTCCGCTTCACATCGGTGCACGTTGCGGTACCGGTCCCATATCGGCTGACGCACTTGGCCAGGTCACACAAAAAGAGCCGGGTACGGTAGGCCCGGACGGCAGCCTCCGGCGGCACGCGTGTGCCGCCCGGGACCGACGGAGAGGGCTGGTAGTAGCTATGGAAGAGCCGCGTCGCCTCGGCGGCCGGTACGAGCTGGGCCCGGTGCTCGGCCGTGGTGGCATGGCGGAGGTTTACCACGCGCATGACACCAGGCTCGGACGCCAGGTGGCGGTGAAGACGCTGCGCGCGGACCTCGCGCGCGATCCGTCCTTCCAGGCCCGGTTCCGCCGGGAGGCCCAGTCGGCCGCCTCGCTCAACCATCCCGCGATCGTCGCGGTCTACGACACGGGCGAGGACTACATCGACGGGGTCTCCATCCCGTACATCGTCATGGAGTACGTCGACGGCTCCACGCTCCGTGAGCTCCTGCACAGCGGCCGCAAGCTGCTGCCGGAGCGGACGCTGGAGATGACCATCGGCATCCTCCAGGCGCTGGAGTACTCCCACCGGGCCGGCATCGTCCACCGCGACATCAAGCCGGCCAACGTCATGCTGACGCGCAACGGCCAGGTCAAGGTCATGGACTTCGGCATCGCCCGCGCGATGGGCGACTCCGGCATGACGATGACCCAGACCGCGGCCGTCATCGGCACCGCGCAGTACCTCTCGCCGGAGCAGGCCAAGGGCGAGCAGGTCGACGCGCGTTCCGACCTGTACTCCACCGGCTGCCTGCTGTACGAGCTGCTGACCGTCCGGCCGCCCTTCGTGGGTGACTCCCCGGTCGCGGTCGCCTACCAGCACGTACGGGAGGAACCCCAGCCGCCGAGCGTCTTCGACCCCGAGATCACGCCCGAGATGGACGCGATCGTGCTGAAGGCGCTGGTCAAGGACCCCGACTACCGCTACCAGTCGGCCGACGAGATGCGCGCCGACATCGAGGCCTGCCTCGACGGCCAGCCCGTCGCGGCGACCGCCGCCCTGGGCGCGGTCGGCTACGGCGGCTACCCCGACGACCAGCCGACGACGGCCCTGCGCCCGGACGCCGGCGCCGCGGCGGCCACCTCGATGCTGCCGCCCATGAACCCGGACGACGGCGGCTTCGGCTACGACGACCGCCAGAGCCGTCGCCGCCAGCCGAAGAAGAACAACACCTCGACGATATTGCTGGTCGTGGCGGGGGG
>NZ_NCTE01000303.1:2734-7667 GCF_002114215.1 Streptomyces sp. 13-12-16 | reverse complement strand
CGCCGGTCAGCGCGGGTGCGGGCCCCGGTGCGGGGGCTGCTCGGGCGCCGGGCGGGGCCCGGGCAGCGGGACGGGACGCCCGGCGGGGGCGCCCTCGCGCACGGTCAGCTCGGTGCCGTGGTGACGGATGGTCAGCGGCGCTCCGGAGCGCAGCGTGTACGTCGCCCGGTCCCCGGTGACCTCCACGCGCAGGCACCGGCCGAGGAACCGCAGGGTGAAGGCCAGGCGGCGCAGCCTCGACGGCAGCCGGGGGGCGAACCGGAGGCTGCCGTCGTCCCAGCGCATGCCGCCGAACCCGGCGACCAGGGCCGTCCAGGTGCCGGCCAGGGAGGCGATGTGCAGTCCGTCGCGGGTGTTGTGCTCCAGGTCCGCGAGGTCCATGAGGGCGGCCTCGGCGGTGTAGGCGTGGGCCAGGTCCAGGTGGCCGGTGCGGGCGGCGAGGACGGCCTGGACACAGGCCGACAGCGAGGAGTCCCGTACGGTCAGCGGCTCGTAGTAGGCGAAGTTGCGGGCGATCTGCTCCTCTCCGAAGACCTCCTCGAAGTAGCCGGCGCAGGTGTGCATCGCCAGCACCAGGTCCGCCTGCTTGATCACCTGTTTGCGGTAGAGGTCGAAGTAGGGGAAGTGCAGCATCAGCGGGTACTGGTCGGCGCGGGTGCCGGCGAAGTCCCAGCGCTGGTAGCGGGTGAAGCCCGCGTGCTGTTCGTGCACGCCGAGTTCGTCGTTGTAGGGGAGGTTCACGGCTTCGGCGGCGTCCCGCCAGCCGGCGCTCTCCTCCTCGTCGACGCCGAGGGCCGCCGCGGCGTCGGGGTGCCGTTTGCAGGCGTCGGCGGCGGCCAGCAGGTTCGCCCGGGCCATGAGGTTGGTGTACGTGTTGTCGTCGGCGACGGCGCTGTACTCGTCCGGTCCGGTGACGCCGTCGATGTGGAAGACGCCCCGGTCGTCGTGGTGGCCGAGGGAGCGCCAGAGGCGGGCGGTCTCCACCAGCAGCTCCACGCCGGTGTCGCGTTCGAAGCGCTCGTCGCCGGTGGCCTGGACGTAGCGCACCACGGCGTCGGCGATGTCGGCGTTGACGTGGAAGGCGGCGGTACCGGCCGGCCAGTACGCGGAGCCCTCCGAGCCCTCGATGGTGCGCCAGGGGAACGCGGCCCCGCGCAGGCCGAGTTGGGCGGCGCGCTCGCGGGCGACGGGAAGGGTGGTCTGCCGCCAGCGCAGCGCCTCGGCGGCGGCGTCCGGCACGGTGCAGATCAGCAGGGGCAGCACGAACACCTCGGTGTCCCAGAAGGCGTGGCCGTCGTAGCCGGAGCCGGTCAGCCCCTTGGCGGGTATCGCGCGCCGCTCGGCGCGGGCCCCGGCCTGCAGGACGTGGAAGAGGGCGAAGCGCACGGCCTGCTGGATCTCCTCGTCGCCGTCGACCTCGACGTCGGCACGGGCCCAGAAGTCGTCGAGGTAGGCCCGCTGTTCGTCGAGGAGTCCCTGCCAGCCGCTGTGCGCGGCGGCCGCCAGCGCCGCCTCCACCTGGTCGCTCATCGCGGGCCGGGAGCGGGCGCCGGACCAGCCGTGGGCGACGAGTTTCTCCACCCGCAGCCGCTGTCCCGGCTCCAGGACGGAGGTGACGGTGAGCCGGGCCATGTCCACGTTGCTCTCGCAGTCGGTGGTGGTGCGTTCGGGGCCGTCGACGACGTGGTCGGCGGCCACGGCGACCCTGATGCCGCTGCGCCGGGTGCGGTGGACCAGGCGCAGCCGGTGATCCTTGGCGAGGTCCTCCTCGGGTTCCAGCGGGGACTTCAGGGCGCGGGCGGCGCGCGGGTCGCCGTCCGGTCCGGGCAGGCTCTCGTTGGTGACGAGTTCGGACTGCAGCACCACGCGGGTGCGGCTGTCGACGGGCTCGACCTCGTAGGCGACGGCGGCGACGGCCCGCTGGGTGAGGGAGACCAGCCGGGTGGAGCGCACCCGGACCGTGGACCCGGCCGGGGAGGTCCATTCGCAGACCCGTTCGAGGACGCCCCGGCGCAGGTCCAGGGTCCGCTCGTGGCTGACGAGGCGCCCGTAGCGCAGGTCGAACGGTTCGTCGTCGACCAGCAGCCGGATCACCTTGCCGTTGGTGACGTTGATGACCGTCTGGCCCGACTCCGGGTAGCCGTAGCCGGCTTCGGCGTAGGGCAGGGGGTGCAGTTCGTGGACGCCGTTGAGGTAGGAGCCGGGCAACCCGTGCGGTTCGCCCTCGTCGAGGTTGCCGCGCCAGCCGACGTGGCCGTTGGACAGCGCGAACACGGACTCGCTCTGTGCCAGGACGTCGAGGTCCAGGCTGTGTTCGCGCACGGTCCACGGTTCGACGGCGTACGCCCGCTGTGTGATCACTTGTCGTCTCCGAGTTCGGCGAGGTCCGTCACGACCCGGTCGGCGCCGTGCGCGTACAGCGCGTCGGCCTGGCCCACCCGGTCCACGCCGACGACGTATCCGAAGTGCCCGGCGCGGCCCGCGTCCATGCCGGCCAGCGCGTCCTCGAACACGGCGGCCCGGGACGGTTCGACGCCCAGGTCCCGGGCGGCGGCGAGGAAGGTGTCGGGTTCCGGCTTCCCGGGCAGGCCGCGTTCGGCGGCGACCACGCCGTCGATCCGGACGTCGAAGAGGTCCTCGGCGCCGATCGACCGCAGTACGTCACGGCAGTTGGCGCTGGAGGAGACGATCGCGGTGCGCAGTCCGCGGGCGCGGACCGCGGCGAGGTAGCGCAGGGTGGTGTCGTAGGCCTCCACGCCGTCGGTGCGGATCTTCGCCAGCAGCAGTTCGTTCTTGCGGTTGCCGAGGCCGTGCACGGTGCGGGCGTCGGGCGGGTCGTCGCGTTCGCCCTCGGGCAGTTCGACGTCGCGGGAGGCGAGGAAGGTGCGGACGCCGTCGGCGCGCGGGCGGCCGTCGACGTACTCGTCGTAGTCGGCGTCGGTGAAGGGCCGGAAGGCGTCGCCGTCCCGCTCGCGGAGGAAGGCGTCGAACATCTCCTTCCAGGCGGCCGCGTGGACGACGGCCGTCTTCGTGACGACGCCGTCGAGGTCGAAGAGGCAGGCGAGGATGTCATCGGGCAGACCTGGATCCGTCATACGGGACACCTTTCCCCGATACGGTGCCGGACAGTGGGTGGCGCGGGCCACATGGCAGCGGACCGCCCGCTTCCCGGGTGGCACACTCTCCCGTGTGGCGCTGACCTTCGACGACCTCCTCCGCCGTGCCCGTGCCCTTCCGCGGGGCGGCCGGCGCGCGATCCTCGGCATCGCCGGCAGCCCCGGCGCGGGCAAGTCCACGCTCGCGGAGCGGCTGGTGCGGGAGCTGAACGGCACCGGGGAGCCGTGGGTCGCCCATGTGCCGATGGACGGCTTCCATCTCGCCGACGCCGAACTCGTCCGCCTCGGCCGCCGCGACCGCAAGGGCGCCCCGGACACCTTCGACGCGGCCGGGTACGCGGCACTGCTGCGCCGGCTGCGCGAGGAGACGTACGACGACGTCGTGTACGCCCCCGGCTTCGAGCGGACGCTGGAGCAGCCGGTCGCGGGCGCGCTCCCGGTGCCGCCGACGGCCCGGCTGGTGGTGACGGAGGGCAACTACCTGCTGCTGGACACCGGTGCCTGGGCGCGGGTCCGGCCGCTCCTCGACGAGGTGTGGTTCTGCGTCCTGGACGAGGAGGAGCGGCTGCGGCGGCTGATCGCCCGGCACGAGGAGTTCGGCAAGAGCCACGAGGAGGCGGTGGCGTGGGTCGGGCGCAGCGACCGGCGCAACGCCGAGCTGGTGGCGTCGACGCGGGACAGGGCCGACCTGGTGGTCCGGCCACCGGAACCGGCTGGACGGAGTGCGCCCCGGTGACGCAGGCTCTCGTACCGTGATCAGAGAAGCCACCGTGCACGACGTCCCCGAGATCCGCGCGATGATCCGCGAGCTCGCCGCCTACGAGAAGGCCGCCGAGCAGGCCCGCGCCACCGACGAGCAGCTTCGCGCGGCCCTGTTCGGCGAGCACCCCGCCGCGTCCGTCCTGATCGCCGAGGACGACGACACCGGCGGCGTCGCGGGGTTCGCGCTCTGGTTCCCGCGCTTCTCGACCTGGACCGGTACGCGCGGGATGCATCTGGAGGATCTGTACGTCCGCCCGGACACCCGGGGCGCCGGACACGGCAAGGCGTTGCTGGCCGCCCTCGCGGCGATCTGCCGGGAGAGCGGGTTCGAGCGCTTCGAGTGGGTGGTGCTGGACTGGAACGAACCGGCGATCGCCTTCTACGAGTCGCTCGGCGCGAAGCTGCTGGAGGAGTGGACGGTGTGCCGGCTGACCGGTGCCCCGCTGGAGGAACTCGCCGCGCGGGCGGTTCCCCCCGTGGGCGGAGGTCCGGTGCGGCAGTAAGGGCCCGTGAGGGGTCTCGCGGCGGCGGACGTACGCGATCCGGCCGCCGGCGGCGTTCGTCGCGGTGAGTTCGCTACGGACGTCCCCCTTCTGTCCGCCGTACTCCGACGAGGCGTCCGGCGGTCCGCCGGAGACCCGGTTCCGGCCGCACGACTCGGACGTCGACCGGGGCCAGGACCTCGGCCGGCTCGCCGACCGGCTGCGCGAACGGTGCCGCGGGGAGCGGATCCGGCTGGTCCACAAGGGCGGTGGGGTGCCCTCGTACTACGGCGTCGACGCCGCCGATCCGCGCCGGGTACCGCCCGCCCGGGTGCGCGGGGCGCTGGTGGTGTCGGACTCCGCGGCGGCCAAGGCGACCGGCCGGCCGGCCGAGTTGACCGACGGCAGCCGCCCGGTCGACGACGTGGGCCACTCGATCACGGTCCACCGGCGCCGACCCGCACCGTCAGCCGGCCGTCGGCTGCCCCGCGCGGTGGAAGGCGTCGGCGCTCACGTGCGGCATCACGCTGCTCGCCACGCGGAAGCGGCCGTTGGGGACCTCGGAGGACCGGC
>NZ_NCTE01000303.1:0-2589 GCF_002114215.1 Streptomyces sp. 13-12-16 | reverse complement strand
GGCCCGCCCATTCGTAGCCGTGACGCGCGGCGTGCCGGGCCAGCCGGTCGGTGAGCGCCTGTCCCACGCGGCTGCCGCGGCGGGTCAGCTCCTCGTGCACGGGTTCGGCCAGTTCCACGTCGTAGGCGTTGGGGACCAACACCCGGCCCGCCCGGCACACCACGGCGTGGCTGTCGCACTCGCGCCGCAGGGCGTCGACGAGTTCGACCGGTTCCCGACCGAACAGCCGCGCCCACAGCGCTTCCCATCGGTTCTCCAGGGCGTCTTCCAGCGCGCTCAGGGCGCTCATGCTTTCACCTGCTCGGGGCGTAGTCGGGGCGGGGCACGGTGGGTGTGGTCTAGCGTTCCTGGAAGTCGTCGGGCTTGATCTCGGCCTCCTCCAGTGCCTCGCGCATCGTGCGGCCGGTGCCGCCCTGATCGCGTGTCTCCTTGTCCTGCCGCTGTTCGACGACGTCGTCGGTGTCCCGGGTCTTCGGCCGGTTCTCCTCGGGGACGGTCATGTCCGGTGGCTCCTGGTGTGTCGTGGGGTTTCTGCTTCGCTGTGCCGTCGGGTTCCCCCGGGAGGCGCGGATATCCCCGGTGGAGCGGTCCGGTGTGCTCCGGTGAGGAGCCTGGTCACCACGGCGGGTGGGCTATGTTGAACCCTCGTGGGAGACGAAGGAGGCGCACCGGTGCGATCGCCGCAGCAGGCACGCGCACAGGCATCCGCGATCACCTCGGGGAAGGCGGGCCGGGAGCCGGAGGTGTCCCCCACTGCCCAGCTCCGCACGCTGTTCGACCGGCCCCGGCTCTCCCCCGGCCAGCGGCGCATCGCCCAGTACCTGATCGAGCACATCGCCGAGGCGGCGTTCCTGTCGATCACGGATCTCGCGGACCGGGCCGGGGTGAGCCAGCCCTCGGTGACCCGGTTCGCCTCGGCGGTCGGCTTCAGCGGTTACCCCGCGCTGCGGGAGAGGCTCCAGTCGATCACGCTCGGCACCCGCTCCGGCGGTCCCGCCGAGGAGGCGCGGGGCAACGAGCTGCAGGCGGCGGTGGACGCCGAGATCGAGAACCTGGAGAACCTGCGGCGGGACTTCGCCGACGCCGACCGGTTCATCGAGGTCGGCCGCCGGCTGTCCGCGTCCACTCCGCTCACCGTGCTCGGGCTGCGCATCTCCGTCTCCCTGGCCGAGTACTTCGCCTACGCCGCCCGCCGTATCCATCCGGACGTCCGGCTCGTGACGCTGGGCGGCAGCGTCGCCTACGACGCGCTGCTGCAGTCGCGGGAAGCGGGCGGCAGCTGGGTGCTGGCGTTCTCCATGCCGCGGCACGCCCAGGAGACCCTGACCGCGGTGCGGGTCGCCCGCAGCGCCGGGCTGAAGGTCGCGCTGATCACCGATCTGGCGCTGGGCCCGATCGTGGACGAGGCCGACGTCACCTTCGCCACCGGCACCGGGTCCCGGCTGGTGTTCGACTCCTACGCCGCTCCGGTCGTGATGTGCGCGGCGCTGCTGCAGGCCATGACGGACGCGGATCCGGAGCGGACGCAGGCCCGGCTCGACGAGTACGAGCACGTCGCCGACGAACACCAGTTCTTCCTCAGGGACTGACCCCGCCGGGGTCGCCCTACGGAGAACGCCCACATCAAAGCGCGCATGAATGTTTTCATACGTCTTGCAAACCAGATGGCATATATAAATACTGCTCACGGATCACGGCCCGGCCGCTCAGCACCGGGCGCCTGCACGGACACCCGAAGCCGCCGGCACCTGCCCGCTCCGGCGGCCGGGGTGTTCGGCCGGGCATCCCCTGCCCGGCCACTCGTGGCGGCCCCGGTCATCCCCTAGGCCGGGGCCGCCCCACTCCGTCGTCCCTCCGCACGACGCCGTACACCCGGAAGCGATGATCATGCCCCTGACGACCACGCGGCTCGGTCCCGACTGGCCCTGCCAGGTCAAGACCCCCGGCAGTTACGACTGGGAACGCTCGGCGGCCAAGTGGCTGCGCGAGCTGGTGCCCGCGCGCTACGCGAGCTACCCGGCGTTCGTCCGGCACCCCGTCCTGCTGGCCCGGCACGCCCAGATCCAGGTCGAGCACGAGATCCGGGTGGCCCGCACCGCCCTGCAGACCGCCCGGTCCGACCTGCCCCGGGCCGGACTGCGCGAAGGGGTCATCGAGCACACGATCAAGCTCTACGCGGCCGAGGTCACCCAGCTCCAGCACATCGCCCGCAGCGTACGGGCGGTCACCCGGGCCCTGGCCGAGTCCGGCCGCTGACCGCGCGGTCCCCGTCCGGTGCGCGGGTCGTGACCCCCTGGTCGGGGCCGCCAGCGGATTCCGGACGACCAAGCCGGTCAACGAAGCGGGATACCTGTGCGATGCTCATCGCGTGATGAGGGAGCCCATTGTCCCGGTGGGACCCGGAGCCGCGCCGGACCTGGCGGAACTGGCCAGGGTCGTCGCCCGGCAACGTGCCGAGATGGACCGGCTGCGCGAGCAGGCCGCGACATCGGCCGTCGTGGAGCGGGCCAAGGGCGTCGTGATGGCGCTGAGCGGATGCTCCGCCGACGCCGCCGGCGAGACCCTGCTCCAGCGCGCCAAGGCGGCCCG
>NZ_NCTE01000302.1 GCF_002114215.1 Streptomyces sp. 13-12-16 | reverse complement strand
CGCCCGCAGGACACCTGACCGGCACGGGGCCGCGCCTCAGTCGCGGGTGACGGACCGCTCGATGAGGGCGACGGTGGCGCGGGGGTCGTCGACCTCGATGACGAGGCGGTCGTAGGTCTCGGCGTCGGCCAGCTCGACGACGACGGCCTTGTCCGGGTTCTTCACGTCCCAGAACAGGCGCTCCCCGTCACGCCGGAAGCGGCCGGCGGTGATGACGCCCGGGACGTGGGTGCCGCCGACCCGTATGCCCTTCGGCTCGCGGGCCATCCCGGGATCGTGGGTGGCGCCGCGCACATGGGCGAGGGGGATCTCCAGGCGGCTCTTGAGCGTCCAGAGTTTGCCGAGGCCCTGGAACTCGACGGTCAGCAGGTTGCGTTCGCGGTCGACGGAGATCAGGGCCATGGTCAGTGCTCCTTGGAGGCGGTCGGCCGGGAGGCGCGCAGCCGCAGGCGGGCGCCGAGGACGGTGGAGGCGAGCCGGGGGGCGGCGTCGCCGTGGGAGGGGCGCAGGGCGTCCTCCAGCGCGGTGACGCCTTCCGCGACCAGGGCGGCGACCTCCCGGTCGTGGGGGGCGCGTTCGGCGGCGGCGAGCAGGAGGAGTCCGGCGGCCGGGCCGTTGTCGTACGAGGCGATGGCCGTCGTCAGCGCCTGCTCCGGGTCGGTGAGGCCGGCGATGACGGCGGCGGCCGGGTGGATCTCGTGGTCGAGGTGGTTGCGGAGGGCGGCCAGGTGCAGGCTCCGCTTGGAGCCGAACACCTTGTAGAGACTGCCCCGGTGGATACCGGTGGCGGTGACCAGGTCGTCCACGGAGGTGCCCTCGTAGCCGTGGGTGGCGAAGAGGGCGGCCGCGGACTCGACGGCCCGGTCGGTGTCGAAGGTGCGAGGTCGTCCCATGTCCATGACCCTAGGCGTTTGAGAACGATCAGTCAAGAACGAACGTTCTCAAACCACCGCGCGCCCCCGCGCGCAGTGGCCCGACGGCGGCTGCCGCCTCCACGCGCCGGCGCGGGCCCCCGCCCGTGAGTGATCGGCAAATGGCGTGGCGGATCACCGCCCCGCCTGCGAGTATCCGGCGCATGCCGACTTTCGACGCTCCCGACGGGACCCGACTCGCCTACCACCGCAAGGGCTCCGGGGGTGATCAGCCGCTCGTCTGCGTCCCCGGCGGCCCGATGACGCCCTCCGCCTACTTCGGCGACCTCGGCGGGCTGGCCGCACGGCGGGAGCTGGTGCTGCTGGACCTGCGCGGCACGGGGGACTCGGCCAGGCCCGCCGACCTCGCGGGCTTCCGCGTGGACCGGCAGGCCGAGGACATCGAGGCGCTCCGTGCCGCCCTCGGCCCGGAGCGGTTGGACCTCCTCGGCCATTCGGCCTCCGGCGACCTCGTGCTGGCCTACGCGGCCCGGTACCCGGAGCGGGTGCGCTCGCTCGTCCTGGTCTGCGCGCGGGCGCGCACCGCCGGGATCGACTTCCCCGTCGAGCGGCGCCGCGAGGCGCTGGAGCTGCGTCGTGACGAGCCCTGGTACGAGGACGTCCGGCCGGCCTTCGAGCGGGCCGTGTCCGGGGAGGCGGACGACGCGGACTTCGCGCTGCTCGACCGCCTGTCCTACGGCCGCTGGGACACCGCCGCGCGCACGCACGCCGCCGCGTGCGCGGAGTGGTTCGACGAGGAGGCGGCGGCCGCCTACCTGGCTCCGGGGGCCTTCGACGGCGCGGGCGCCGCCCGCGCGGTGCTGACCGGGCTGGACGCGCCCGTCCTCGTCGTCTCCGGTGAGCTGGACG
>NZ_NCTE01000301.1 GCF_002114215.1 Streptomyces sp. 13-12-16 | reverse complement strand
CGCTGATCGAGCCCGGCCAGGCGGCCGGCCTCACCGCCGACCCGTGCGTCGCGGCGGTCACCCCCGCCGGTTCCACCGGGGCCGGTGCGATCGTCGCCGCGCCGAACACCACGCCGGGGACCGGCCCGCCGACCGGGTCACTGCCCCCGGTGGACGACGTCACCGAGCCCGGCCCGTACGCGGTGACCGCCGACGACTCCGCCGGCCCTGGCGACGACGGCCGGCCGGTGTACCCCTCCGACGCCGACCGGGACGGTGTGGACCACCCGGTCTTCGTCCGGGGGCCGGGCGCGGGGTCCGACCCCGCCGGCTACGAGGACATGCTGCGCCAGTGGGCCTCGCACGGATCCGTCGTCCACAGCGAGGTCTCGTCCAGCAGCGGCGCCTGCATGGTCGCCGCCCTCGACCGGCTGGAGGACCAGGACGCCGGTCCGGGCAGTCCGCTTGTACGGGGACCTCGACACCTCCGAGGTGGCCTCCGGAGGCCACTCCCGCGGATCCATCGGCACGTTCGACGTGGCCGACGACCCGCGGCTGGAGACCACCGTCCACGTGGCCGGCGGTTCGTCCGACGGAAACGGCCCCGACAGCCTCCGCAACCCGGCCCTCCACATCGACGACGAGGACTTCGCCACCGCCGACATGGAACGCGACCACACCCGCACCGACGTGCCGGTGTGGTTCGACATCCTCGACGGCACCGACCACGTCCTCGCCACCCGCAAGGGGCGGCACGTCATCACCGCCCGGCTCCGGTGGCGCCTGGCCGACGAGAATTCCGCCGCACCCGGGACTTCCTGAGCCCCGACTGTGCCTTCTGCGGTCCCGGCGACGTCCAGTACAAGAACTGGTAGGTCCTCCGAGCCGGCCGTCACTCCCCGAGGGTGGTGACGGCCTCCTCGTAACCACCCGTCGGCGGCGCGGTGTCGGGCCCGTACACGAGGTTCAGCACGCCCGTCGTGAACGTCTGGGACTTCAGCAGCTTCAGCGGGATCGACGGCTCGCCCTCGTCGAAGAGGCGCATGCCCTTGCGTACGGCGATGGGGTGGACGAGGAGGTGCAGTTCGTCGAGGAGGCCCGCGGCCAGCAGCTGCCGGACGACGGAGACCGAGCCGCTCAACGAGATGTCACCGCCCGGCTCGGCCTTCAGCGCGGCGGCGACCTCGGCGACGTCACCCTGCGCCTGCTCGGAGTTCCGCCACCGCAGATCGAGCCGGCTGCGTGAGAACACGATCTTCCGCATGTCGCCGAGCTGCTTGGCGAAGCCCGCGTCCTCGCCGCCCGCCGCCTCCCGCTCGGGCCAGGCGCCGGCGAAGCTGTCGTACGTCCTGCGGCCGAAGAGCAGGACCTCCGTGGTGCTCATGCCGGCGCCGACGGCGGCCCCCATCTCGTCGTTGAAGTACGGGAAGTGCCACTGATCGGGTGCCTCGACGACGCCGTCGAGCGAGATGAACAGGCTGGCGGTGATCTTCCGCGGCATGGTGTCCTCCGAATCCGGGTGCGTGTACCGGGTATGACCGTGCCACCCGCCGAAAGTCATCGGTAGGCGGCACGCGGACCGTTCAGACGGTGTCCGGTTCCCTCCGGTGCTCCGGACCCGGTACGCCGTCCACCGCCGCCCGGCGCGGATCCGTGACGCTGCCCAGCCAGCCCAGCAGGAATCCGGCCGGCACCGTCACCAGGCCCGGGATCGTCACGTCCCAGATCCTGAAGTCGTACTCCGGGAGGATCGACCCGGGGGCGCCGGACACGTACGGCGACAGCGCGAGCGCCACGATGCTCAGCGCCGTGGCCCCCCACAGGCACCACAGCGCACCACGGGCGGTGAACCCGGGCCAGTACAGGGCGTACAGCAGGACGGGCGCGAGGGCGGCGCCGCAGACGGCGAGCCAGAGCGTCGAGACGACCACCAGGTTCCAGTCGGCGGCGACGACCGCCACGACCGCGGAGAGGGCCCCCGTC
>NZ_NCTE01000300.1 GCF_002114215.1 Streptomyces sp. 13-12-16 | reverse complement strand
GGGCCGCGCCGTCCGGACCGGCCAGGACACGGCCGAGGAACCGCTTGCGGGAGGCGGCGACGAGCACCGGGTGGCCGAGGGCCAGGACGCGGTCGAGGCGGGCGAGGAGGGCCAGGTCGTGGTCGGCGCCCTTGGAGAAGCCGAGGCCGGGGTCGACGATCACACGGTCGGCGGCGATCCCGCCTTCCAGGACGGCCTCCACGCGCGCGCGCAGTTCCCCGGCGACCTCCGTGACCACGTCGGCGTACACGCCCTCGATGTTGCCGCCCTCCAGGAAGCCGCGCCAGTGCATGACGACGAAGGGGGCACCGGCGGCGGCGACGACGGGGACCATGGCCGGATCGGCGAGTCCGCCGCTGACGTCGTTGACCAGGGCGGCGCCGGCCGTGAGGGACTGTTCGGCGACGGAGGCGCGCATGGTGTCGACGGAGACGGTGACGCCCTCGGCGGCGAGGCCGCGGACCACGGGGATGACGCGCTTGAGCTCCTCGGCCTCGTCGACGCGGGTGGCGCCGGGCCGGGTGGACTCACCGCCGACGTCGACCAGGTCGGCGCCCTGGGCCACCAGGTCGAGGCCGTGCTTGACGGCGGTCGTCGTGTCGAACCAGCGGCCGCCGTCGGAGAAGGAGTCGGGGGTGACGTTCACGACTCCCATGACCGCGCAGCGGTCCCAGTGAGGAAGGCCCGCGACCTGGCGGCGTCCGCTGTGGTTGTTCATATGTTCAGCGTAGGCCCGCGAGGGGCCGGGGTACGCCCCGGGCCGGGCGGGGCGTCCGGGGCCCGCGGGGTGCCGCGGAGGCTGTTCGGAGTCCCGGCGACGGCGTACGGACGGCTGCCCGGCGAGACGGTCGGGATGTGCGGAGTTCACCGGGCGGAGTTCGGCGGGCGGTTCACGGGGCAATGAATGATCTTGATAATTGGGCAATACGTCTATTCACGCGTGATGCGCGTTCCCTGATGCCCTGTGAAATCCTCGGCGTGGCTTTGTTTTTACGGGGCGGGGCACCATCATTCGCCTACGCGCGGTAAGTTTCTGGCCATGCCACGTGGACGTCACCGTCATTCCCCGCCTCTGCACAGGATGCTGCCCCCGTCGGCGATCGCAGGCGTGTCCGTCGTCTGCGCCCTGGGGCCCTGGGTGTTCACGCAACCGATGGTGCTTCGTGTCCTGGCCGCGGCCGCCGCGGTCACGGCGATCGCCGGCGCCGTCGTCATGCGGCACTGGGACGCCCAGGCGGGCAAACGCGTCGCCGAGCTCACGCGCGCGCGTGCGAGCGACGAATGGCGTTTCGAGGAGCGGGTCGCCGAACTGGAGTCCGACCTCGAGGAGTCGCGCGCGCTGCGGGCGAAACTGGAGCAGCGGTTGCGCGCCAAGCGCGCGGAACTCGCCGGGCTGCGCAACGAGCACGCGGCTCTGCTGCGGCGGTACGCCGCGTCGGAGGTCGACCGGGCGAGCGTTCTGGAGGAACGCCGGGTGCTCGAGATAGAGGCCGCGGTTCCGGTCCGCGCGCTGCCGGCGGGGCCGTCGGTGGCGCCCGACGACGTGGAGGTGCCGGAGCAGGCGGGGTCCGGGGCGGTGGAGCGGGACGAGGCCGTCGCCGAGGAGACGCCGGCGGCTCCGTCCGTCTTCTCGCCGGAGGGGTCGAAGCTGTTCCTGCGCGCCGGCGCGGCACTGGCGCGGCTCGCCGCGGACGCGGACGCCGTGGAGGACGGCGCCGACACGGACGTACGGACCGACGGGACGTCCGGGCAGGCCGACGACGACGCCCGGACCGGTGACACGCCGGAGGACGACGGCTCCCCGAAGGGCGACGACGCCCCCGAGGACCCCGAGGACGACGGCCCCGAGCCCACGAAGCGGCCCGAGCGGGAACCGGCGCAGGAGAACGGGGCCGAGGCCGAGGAGCGGACCGAGGCGGTCGACGAGCGCGAGCGTACGACCGCCGACTCCCCCGTGCCGGCGGCCCCTCCGGCCCAGTCCGTGCGGCAGCCCTCCGGGCACTTCACCGTGCCGACGGCGGTGGCGGTCGTGCCGCCGACCGCCTCGGTACGGCGGCCGGTGTCCGAGGGCGGCTTCGACTTCTTCGGGACGAAGAAGGAGACGGACGGCGCCGCCCTGGACACCGTCCAGAACGAGGACCTCGCCGACGTCGTCGGCCAGGAGGCGCTCGCGCTGCACAAGGCGGAGGCCGAGGCGCGGTTCAAGCCCGCCGACGAGGAGGCACGCGGCGTCGGCCAGGTCATCGACCTGACGGCACACGACGAGACGGAACACATCGACGTCGAGGACCTGCGCAGCGCGGTCTCCTGACCCACCGCACCAGCCGAACGGGCCCCGCGCTCACCGCGCGGGGCCCGTTCGGCGTTCCGGTGCGCCCGCGCGTGCGGGCGCTGCGGCGCCCACGCTGATCCGTTGCCCGCGGCCGAAAACGCACCCGCGCGCGTGCGATCGACGCGCCCTTCCCCCCGGGGGGCTTCTTCCGGTTGTGCCCGCGCGTGTGCGGGCGATGTCGTCCAGCGACAGGGGCGGGCTCCCACGGCCGGTACGCGTGGCCCTCGCACGTCGTCCCTCCCGGTGGCCCGGGTAGCTGCTCCTGCCTTCTGCGTACCGTCTGCCCCAGCGGTCCCGGCAGGTGTTTCCGGACCTGTGTGCCGTTGCCCCAGTGGCCCGGGCGGCCGTTCCCGCCCTCTGCGCGTCGCTCGTCCCAGCGGCTCCGGCAAGCCCGCTCCGCCCCTGTGCGTCGCCGGCCTCGGCAGCCCTGGCAGGCGTTCCGCCGGCGGTGCGGGTCAGGCCATCCAGCGGTCCGGGCGGGCGTCCCTGCGGCCGGTGCGGGAGCGTTCCGCCTGGGAGTGCAGGAGGGCCGCCGCCTCCGTGGCGTCCCGGAGGCGGGCCGTCACCGACTTGTTCGCGCCTGTGTCCACATGGACGTCCGCGACACCCCGGGCCCGCTGCCAGGGGCCCTGGACCAGCCGTACGCTCTGCACCTTGGCGTGCGGCACCAGGGACAGGCTGCGCCGCAGCAGCCCGTGGCGGGCGGCGAACACCGCGTCGGTGACGGCGAGTCCGTAACCCCGCCACCACAACGGAACGCACCACCGCGCGCGGCGCGGCGGCCGGGAGAGCGCCTCGCGCGGGGGCACGCTCACCCCGGGCAGCACCCGCGCGACGACCGACTCGGCGAGCTCGCGCGGAGCGACCGGCAGCAGCAGCGAGTTGGACGAACCCGCCACGTCCAGTTCCACCCGCACCCAGCCTCCCCCGCTCCCGGTTCCGCTCGAGCCGGGGGACCTCCATCGCCGCCACAGCAGCGGCTCGACCAGCCGTACGGTCTGCACGCGCCCCGGCGGCACCGTCTCGTGCGCCCGGTCCAGCAGCCCGTGGTCGATGCGCAGCCCGTCGGGCGACTCGCCCAGCGTCCAGTCGTACTCGGCGACGAACCGGCCCACACTGCTCGCGCCCGCGGCACCGAACAGAGGCACGGCCGCGGCGAGCACCGTCCACAGGCTGTGGGTGGCCGTCCACAACAGCGGCACCACCACGGCGGCGACGAGGAGCCAGCCCCAGGTCGCCCCGGTCAGCAGAAGGGAGACGGCGAGGACGCCCGGCGGCACCCGCAGTATCTCCCGGGACGGCGCCTCGCCCACCTCGTGCGCGGTCTCCGGCGCGAAACCCGCCGCCCGCGCGAGGAGTTCCGCGCGCAGGGCACGCGCCTCGCCGGCGCCCAGGAAGGCGAGCTCGTCCTTCTTGTCGGTGCCTATGACGTCGAGCCTCAGCTTCGCCACGCCCGCCACCCGCGCGAGCAGCGGCTGGGTGACGTCGATGGCCTGAATCCGCTCCAACCGGATGTGCGCGGTGCGCCGGAACAACAGCCCGGTCCGGATGCGCAGCTCGCTCTCGGTCACCGCGAAGTGGGTGAACCACCAGGTCAGGAAGCCGTAGAGGGCGGCGGCCGGGATGAGTACGGCGAGACCTGTCAGCAGGGTCGTCGTCGTCAGCCGGGACAGCTGGCGCTGCGCCTGGTCGGGGTCGTGCAGCGCCCACCCGATCAGCACCGCGACGGGCGCCCACGCCCGCCTGAGCGGCGTGACGGGATGCAGCCGCCTCTCGGTCACGGGCGGCCGGTCGCGTACGTCCTCGTGGACGCCGGGGGCCGTCACAGCCCCGCCGATCGGGCCTCGCCGAGCTCGGTGAGCCGGTCGCGCAGCCGCTCCGCCTCGGCCGGGTCGAGGCCGGGGATGGTGGCGTCGGTCGCCGCGGCAGCCGTGTGCAGCTGCACGCTGGCCAGCCCGAAGTGCCGTTCCACGGGCCCGGAGGTGACCTCGACCAGCTGCATCCGCCCGTACGGCACGACCGTCTCCTGACGCCACAGCACGCCCCGGCTGATCAGCAGGTCGTCGGCGCGCTCCGCGTACCGCCAGGAACGCCAGTTCCGCTCCAGCATCACCCAGCCCCAGATCAGCAGGGCCAGCGGCAACAGCGCGAAGGCGGCCCAGCCGGGCCCGGCCAGCAGCCCCGGCACCAGCGCGGTGGCCAGGGTCAGCAGCCCCAGCCACACCACCAGCAGCAGCCGCCGCATCCTCAGCAGCCCCGAGGGCAGCGCGATCCACGCCGGCTCCTCGCCGCCCCAGGCCGCCGGCCTGCCCGTTCCCGCTGTCCCCGTGTCGCGCGGGCTCCCCGTCTCCATGGGCCCAGCGTACGTAGGGGAGACTGTGTTCATGACTCCTACGACGGAGACCATGGTCGGTATCGGCGGCGCGGCGGAGAGCACCGACATGGTGCTCAACATCGGACCCCAGCACCCGTCCACGCACGGCGTGCTGCGGCTGAGACTCGTCCTGGACGGCGAGCGCATCGTCCGCGCGGAGCCCGTGATCGGCTACATGCACCGGGGCGCGGAGAAGCTGTTCGAGGCCCGGGACTACCGCCAGATCATCATGCTGGCCAACCGTCACGACTGGCTGTCGGCGTTCTCCAACGAGCTGGGCGTGGTCCTCGCCGTGGAACGGATGCTCGGCATGGAGGTCCCCGAGCGCGCGGTGTGGCTGCGCACGCTGCTCGCGGAGCTGAACCGGGTGCTCAACCACCTGATGTTCCTCGGCTCCTACCCGCTGGAGCTGGGCGGCATCACCCCGATCTTCTACGCCTTCCGGGAGCGCGAGGAGCTCCAGCACGTCATGGAGGAGGTCTCCGGCGGGCGCATGCACTACATGTTCAACCGCGTGGGCGGCCTCAAGGAGGACCTCCCGGCGGGATGGGCCGCACGCGCGCGCGGCGCCGTCGCCGACGTGCGCTCCCGCATGGACCGCTTCGACGACCTGGTGCTCGGCAACGAGATCTTCCGCGGCCGCACGCGCGGCGTCGGCGTGCTGTCGCCTCAGGCGGTGCACGCGTACGGGGTGAGCGGGCCGATCGCCCGCGCGTCCGGCGTCGACTTCGACCTGCGCCGCGACGAGCCGTACCTCGCCTACGGCGAACTGGGCGGCGTCCTGAAGGTGGTGACCCGCGCGGAGGGCGACTGCCTCGCCCGCTTCGAGTGCCTCCTGGAGCAGACCCACAACGCCCTCGACCTCGCCGACGCCTGCCTCGACCGGCTCGCCGAGCTGCCCCCGGGCCCGGTCAACCAGCGGCTCCCCAAGGTACTCAAGGCGCCCGAGGGGCACACGTACGCGTGGACCGAGAACCCGCTCGGCATCAATGGCTACTACCTGGTCAGCAAGGGGGAGAAGACCCCGTACCGGCTGAAGCTGCGCTCGGCGTCGTACAACAACATCCAGGCGCTCACCGAGCTGCTGCCGGGGACGCTGGTCGCGGACATGGTGGCGATCCTCGGGTCACTGTTCTTCGTCGTCGGAGACATCGACAAATAGGTCCCCCGCCTCCGCGATCCCCACCGGCTGCACCAGCCAGCCGAAGTCGCCGAGTCCGCCCGGCGCGGTGAGTTCGGAGGCTTCACCGGCGCCCGCGAGGGCGCGTACGTACCCGGCCGGGTCGGTGGACGCCAGCGCGAGCGGAGGGCGTGCGCCGCTGACGCCCAGAGCGCGCAGGGCGTCCCGCTGGGCCAGCAGGCGCGTGCCGGGGAGCGCGCAGGCCGCGGCGCACGCGTCCAGGGCCACATGCGCGGTGAGGTCGCACGTCCCGTCCGGCACGGGCGTCGTCTCCCGCCCCTCCCGGAACGCCGTGAGCGTCCCGAACGGCGGTCGCGCGGTGGCCGTG
>NZ_NCTE01000299.1 GCF_002114215.1 Streptomyces sp. 13-12-16 | reverse complement strand
ATCCCGGGCACGGGCCCGGGGTCGATACCGGCGCCGGGAACGTGCCGGGGCGCCGCCAGCCGTGTCCGTACGGACTCGACCAGCGCGTCCCGCACGGCGCCCACCGCGTGGTCGGGGTCGGCGGGCGGCGCGGCGACGGCGAGCGAGGCGACGGGTTCGTACCCGGCGATCTCGCGCGCCCCGGCGCGCAGGATCAGCGCATGCCCCGGCGGAATGCGTTTCACGCCGTCGTACGGGGTGGAGTCGTGGAGCGCGGCCGGCACGTCGGGGGCGGCGAGCAGCGCGGCGAGGTGTCCGAAGTCGAGGTTGGCCTCGATGAGGTCGGCGAGCGGCAGCGCGGCGGTCGCGTACGCGGTGCCGCCCGCCCAGGGGGTGTGGAAGACCGGCCGGGCACCGGCGAGATCGCCGCACACGGTGACCCGGCGCCCCACCTGCACGACCGCCGTGTAGCTCCCCGGCCAGGCGGTCAGGTGCCGCAGCGCCCCGCCCCGCGCGGCGAACAGCGCGACGCGCAGTTGCTCGTCGGAGGCCCCGCACGTGCCGAGGACGGCGATCCGGGTCTGCTCGTCGGCCTTGACCACCCGCACCTCGTCGGGGCGCCAGTCGCCGACCGCCCAGAGCGGGTCGGGGTCACCCCACAGCAGCTGGGACCCCACGGGGTGCACGGTCTCGCCGTCCACCCCGGTGGCGCCGGCGGAGCCGGTGGGGCCGAACCCCGTGGCGCCCGCGGCGGTGCTGCTCCATCCCACCAACCACCGCATCGCCGCCTCCACATGCCGTGGACAACCAGTGCACCGTACGAACCGGTTCCCCATGCTGCCATGAAGGAGGCGCTCAGGAGGGGTGCCGGAGCCGTACGCGCTCCGTCGAATGCGCCCCGGCGGAGACACTCGCCCCGCCCCGGACAGGCGCCCGCCACGGAGGAGTCACCGTACCGGCGCCGGGCGGTCGACCAGGCCATCACGACGCGAATGCGCCCCCGCAGCGCGCCCCTTGGACCCCCAACGCGCCGTCAACTACCAGCGTAGAAGCGGTGATACACCCGAAGGAGTGGGGTCGTTTTTCGGCCAAATCGGAGCGGTGAGGCCAGTCTCGAACACGCTCCGTACAGGCTCTGCGCACCGCTGGGCGGTCGCGCGGTCCGGGAGACGGAACACGCCTCCCGGACCGTTCCACCGCCCGCGGGGATGAAGGCGGCGGTGTCCCCCAGCCCACTGGATCCAGTACAGCGGGCCGACCCACGCACCGACCATGGAACCGCTCCCGCGATGGCCGGAGAAGAGCGCACACACGGGCGCACGGCCACACACCGGGAGCGCGCCGCAACTGCGCGTATCGGACCCGTACTTCAGTACGGACCACAATCCCGCCATCCGGAAGAATGCCCCTTAACGCTTGGGATGCGGCGAACTACGCTGGGTTTACGAATGCCGCATGGTTATGCCAGCGCGGCAGCCGTCTGTGTCGAGGGGTGGCGCATGTCCAGGGAGCAACGCGGGCCGAACGAAAAGCTCGGCGCCGTTCTCGCCCTCGCGGGAATCTCCAACGCGGGTCTCGCGCGACGCGTCAACGACCTTGGCGCCCAGCGAGGACTGACGCTTCGCTACGACAAGACGTCGGTGGCGCGCTGGGTGTCGAAGGGCATGGTGCCGCAGGGCGCCGCTCCGCACCTGATCGCCGCCGCCATCGGCCAGAAGCTGGGCCGTCCGGTGCCGCTCCACGAGATCGGCCTGGCGGACGCGGACCCCGCACCCGAGGTGGGACTCGCCTTCCCCCGTGACGTCGGACAGGCGGTGCGCTCCGCCACGGAGCTGTACCGGCTGGACCTGGCGGGCCGCAGGGCCGGCTCCGGCGGCATCTGGCAGTCGCTCGCCGGATCGTTCGCGGTGAGCGCGTACGCGACGCCCGCGTCACGCTGGCTGATAACCCCGGCCGACAGTTCGGTGGCGCGTGAGGCGAACCCCGCCGACGGCTCCGGGACACCGTCCAAAGTCGGCCACAGCGATGTGCGGAAACTGCGGGAGGCCGCCGAGGACGCCCGGCGCTGGGACTCCAAGTACGGCGGAGGGGACTGGCGTTCGTCGATGGTCCCCGAATGCCTGAGGGTCGAGGCGGCCCCGCTGCTGCTCGGCTCCTACTCCGACGACGTCGGCCGCTCCCTCTTCGGCGCGGCGGCCGAACTCACCCGCCTGGCCGGCTGGATGGCCTTCGACACGGGCCAGCAGGAGGCCGCCCAGCGCTACTACATCCAGGCCCTGCGCCTGGCCCGCGCGGCGGCCGACGTCCCGCTGGGCGGTTACGTGCTCGCCTCGATGTCGCTGCAGGCGACCTACCGGGGCTTCGGCGACGAGGGCGTGGACCTCGCCCAGGCCGCGCTGGAGCGCAACCGGGGGCTGGCCACCGCCCGCACCCTGAGCTTCTTCCGCCTCGTCGAGGCACGCGCGCACGCACGCGCGGGCGACGCCCAGGCGGCCGGTGCCGCCCTGAAGTCGGCGGAGAGCTGGCTGGAACGCTCCCGTCCCGGCGACAGCGACCCGACCTGGCTCGGCTTCTACTCCTACGACCGTTTCGCCGCCGACGCCGCGGAGTGCTACCGCGACCTGAAGGCGCCCCGCCAGGTCCGCCGCTTCACCGAGCAGGCGCTGTCCAGCCCGACGGAGGAGTTCGTGCGCTCGCACGGACTGCGGCTGGTCGTCTCGGCGGTCGCCGAACTGGAGTCGGGCAACCTGGACGCGGCCTGCGAGCAGGGCGTCCGCGCGGTGGAGGTCGCGGGCCGCATCTCGTCCGTCCGCACCACCGAGTACGTCAGGGACCTCCTGCACCGTCTGGAGCCCTACGGCGACGAACCCCGCGTGGTCGAACTGCGCGAGCGCGCCCGCCCGCTGCTGATGACGACCGCCTGACCCGATCCGCGCCGAGAACCCGCCCTTCGGGTTTGAAGGCGTTGTCAGTGGCGCAGTGCACTATCGGACGCGGGAGGTGGTGCGGGTGGTGACGGGGCGGTCGTACGACTGCGACGTACTGGTGATCGGCGGCGGGATCGTCGGCCTGTCGACGGCGTACGCGCTCACGCGCGCGGCGCCGGGCACGCGGGTCGCGGTGCTGGAGAAGGAGCCGGGCCCCGCCCGGCACCAGACGGGCCGCAACAGCGGCGTCATCCACAGCGGCGTCTACTACCGCCCCGGCTCGCTGAAGGCGCGGTACGCGGTGTCGGGCGCCGCGGAGATGGTCAAGTTCTGCGCGGAGTACGGCATACCGCACGCCGTGACGGGCAAGCTGATCGTCGCCACGACCCGCGAGGAGCTGCCCCGGCTGCACGCCCTGGTCCAGCGCGGCCGGGAGAACGGCATCGCGGTCCGCGAGCTGTGCGGCGCGCAGATCGCGGAGTACGAGCCGGAGGTCGACGGCCTGGCGGCCATCCACGTCGGCACCACCGGCATCTGCGACTTCACCGCGGTGGCCGGCCGGCTCGCTCAGGCGTCGCAGGCGGCGGGCGCGGAGATCCGCTACGGGGCCCGGGTGGTACGCGTCGACCGCCGCCCCGACCGGGGGGTCGCCGTCCTGACGGCCGGCGGCGACGTCGTACGCGGCCGGGTGCTGGTGAACTGCGCCGGTCTGCACTGCGACGAGATCGCCCGCCGCACCGGCGACGAGCCCGGTGCCCGGATCGTGCCGTTCCGCGGCGAGTACTACGAGCTGGCCCGGCCGGAACTGGTGCGCGGCCTGGTCTACCCGGTGCCCGACCCGGCGTTCCCCTTCCTCGGCGTCCACCTCACCCGGGGCATCGACGGCGGCGTCCACGTCGGCCCCAACGCGGTACCGGCACTGGCCCGCGAGGGCTACGACTGGCGCACGGTGCGTCCGCGCGAGCTGGGGACGACCCTGGCCTGGCCGGGCTCCTGGCAGCTGGCCCGCCGCCACTGGCGGTACGGCACCGGTGAACTGCACCGCTCGCTCTCCCGGCAGGCCTTCACCCGGGCCGTGCGCCGACTGCTGCCCGCGGTGCGGGAGGACGACCTGGTGCCGGCGGCGGCCGGGGTGCGGGCCCAGGCGGTGCTGCGGGACGGCACCCTGGCCGACGACTTCCTGATCCAGGAGACCGCCCGCACGGTCCACGTGCTGAACGCCCCCTCCCCGGCGGCGACGGCATCCCTGCCGATCGGCCGCGAGGTCGCACGACGGGCACGGGCGGCGCTGGAGGCGGCGGAGCGCTGACCCACCACCCCCGTGGAGGCCGTCCCGGATTCCGCTCGGGGGGTCGGTGCGCGGGCCCCGTAAAATCGGAGGCACTGTGTCTGACACCGTTAACGCTTCCGAAGCCCTTCGTCCCGCCCCCGGCCAGGACTCGCCGCACACGTCCGGGGTGGCCGTCCGGCATACCCGGGCCAAGGGGGAGCCCCGGTTTCCCGACGGACCGAAGGCCGATCCCGCCGGGTCGCACTTCGAGCGGCGGATCCGGAGCTTCCAGCCGCGGCGCAGCCGGGTGACCGCCGGACAGGCGGACGCCCTGCAGCGGCTGTGGCCCGCCTGGGGCTTCGACATCGACGGCAGCCGGCGGCTCGACCTCGCGGAGTTCTTCGGCAACGACAATCCCGTCGTCCTGGAGATCGGCTTCGGCATGGGCGAGGCCACCGCGCGGATGGCCGCCGCCGACCCGGCCACCAACATCCTCGCCGTGGACGTCCACACCCCCGGCCAGGGCAATCTGCTCAACCTCGCCGACCGGCTCGGGCTGACCAACGTACGGGTCGGCAACGGTGACGCGATCATCCTGCTGCGCGAGATGCTCTCCCCCGGCTCCCTCGGCGGGCTGCGCGTCTACTTCCCCGACCCCTGGCCGAAGAAGCGGCACCACAAGCGGCGGCTGATCCAGCCGGAGTTCCTCACCCTCGCCGCGACCCGCCTCGCGCCGGGTGCGGTGCTGCACTGCGCCACCGACTGGGAGCCGTACGCGGAGCAGATGCTGGAGGTGCTCACCGCACACCCCTGCTTCGAGAACACGCGGCCGGACGGCGGTTTCGCGCCGCGTCCCGCCTTCCGGCCGCTCACCCGTTTCGAGGCGCAGGGGCTGGAGAAGGGTCATGTCGTGAACGACGTGCTCTTCCGCCACGTACCGCGGGACGAGCAGGCAGCAGACCGAGCCTGATACAACCCCGCCTCGTGAGGGTCGATCCCGTGGCCATCAGTCCCCCGTACCCGACGCCTCCCGGCGCCGCCCCCGGCGGAGCGCCGCGGCACACGCACTGGTGGCAGCGGCCCTGGGTGCGGTACGGCGCGCTGATCACGCTGCTCGCCCTGTCCGGGCTGGTCATCCTCGCGCTGGTGCGCGAGCAGACCGGGACGCGGGGGTTCCTGGTCGGGCTCGGCCTCGCCGTCCTGCCCGTGCCGCTGCTCGTCGCCGCCTTCCGGTGGCTGGACCGGGTCGAGCCCGGACCCTGGCGGAACCTGCTGTTCTCCTTCGCCTGGGGTGCCTGTGCGGCGGCGCTGATGGCGATCGTCGCGAACAGCTTCGCCACCCGGTGGATAGCGACGGCGACCGCCGACCCGACCGGCGCCGACACCCTCGGCTCGACCGTCATAGCGCCGGTGGTGGAGGAGTCCGCGAAGGCCGCAGCCGTCCTGCTGGTGTTCCTGTTCCGCAGACGCGACTTCACCGGGATCCTCGACGGCGTGGTGATAGCCGGGGTCACCGCCACCGGCTTCGCGTTCACCGAGAACATCCTCTACCTCGGCACCGCCTTCGGCACCGACCAGCTCACCGGCGACAGCGGCATCGCCTCGGTCACCGCGGCGACCTTCTTCGTCCGTGTCGTGATGTCGCCGTTCGCGCACCCCCTGTTCACCGTGCTCACCGGGATCGGCTTCGGCATCGCCGCGCTGTCCACGGACCGGCAGCGGGCCCGGCGCGTGCTGCTGCCGCTCGGCGGGCTGCTCCTCGCGATGGGCGTGCACGCGCTGTGGAACGGCTCCTCGGCGCTCGGCCAGTACGGCTTCCTCGCGGTGTACGCGGTCTTCATGGTGCCGGTGTTCGGGCTGCTGACCTGGCTGGTGGTGTGGACGCGGCAGCGGGAGCTGCGGACCGTGCGGGCGGAGCTGCCCGCCTACGTGGCCGCCGGGTGGCTCAATGCGGCGGAGCCGTTCGCGCTGGGCTCGATGCGGGCCCGGCGCGTCGCCCGGCAGTACGCGCGCCGTCACGGCGGGAGGGCGGCGGCGCGGTCGGTCGCCGAGTACGAGGCGTACGCGACGTCACTGGCGTTCCTGCGGCACCGGGGGCGGCTCGGGCGGGCGGGGACGGACTTCGTCACGCGGGAACGCGAGCTGCTGCTGGAGCTGTGGCACCGGCGGGGGG
>NZ_NCTE01000298.1 GCF_002114215.1 Streptomyces sp. 13-12-16 | reverse complement strand
CGCGAGCCGGCCGCGCGCCGTGCGTCCGTCGACGCCGAGCGGCGCCGGGTCGGCGGTGATCAGGTGGGTGTCGGTGCCGCCGGTGGTGACGGCCAGCCCCTCGGCGGCCAGGGCTGCGGCCAGGGCCCGCGCGTTGGCGACCACCTGGTGCGCGTACGCGGCGAACGCCGGTGTCGCCGCCTCCCCGAACGCGACGGCCTTGGCCGCGACGGTGTTCATCTGGGCGCCGCCCTGGGTGAAGGGGAAGACGGCACGGTCGACGCGCTCGGCCAGCTCGGCGCCGCACAGGATCATCCCGCCGCGCGGTCCCCGCAGCACCTTGTGCGTCGTCGCGCACACGATGTCCGCGTACGGCACCGGGCTGGGCGCCGCTCCCCCGGCGACGAGGCCCATGGGATGCGCGGCGTCGGCGATCAGATGGGCGCCCACCTCGTCGGCGACCTCGCGGAAGAACGCGTAGTCGATGTGGCGGGGGTAGGCGATGGAGCCGCACACGATCGCCTTGGGGCGGCGCGCGTGCGCGAGGGCGCGGACCTGGTCGTGGTCGATGAGCCCGCTCTCCGCGTCCACGCCGTAGCCGACGAAGTCGAACCAGCGGCCGGAGAAGTTGGCGGGCGAGCCGTGGGTGAGGTGACCGCCGTGGGGCAGGCCGAGGGCGAGGACGGTGTCGCCGGGGCGCAGCAGGACGGCGTACGCGGCGAGCACGGCGGACGAGCCGGAGTGCGCCTGCACGTTGGCGTGCTCGGCGCCGAACAGCGCCTTCGCCCGCTCCACGGCGAGGCGCTCGGCGACGTCGACGACCTCGCAGCCGCCGTGGTGCCGGTTGCCGGGGTACCCCTCGGCGTACTTGTTGGCCAGCGGCGAACCGAGGGCGGCCAGCACGGCCGGCGACATGAAGTTCTCGGCGGCGATCAGCTGGAGCGAACCGGACTGCCGCTCCCACTCCGCGAGCAGCACATCGGCCAGCTCGGGATCCTGCCGCCGCACCACATCGACCTCAAGGGCATGCCCTACCGTCATACCGCCCAATGTAGGCCGCACACCCCGAAAACGCCCCCGCTGCTACGCCCGACGTCGCTGCGGGCAGTCGTTCCGCAGGGCGACGGGGGTGCCTCCCCTGCCTCTCGGGCGAGGGGAGGAGGGCGGGCACGGCGGAACGACGCCGGAGGCCCTGTGAACCCGCCCCGGCAGCGACCGGCCCACTACGCCCGGGCGGGCACCCCGGTCAGCGCCGTCACCACCGGGTCCAGCGCCTCGTATATCTCGTCCCCGATCGACCGGAAGAACGTCAGCGGCGCCCCGTACGGGTCGTACACCTCGTCCGCCTCGGCCGTCGGCGCCAGCAGCCATCCGCGCAGCGCCGCGGCGGCCCGCACCAACGCCCGCGCCCGCATCACCAGCCCCTCGTCCAGCGGCGGCAGGGTCGCCGGATCGATGGCGTTGACCAGCCGCGTGAACTCCTTCAGCGTGAACGTCCGCAGCCCGGCGGAATGCCCCATGGAGATGACCTGCGCCCGGTGATCCCGCGTGGCGGTCAGCACGAGGTCCGCCCGGATCACGTGCTCGTCCAGCAGTTCCCGTCCCACGAACCCCGAAGCGTCCGCCCCGAACTCCGCCAGCACGGTCTCGGCGTGGGCCTCCATGGGCGCACCCTCGTGCCCCCAGGTCCCCGCGCTCTCCACGATCAGCCCGCCGCCCAGGATCCCCAGCCGTTGGCTCACGAAATGCCGGGTCAGCCGCTCGGTGACGGGCGAGCGGCACACGTTTCCGGTACTGACGTGGAGGATGCGGAAGGTGTCGCGTGGAAAACCGAAGGTCGTCGTGATCTCCGCGCTGGATTCCCCGTTGCCTATGCCACGCCCCGACTCAGGGGCCGTCAATTCGCCACCTCGAGGTCGGGTACCACCTTGCGCAGCTCCTCCGGCGAGATCGCGCCCTCGCGCAGCAGCACGGGCACGGGCCGGGTGACGTCGACGATGGAGGAGGGCACGTTCCCCGGGGTGGGTCCGCCGTCCAGGTACACGGAGACGGAGTCGCCGAGCATCTCCTGCGCGGCGTCGCAGTTCTCCGGCGCCGGGTGGCCGGTCAGGTTCGCCGAGGACACGGCCATGGGCCCGACCTCGGTGAGCAGCTCGATGGCGACCGGGTGCAGCGGCATCCGCACGGCGACCGTGCCCCGGGTGTCCCCGAGGTCCCACTGCAGCGACGGCTGGTGCCTGGCGACCAGCGTCAGCGCGCCCGGCCAGAACGCGTCGACCAGCTCCCAGGCCAGCTCGGAGAAGTCGGTGACCAGGCCGTGCAGGGTGTTCGGGGAGCCGATGAGCACGGGTGTGGGCATGTTGCGGCCCCGGCCCTTGGCGTCCAGCAGGTCGGCGACGGCCTCCGAGGTGAACGCGTCGGCGCCGATCCCGTACACGGTGTCCGTCGGCAGCACCACGAGTTCGCCCCGGCGGACGGCGGACGCGGCCTCGCGCAGACCGGTCGTGCGGTCGGTCGCGTCGTTGGTGTCGTATCGCCGAGCCATCTAGCGGGCCTCCTCGTACGGGTGCTGCTGGGGGAATGAAGTATGCGGGGTGCTCACGGCATCGCCTTGCGGGCGGTGGCGAACCGGGGGCGCCTGTTCAGGTCGGGGTGGTCGGCCGCGTCGGCCCACCCCCGCTCCTCGGCGAAGATCCACGGCACCTGCCCGCCCTGGGTGTCGGCGTGCTCGACGACGACCACTCCGCCGGGCCGCAGCAGCCGGTGCGCGGTGCGCTCCAGGCCGCGGATCAGGTCGAGGCCGTCCTCACCGGAGAACAGCGCGAGGTCGGGATCGTAGTCGCGGGCCTCCGGGGCAACGTACTCCCACTCGGTGAGCGGGATGTACGGCGGGTTGGAGACGACCAGGTCGACCTGGCCGTCGAGGTCGGGGAAGGCCGTCAGGGCGTCTCCCTGGCGCAGCTCGACCCTGGACCCCTCCATGTTCTTTCGGGTCCACCTCAGGGCGTCCTCGGACAGCTCCACGGCGTACACGCGCGAGCGCGGGACCTCCTGGGCCAGCGCCAGCGCGATGGCGCCCGAGCCGGTGCACAGGTCGACGATGCAGGGCTCGACGACGTCCATCGCGCGGACGGCGTCTATCGCCCAGCCGACCACCGACTCGGTCTCGGGCCGCGGGACGAACACCCCGGGGCCGACCTGGAGCTCCAGGTAGCGGAAGTACGCCCGCCCGGTGATGTGCTGGAGCGGCTCGCGGGCCTCGCGGCGGGCGATGACCTCCCAGTACCGGGCGTCGAAGTCGGAGTCCTTCACGGTGTGCAGCTCGCCGCGCTTGACGCCGTGCACGAACGCGGCGAGCTCCTCCGCGTCGGTGCGCGGCGAGGGCACGCCGGCGTCGGCGAGCCGCTGGGTGGCCTGGGCCACCTCGGCGAGCAGCAGGTTCACGACGGTCCTCCGGGCTGTCTACGGGATTTACGCGGCGGCGAGCTTGGCGGCGGAGTCCGCGTCGACACAGGCCTGGATCACCGCGGCGAGCTCCCCGTCCAGGACCTGGTCGAGGTTGTACGCCTTGAAGCCGACGCGGTGGTCCGAGATGCGGTTCTCCGGGAAGTTGTACGTGCGGATCTTCTCGGAGCGGTCGACGGTGCGGACCTGGCTGCGACGGGCGTCGGCGGCCTCCCGCTCCGCCTCCTCCTGCGCCGCCGCGAGCAGCCTGGAGCGCAGGATACGCAGTGCCTGCTCCTTGTTCTGGAGCTGGCTCTTCTCGTTCTGGCAGGAGGCGACGACTCCGGTCGGGATGTGCGTGATGCGCACGGCGGAGTCGGTGGTGTTGACGGACTGCCCGCCGGGGCCGGAGGACCGGTAGACGTCGATGCGCAGGTCGTTCGGGTTGATCTCGACGTCGACCTCCTCCGCCTCGGGCGTCACCAGGACACCGGCGGCGGAGGTGTGGATGCGGCCCTGCGACTCGGTGGCCGGCACGCGCTGCACGCGGTGCACGCCGCCCTCGTACTTCAGCCGGGCCCACACGCCCTGACCGGGCTCGATCTGCCCGCGGGCCTTCACGGCCACCTGGACGTCCTTGTAGCCGCCCAGCTCGGACTCGGTGGCGTCGATGATCTCGGTCTTCCAGCCGACGCGCTCGGCGTACCGCAGGTACATGCGCAGCAGGTCACCGGCGAACAGGGCGGACTCGTCGCCTCCCGCGCCCGCCTTGATCTCGAGGATGACGTCCTTGTCGTCGCTGGGGTCGCGCGGGACCAGCAGCAGGCGGAGCTTCTCGGTGAGCTCCTCGCGCTGCTTCTCCAGGTCCTTGACCTCGGCGGCGAAGTCGGGGTCGTCGGCGGCCAGTTCGCGCGCGGTCTCGATGTCGTCGCCCGTCTGCTTCCAGGAGCGGTACGTGGCGACGATCGGGGTGAGCTCGGCGTAGCGCTTGTTCAGCTTGCGCGCGTTGGCCTGGTCGGCGTGGACCGACGGGTCGGCGAGCTTCTTCTCCAGGTCGGCGTGCTCGGCGACGAGTTCCTCGACGGCCTCGAACATCTTGGGCTCCTGCGATTACGTGGGTGAAGGACGGGCGACCAAAAACGCCGGTCCCGGCCTGCCCCCTTCGTCCGCGCGGTTCGCCTCCGGAGCGCTCGCGTCGGTGTCGAGGACACGATCGTGCTCGGCCCTTGGGGCCTCCGCGCGCTCGCGCCCTCGCCACCGACGCGCTCCTTCGGCTCACTCGCGTGAGCGGGGGCACGGCCGTGGACCGGCGGTATGGGGCTCGCTACTTCTTGGAGCCGGCGGCCTTGCCGAAGCGGGCCTCGAAGCGGGCCACACGGCCACCGGTGTCGAGGATCTTCTGCTTGCCCGTGTAGAACGGGTGGCACTCGGAGCAGACCTCGGCGCGGATGGCGCCGCCGGAGATCGTGCTGCGGGTGGTGAACGACGCGCCACAGGTGCAGCTGACCTGCGTCTCGACGTACTCGGGGTGGATGTCGCGCTTCAAGGTGTCTCCTAGGTTCGGGAGGGCACCGGGTCGCATCCGCGGGGTGCGGAGGCGTGAACCGGGGCCGACTTACCAGTCTGCCAGGACTGGCGCCATCACCCAAAACCGGGGGTTCGCGTCGTGTATTCCCTGCGGGCCGGCCGGGGGCCGGTCGCGCCCGCCCGGCGGAGCCGCACATCGGTACGGCACCGCGCCCCTCAGGGAGTCACCACGCCCCCCGCCTCATCCGTGGCCGTTCCTTCCGTGGCGCTCCCGGGGATCGGCCTGTCGTTCTTCAGGGCGTTCCAGACCTGCCTGGCCTTGGTTTTCTCGATCAGGACGCGGTTGGCGTCCGCCGGGTCGTAGGTCACCGGCATGGTGATCATGTGCAGGCCTTCGGGGGTGATGTTCCTCAGGCCGGACGCGAAGGACATCAGGGCGTTGACCGAGCCGAGGTCGGAGTCGGTGGTGACGGCCTCGGTGGCGGTGTCGGCGAGGTCGTACAGCTTCTTGGGGCCGGTGAGGACGCCGACCTCCCCGATCTGCCGTACCAGGGCCTTGGCGAAGGCCTGCTGGAGCCGGATGCGGCCGAGGTCGGAGCCGTCGCCGACGCCGTGCCGGGTGCGCACCAGGCCGAGGGCCTGTTCGCCGTCGAGCCGGTGGGTGCCGGCCTTCAGGTCGAGGTGGCTGTCCGGGTCCTCGATGTCCTCGCCGGTGGTGACCTCGACGCCGCCGAGTTCGTCGACGATCTTCCGGAAGCCGGTGAAGTCGACCTCCAGGTAGTGGTCCATGCGCAGGCCGGTGATGGACTCGACGGTCTTCACCGCGCAGGCCGCCCCGCCCGTGGCGTAGGCGGAGTTGAACATCACACCGCGCGCCGCGGGGTGGGTGCCGCCGTCGGTGTCGGTGCACTCGGGGCGGTCGACGACGGTGTCGCGCGGGACGGAGACCACGCTCGCCCTCCTGTGGCCCTCGTGGACGTGCACGATCATCGCGGTGTCGGAGCGGGCGCTTCCGTCGTCGGTGCCGCCGCCGAGCTCCTTGTTGCCGCCGGAGCGGGTGTCGGAGCCGAGGACGAGGATGTTCTCGGAGCCGTCGCCGGCCTCCTCGGGCCGGTCGGCGCCGAGGACCCGGTCGATGTCGAGGCTCTCGATGTTGCCGTTGAGCTCGAAGTACACGTATCCGGCGCCGGTGCCGCCGAGGGCGACGATGCCGGCGGCGGCCCAGGCCGCGGCCTTCAGGCCCCGGCGTCCCTTGCCCCGGTGGTCCGGTGTGCTCTCGGCGGACATGTGCTCCTCGGCTCGTCCTCGGCTCGTCCTCGGTCGGCTGCCCTCCCCCGCACCCGGTGTCGGGCCCGGCCCTCACGGCCGTACGCCATCCATCGTCCCGCGATCGGGGCGGACGGAGCACGCGGAAGGGCCGCTCCCTCGCGGGAGCGGCCCTTCCGGTGGAAAGCGCGACGTCAGTCGCCGTTGCCCGGCGTCGTCTTCTGGATCTGCATCAGGAACTCGGCGTTCGACTTGGTCTGCTTCATCTTGTCGAGGAGCAGCTCGATCGCCTGCTGCTGGTCGAGCGCGTGCAGCACCCGGCGCAGCTTCCAGACGACGGCCAGTTCCTCGTTGCCGAGCAGGATCTCCTCCTTGCGGGTACCGGACGCGTCGACGTCCACCGCGGGGAAGATGCGCTTGTCGGCGAGCTTCCGGTCGAGCTTGAGCTCCATGTTGCCGGTGCCCTTGAACTCCTCGAAGATCACCTCGTCCATGCGGGACCCGGTGTCCACCAGGGCGGTGGCGAGGATGGTCAGCGAGCCGCCGTCCTCGATGTTGCGGGCCGCACCGAAGAAGCGCTTCGGCGGGTACAGGGCGGTCGAGTCGACACCACCGGACAGGATGCGGCCGGAGGCCGGGGCGGCGAGGTTGTACGCACGGCCCAGACGCGTGATCGAGTCGAGCAGCACGACGACGTCGTGGCCCAGCTCCACCAGACGCTTGGCGCGCTCGATGGCGAGCTCGGCGACCGTGGTGTGGTCCTCGGCCGGGCGGTCGAAGGTCGAGGAGATGACCTCGCCCTTCACCGACCGCTGCATGTCGGTGACCTCTTCCGGACGCTCGTCGACGAGGACGACCATCAGGTGGCACTCGGGGTTGTTGTGGGTGATCGCGTTGGCGATCGCCTGCATGATCATGGTCTTGCCGGTCTTCGGCGGGGCCACGATCAGACCGCGCTGGCCCTTGCCGATCGGCGACACGAGGTCGATGATCCGCGTGGTGAGCACGCCCGGGTCCGTCTCCAGGCGGAGGCGGTCCTGCGGGTACAGCGGGGTGAGCTTGTTGAACTCCGGGCGGCCGCGGCCGTGTTCGGGCGCCATGCCGTTGACGGAGTCCAGGCGGACCAGCGCGTTGAACTTCTCGCGGCGCTCGCCCTCCTTGGGCTGGCGCACGGCGCCGGTGACGTGGTCGCCCTTGCGCAGGCCGTTCTTGCGGACCTGGGCGAGGGAGACGTACACGTCGTTCGGGCCGGGCAGGTAGCCGGAGGTCCGGATGAACGCGTAGTTGTCGAGGATGTCCAGGATGCCCGCGACCGGGATCAGGACGTCGTCCTCGGTGAGCTGCGGCTCGGAGGCCATGTCGTCGCGGCCACGACGGCCACGACGGTCGCGGTAGCGCCCGCGACGGCCACGACGGCCGCCCTCGAAGTCGTCGTCGTCGTGCTGCTGGCGGTCCTGCCGGCCGCCGCCGCCCTGCTGGTTCTGCTGACGGCCCTGGCCCTGCTGCTGGTCGTCGCCCTTGCCGCGACGGTCCCCGCGGTCACCGCGCTCACCGCGGTCGCCGCGGTCGCCACGCTCACCGCGGTCACGGTCGCGGCCGCGCTCACGGCGGTCGCG
>NZ_NCTE01000297.1 GCF_002114215.1 Streptomyces sp. 13-12-16 | reverse complement strand
CGGCAGCGCCGCCGGGTCCGGCGGGTCCCCCGGCAGGCCGCGCGGCGCGAAGCGCGACGCCGGGTCGCCGATGCGCGGGAACGCGGCCGACAGCGCCTGGGCGTAGGGGTGGCGGGCGGCCTCGTACACCTCTCCCGCCGGGCCCTCCTCGACCATCCGGCCCGCGTACATCACCGCGAGCCGGTCACAGGTGCCGGCGAGCACCGCGAGGTCATGGCTGATCATGATCAGCCCCACCTCCTGGTCCACGACCAGTTGTTCGATCAGTCGCAGGATCTGCGCCTGGATCATCACATCCAGCGCGGTCGTCGGCTCATCAGCGATGATCAGCCGCGGATCGCAGGCCAGCGCCATGGCGATCATGACGCGCTGCCGCTGACCGCCGGACAGCTCGTGCGGGTACGCCGACGCACGGGCGGCCGGAAGACCGACGTGCTCCAGCAGTTCCCCGGTCCTCTTCCGCGCCCCGGCCGGGGTGGCCTTCCGGTGCAGCAGGATCGGCTCGGCGATCTGGTCGCCGATGCGCCGCACGGGGTTGAGGGAGTGCATCGCACCCTGGAACACGATGGACGCCCCCGCCCAGCGGACCGCCCGTACCCGGCCCCACTTCATGGTCAGTACGTCCTCGCCGTCCAGCAGGATCTCCCCGTCGACCCGGGTCCCGGCCGGGAGCAGCCGCAGCAGCGCCAGCGCCAGGGTGGACTTGCCGCAGCCCGACTCCCCGGCGATCCCCAGCTTGCGGCCCGCGTCCAGCCGCAGATCCACCCCGCGCACGGCGGCCGCCCCGCCCGCGTACGTGACCGTCAGCCCTCTGACGTCGAGCAGACTCAACGGGACACCCCCAGCCTGGGGTTGAGGACGGACTCCACGGCCCGTCCGCACAGTGTGAACGCCAGCGCCACCACGGCGATGGCGATGCCCGGCGGCACCAGGTACCACCAGTGCCCGGCACTGACCGCGCCCGCCTCCCGCGCGTCCTGCAGCAGCCCGCCCCACGACACCACCGTCGGATCACCGAGTCCCAGGAAGGCCAGCGTCGCCTCCGCCAGGATCGCCGAGGAGATGATCAGCGTCGTCTGCGCCAGCACCAGCGGCATCACATTGGGCAGCACGTGCCGGGACATGATGTGCCAGTGCCCGCCGCCGAGCGCCCGCGCCCGCTCGATGTACGGCCGGGTCTCCACCGCCAGCGTCTGCGCCCGCACCAGCCGGGCCGTCGTCGGCCAGGTCGTCACCCCGATCGCCACGACGATCGTCAGCAGCGAGCGGGACATCACCGTGGCCAGCGCGATCGCCAGCACCAGCGTCGGCATCACCAGGAACCAGTCGGTGATCCGCATCACCACCGTCGCGTACCAGCCCCGGAAGTGCCCCGCCGTCACTCCGATCACCGTGCCGATCGCCACCGACAGCACGGCCGCCAGCAGCCCCACCAGCAGCGACACCCGCGCACCCCAGATCACCAGACCGAGCAGGTTCCGCCCGAACCGGTCGGCCCCGAAGGGGAGTTCCGCGCTCGGGCTCTCCAGCGGGCTGCCCGGCGCGCCGGTCACGTCGGCCACGTCGGATCCGACGACCAGTGGAGCGGCCAGGGCGAGCAGCGCGAACAGCGCGAGCGTGGCGAGGCCGAAGAGGCCGGCCCGGTGGGTGCGGTACTGCCGCCAGAACCGCGCGGCCGAGGCCCGGCGCCGCTGCCACGCCAGGGCGCGGGGGCGCGCGGCCGGTGTCTTCTCGGTCGTCATCGGCCCACCCGGGGATCGAACAGCGGATAGATCAGATCGGCGAGCGTGTTCATCACGACCACCGCGGCGGCGAACACGAAGAACAGCCCCTGCACCAGCGGCAGGTCGGGCACGCTCAACGCCTGGTAGAACAGCCCTCCCAGACCCGGCCAGGAGAAGACCGTCTCCACCAGGATCACACCGGCCACCGTCCGCCCGAGGTTGATGAAGATCAGCGTCACGGTCGGCAGCAGCGCGTTGGGCACCGCGTGCCGACGCCGTACGAGGTCGTCGCGCAGCCCCTTGGCCCGCGCGGTCGTCAGATAGTCGCTGCCCATCTCGTCCAGCAGCGCCGACCGCGTCACCAGCAGCGTCTGCCCGTAATCCACGGCCACCAGCGTCACCACCGGCAGCACCAGGTGGTGCGCCACGTCCGCGACGTACGCGAAGCCCTCCTCTCCGCCCGACTCCATGCCACCGGTCGGGAACAGCCCCGGCAGCGGCCCGATCCCCACCGACAGCGTGGTGATCAGCAGCAGGCCCAGCCAGAAGGAGGGGAGGGAGTACAGCGTCAGCGCCAGCCCGGTGTTGAGCTTGTCGCCGAGCCGCCCGTGCCGCCACGCCGACCGGGTGCCCAGGACGATCCCGAGCGCCGTGTAGAGGACGAAGGCGGTACCGGTGAGCAGCAGCGTGTTCGGCAGCGCCTCCGTGATCTTGTCGACCACCGGCGCGTTGAACTGGTACGACATCCCCAGATCACCGGTGAGCGCCTTGCCGCAGTAGTCGGTGAACTGCTGCCACAGCGGCAGGTCGAGTCCGAACTGCTCTCGGTAGACGGCCAGTTGCTCGGCCGACACCTGACGGCCGCCGGTCATGAACTTCACCGGGTCGCCGGGGATCAGCCGGAAGAGGAAGAAGCTGGTGACGAGGACGGCGAGCAGGGACACGGCCGCACCGGCGAGCCTGCCCGCCACATAGCGCGGATACGCGGTGGTGATACGGCCACCACGTGGCCGGCGTGGCCCGCGGACGGTCGCCGGTCCGTCCTTCGCCGGACCGGTGGCCCCCGTGCCCCCTGCCGATGCGGATGTCGCGTCAGCGGTCATGGGTGTCCGTTCGCCGCCTACTCGCGGTTCTCGGCCGTGGCCCGTCGCCGCATCGCCGCGAAGACCCCCAGCCCCGCGAGGACGACGACACCCGCGACGATCCCGATGACCACGCCCGTCGACGACGCGTCACCGCCCCCGTCACCGGTGTCCGCCGGCACCGCCGACCACCAGCTCCAGTAGCCGTCCTGGCCGTAGATGTTGCCCGCCTTCGCCGGCATGGTGGTGATCGACTCGATCTGGTCCGTGCGGTACGCCTCGACCGCGTTCGGATACGCCATGACGTTCATGTACCCGAGGTCGTACAGCCGCGACTCCATCTGCTTGACGATGTCCGCCCGTTTGCCGGCGTCGTACTCGGCGAGCTGCCGCGCGTACAGCTCGTCGTACGTCTTGTCGCAGATGAAGTTGTCGGTCGCGCCGGTCTCCTCCGGGGTCGCCGGGAGCGCCGCGCAGGTGTGGATGGACAGCACGAAGTCGGGGTCCGGGTTGACCGACCAGCCGTCGAAGGCGAGGTCGTACTCACCGGCGAGCCAGGGATCGGTCACGTTGTCCAGGCAGTTGAGCGTCACCCCGATGCCGAGGTCGTCCCACCACTCCTCGAGGTACTGGCCGATCGCCTTGTCGTTCGGGTCGGTGGCGTGGCACAGCACGCGGTAGTCGAGCGGCTTGCCGTCCTTGCCGACCCGTTTGCCGTCGCCGTTCTTCCTGTAGCCGGCCCGGTCGAGCAGCCGGGCCGCCTCCGCCGGGTCGTACGCCAGCTCCTGGTCGGCCGACGGCTTCCAGAAGTACTGCGAGAAGCGTGGCGGGATGTAACCGGCGCCCTCCACGGCGTGCCCCTGGAACACCTTGTCGATGATGGTCTTCCGGTCCACCGCCATGAACAGCGCGTTGCGCACCCGCTGGTCGAGCAGCGAGGGGTGTCCGTCACCCATCTTCTCGCCGTTCTTCGCCCTGGCGCCCGGGTTGGTGGCCAGCGCGTAGAAGCGGCGCCCCGGCGCGTCGTTGACCCGGATGTTCTTCTCGCTCTTCAGCGCCTCCGTCTGGGCCGGCGTCAGGGACGGCGACCCGGCGACGAACGACACCTCGCCCTTGCGCAGCGCCGACACCGCGGCGTCCTGGTCCTTGTAGTAGCGGAAGACCAGCTCGTCGAACTTGGGTGCCCCGCGCCAGAAGTCCTTGTTGGCCTTCAGCCGAACATAGCTGTCCGCCTTGTAGTCGGTGAGGACGAACGGCCCGTTGCCGACGATGGGGAAGTCCTTGTCGTTGTTGAACTCCGCGTAGTCGTCGACCTTCTCCCACACGTGCTTGGGCACGATCGGCACGTCCAGCGCCGTCATCGTGGCCTGCGGCTTCTTCAGCTCGATGACCAGCTCGGTGGGGCTCGGCGCGGTCACCTTCGCGAAGTTGGCGACGTAGCTGCCGTTCGCGGTGGCCGCGCCGGGGTCCGTCATCATCGTGTTGAACGTCCAGGCCGCGTCCTCGGCGGTGGCCTGCTCGCCGTCCGACCAGGCGGAGTCCGAGCGGATGGTGTACGTCCAGGTCAGCTTGTCCGGCGACGACTCCCACTTGGTGGCCAGACCGGGGATGACGTGGTTGTCCTCGGGGTCGTAGTTCGTCAGGTACTCGTAGGTGAGCCGGTGGATGCTCGTACTGAGCAGCCGTACCGCCAGGAACGGGCTGAGCGAGTCGACGCTCTGCGCCACCGCGACGGTCAGCACCTCGGTGCCGTCGTCGGCCGCCCGCGCCTGCTCCGGGGCCGGGTTGAGCGGGGTGGCGAGTCCGGCGCTGAGGGTGAGCGCGGCGGCGCCGGCCGCCATGACGAGCCGGGTGCGGCCCGGGGTGCGGTGGTGACCGCCGTACTGATCGTTCGTTTCCATGGTCGCTGACCTCACGTCATCGCTCGCACGGGAAGGACGGGTTGATCAGATGAGTGATGAGTGTGTCTATCAGCGACCACCGCGAGCGTCAACGGCGCGAACACCCCATGTGGCCTGCGGAAACAACGAGTTGACGGACATGGTGCGCTCATTGGTCGAGACCGGTGACGCACCGCTGGCCAGGGCCTGACGGCGGTTTTCGGCCCCGCACGCGAAAGCGGCCCCTCGAAAGGGGCCGCTCGGCTGCGGTGTCTTACTGCGGGCCGGGGTGAGGAGGATAGGGCTGGCCCGGGACCTGCGGGTACGGGTGGCCGGGCTGGGCCGGGGGCTGTCCGGGCTGCGGCTGCTGGGGGTACGGGCCCGGCTGACCGGGGGCGGCCTGACCGGGCATGGCCTGACCGGGCATGGGCTGACCCGGAACGGGCTGACCGGGCATGGGCTGACCCGGAACGGGCTGGCCGGGGAAGGGCTGGCCGGGCAGCGGAGGGGCGGCGACCGGTGGCGGGTTGCCGTCGGAGGTCCACAGACCGTGCGACTGCTGTTGCCGTACGAAGTCCTCGGCGACCAGCGCCGCGAGGTTGAAGTACGCCTCCCGCACCTTCGGCCGCATCATGTCGAGGTCGACCTCCGCGCCGGCGGCCAGATGCTCGTCGAACGGAACGACGAGCACGCCCCGGCACCGGGTCCGGAAGTGCGCCACGATGTCGTCGACCTTGATCATCTTGCCGGTCTCGCGCACCCCGGAGATCACGGTGAGGGACCGCGAGACGAGGTCCGCGTACCCGTGCGCGGACAGCCAGTCCAGCGTCGTACTGGCACTGCTCGCACCGTCCACGGACGGCGTGGAGATGATGATCAGCTGGTCGGCGAGGTCCAGCACGCCGCGCATGGCGCTGTAGAGCAGGCCCGTACCGGAGTCGGTGAGGATGACCGGGTACTGCTTGCCGAGCACGTCGATCGCGCGCCGGTAGTCCTCGTCGTTGAACGTCGTGGACACGGCCGGGTCGACGTCGTTGGCGATGATCTCCAGACCGGACGGCGCCTGGGAGGTGAACCGCCGGATGTCCATGTACGAGTTGAGGTACGGGATCGCCTGGACGAGGTCGCGGATGGTGGCCCCGGTCTCGCGCCGCACACGGCGGCCGAGCGTACCGGCGTCCGGGTTGGCGTCGATCGCGAGGATCTTGTCCTGCCGCTCGGTGGCGAGGGTGGCGCCGAGGGCGGTGGTCGTGGTCGTCTTGCCGACGCCGCCCTTGAGGCTGATGACGGCGATGCGGTAGCAGGACAGCACCGGCGTACGGATCAGCTCCAGCTTCCGCTGCCGCTCGGCCTCCTCCTTCTTCCCGCCCAGCTTGAAACGCGAACCGCCGGTCGCGGGGCGGCTGCTCTTCGCCTTCTGCTTCTTGCTGTTGAGCAGCCGGTCCGAGGACAGCTCCACGGCAGCGGTGTAACCGAGGGGCGCCGCACCGGGATTGGTCGGCTGCCGCTGGTCGTGCTGAACGGGCTGCGGCCAGGCGGCCCCGGTACGCGGATCGACGGGCTGCTGCTGCGGCGGCACCCCCGGCTGCTGCTGGGGGAAGCCGTAACCGGCCTGAGGACCGGGCACGGGCGGGGTGCCGGGCTGGGGCTGCCCGAAGGGCTGCTGCGGAACTGCCGCGCCGGACTGAGGGAGGCCGTAACCGGCGTGCGCGCCGGGAGCGGGAGCACTCCCGGGCTGCTGCGCCGGGGGCTGTGGGGCTGCCGTGCCGGGGGCACCGGCGGGCGGGAAGCCGTAACCGGCGGGCTGGGCCGGGGGAGTCGGGGCGGCGCCCGGCTGGGGGAAGCCGTATCCGGCGGGGGCGTCGGGTGCCGGGGTGGGCGGAGTACCG
>NZ_NCTE01000296.1 GCF_002114215.1 Streptomyces sp. 13-12-16 | reverse complement strand
CGCCCGCTCGGCCCGGTCCCCGGCGACCGCCGCCCGCACCTGCACGTCTCGCTGGCGCTGCCCGACCCGACCGCCGCCGACACCCACCGGCTGGACACCCTGGTCGCGGCCGCCCGCCCCGCCCACATGCCCTACACGGTCGAGGTCACCGCCGCGACCGCCGCCGAAAGGACCACCGACAGATGACCAGCCAGTCCTCCGGACCCGGCCGGGCCGCCCCCAGCTGCGCCGAGTGCGGCACGCCGGCGGAGCCCGGCCAGTCCTTCTGCGACTCCTGCGGAGCGGTCCTCGGCTGGGCCGACGACGGCCGGCCGGGACGCACCGAGCCCACGGCACGGACCACGACGACCCCCGGTGCCGGTGCCGGTACCGGGTCCGCCCGGACCGACGCCGGCCACGGGGACGGCTCCGACGACCGGGGCCGTACCGCGATACCGCGTCCCCGGACCGCACCGGTGGCAGCAGCACCGGCACCGGCAGCGACGTCACGTGCCGACGACCGGGCCGCCGTACCGGAGACGCCCCCGCCCCACACCCCGTACGGACACGGTGACGGGCACGACGGGCGCAACGGGCGCAACGGGCACGACGGGCACGACGACGGACCGGGCCACGCCACCGGAACCGCCGCCACC
>NZ_NCTE01000295.1 GCF_002114215.1 Streptomyces sp. 13-12-16 | reverse complement strand
GGACGGGCGGGCTCACGGCCGCCGCGGTCCTCGCGTACACCGCGCGCCGCCGCGCCCTCGCCCTGCTGCCGCTGGTGGCCGCGGCCGCCGCCGGGACGCTGCTCGTCCAGAGCGGCGACGGTCTGTGGCGCGCCGACCCGCTCACCCGGCGTCAGGTGTGCGACACCTCCACCACCCCGCAGATCTGCGTGAACGCCCGCTACAAGGAGTTGCTCCCCCAGGTCACCGAGGCCCTGTCCGGGATGACGGGCCGCCTGGAGGGCGTGGAGAACCTGCCGGTGCGCTTCGAGGACCTGCCGGGCCGGCCGGGACCGGACGAGGTGGAGCTGCCGATGATCACACCGATCGGCTGGTCCGTCGTACGGGGGCGGCTCACCGATCCCGGGGAGTACGCGTGGGCGGCGGGGATCGCGCTGCAGGGCCGCGGGGACTGCGGTGAGGTGGCGCCGCGGGTGGCCGCCGTGGACGACGCCGTCGAGTACCACCTGGCCCCCAGCCCGCTGCGGCGGCAGTTCGACGAGCAGGACGCGCGGGGCGGCGCCGCCGAGCGCGCCCGGCTCGAGGAGCGGCTCGCGGCGCGCGAACGTCTGGCGTCGATGGGTGACGAGGAGCGCCGCGCGTGGCTGTCGGCGTACTTCGCGACGCGGGACGAGTGCGGCCGGAACGGGGTGCCGGCACTGTGACCCACGGCTTCCTGCTGTACGCCCGCGCGCGCACCGTTCCGCGCACCGTGCTCGTGCTCGTCGCGACCGCCGCCCTCGCCGTCCTGGGCGCCCGGAACCTGAACGCGTACCTGGACCCGGCCCGGCAGGTGCCGGTCGTCGCGCTGGCGCCCCTGTTCGCGGCGGCGGTGATCGGCACGAGCCTGCACAGCGCGTCCGAGGAGCTGGACCGCACCGCCGTACGTCCCTGGTGGCGCCGGCGTCTGGTCCATCTGCTGGCGCTGACCGGCTGTGCCGCGCTGCTGCTGGCGGCGACCGTGCTCGGCCCCTCGTCCCCGTTCGGTCCGTCGGCGATGGTCCGCAACACCCTGGGGTGCACGGGCCTCACCGCCGGCGCGGTCGCCGTGCTGGGGGCCCGGCTGAGCTGGCTGCCGGTCTTCGGTTACGTCAGCGCCGTGTACGTGGGCTCCGCGAGCGCGCGCGGCACGCTGGTCCCGGTGTGGGCGTGGCCGGTGCAGCCGGCCGGGCGGCACGTCGCCTGGGTGACCGCCGGAGTGCTCCTGGTGGCGGGCACGGCGCTGTACGTCGTGCGCGGGGCGCGGCCGGAGGGGCGGCGCGGCTGACGCGCCGTACGGGGTGCTCGCCGGGCCTCGTCC
>NZ_NCTE01000294.1 GCF_002114215.1 Streptomyces sp. 13-12-16 | reverse complement strand
GGCGCTGGGGGCGCGGGTGCCGCCGGCGCTGGTCCTGGGCTGGCACAAGGCGTTCACCCGCCGGCCGCGTTCGCTGGGCGCGGTGGGCAGGCTGGCGCTGCCGCTGCTGCTGATCGTGGTGGCGCTGAGCGCGTGGACCACCATCGACCGGTTCCACAGCAGTCCGGAGCGGATGGGGCTGCCCACGGCGCTCAGTGTCCGCGCGGACGCCTCGCTGGGCGACCGGGAGACCCGCGCGCTGCTGGAGCGCGACCCGCGGGTCACCGCCGCCTACCCGGGTGTGGAGGTGGCCGCGCTGGTTCCCGGCCAGACCGCCACCATCGCCCTGCGCGGCCTCGGCACCCGTGCGGAGCCGTACCCGTTCACGCTGGCCGAGGGGCGCCCCGCGCGCGGGCCGGACGAGGCGGTGGCCGGTCAGGGGCTGCTCGACCTGCTGCACGTGCGGGTGGGCGACTGGGTGCGGATGACCGTCGGTGACCAGCCGCAGATCCTGCACATCGTCGGCCGCAGCATCGAACCGGAGAACGCCGGACGGGTCATCTCCACCTCGCTGGACACCCTCCGCGCCAACGACCCGGACCTGCGGCCGGCCCTCTACCAGCTCCGGCTGGACTCCGGCGCGGACCCGGCCGCGGTCGCCGAGCGGCTGACCGCGGCGGGCCGCGGCCATCTGGACGTGCACGCCGTGGCCAACCCGGCCGACGGGCTGTCCCCGCTGCGCGCGGTGGTCCTCGGGCTGATCGTGGTCCTCGCGCTGATCGGGCTGATCGAGCTGCTGACGGCGATCGGCGGCACGGTCCGCGAGGGCGAACGCGATCTGCTGGCCCTCAAGGCCATCGGCCTGACCCCCCGGCAGATCACCGCCGTCACGGTCACCGCCACGGCCGGTACGGCTCTGGCGGCCGTGCTCCTCGCCATGGCCCTGGGGCTGCCGCTGGCGCGCTGGCTGATCGACGCCCAGGGAAGGTCGAGCGGCATCGGCGCGGGGATCGCCCGGCTCCCCTCCCCCGCGCTGCTCGTGCCTCTCGGCGCGGCGGCGGTGCTGGGGGCCGCGGGCCTCGCCGCCCTCCCGGCGGCACGAGCGGCCCGACGACGCCTCGCGGACACACTGAGCGCGGTGGCCTGACTTCTTTCGCCCCCGCCGCCCCCTTCCCCCTCCCGTCCTCCGGGGTCGCCGCTCCTCAAACGCCGGAGGGGCTGATCTTCAGCCCCTCCGGCGTTTGAGGAGCGGGGTCCGGGGCGGAGCCCCGGTTTCGGGACGGGAAGGGGCGGCGGGGGCGAAGAAAACCCCTCGGCGCGACGGCGTCGGCCGGTCAGCCGCCCCCACCACGGACGTAGGGGTTCCCCTGCGGCGGTACGTGAAACAATCCCGCCGGCGGCATCGGCGGCATCGGCGGAACGGGGCCCGGGACCGGCGGAAGGCTCGACGGATGAGCGCCCAGCCGAATACCGTAGCGCCGCTTCAGCCGGCCCGCCTCCGCCAGGGCGATCGCCGTGACGGTCACCGGGGCGCCCAGGATGAAGACGACGCCCATGGTGAGGCCGAGCCCGTGCAGATCGCCGGTGACGAGATCCGGGATCGCCATCAGCCAACTGGTCACCGTGGCGAGCAGCGCCGGCAGACAGCGGTGCACGGCGGCCGTGCCGAAGAAGTTGCCGGACACCCGGACGGCTCCGGCGACCAGGAAGACGGCCATCCACATCATCGTCAGGCCGCCGCCCAGGATCACGAGCATGCTGTTCGACCCGCTCGTCGTCTGCACCAGCAGCACCGTCGCGACCACGCAGCCGATGAACAGCAGGAGCAGCTTGAGGGAGTTGAGCAGCGGTACCCGGAGCTGGCGCACGGTGCCGGTGCGCCGCCAGGCGAAGAGCATCACGCCGACCGTCAGCGGCGTGAGCAACAGCAGCACCGCCGAGGCGGTCAGCGCGTTCTCCAGCAGCTCCGTGATGTCGAAGCCGCCCTCCAGGACGGTGTAGACGCCGACGGAGGCGATCGCCCCGGCGATGACCCTGAAGCGCTTGAGCCGCTCGATGGACGGGTCGAGCGGCTGCGGGATCCACGCGGGGTGGAACACCGCCCCGGCGACGTGGTGGGGTTTCAGGAAGGTCCGGACCCTCAGTGTGCCGCCGGTCCAACTCCCGGACGTACGTGCCACCTTGTGCTCCCCCGAGCGTTCGCCGTGATGATCGCGGGGGAGTCTACGGGAAGCGGGCGGCGTCACGCCGCCCGCTTCCCGCACCCGGGTCTCACTGCCGGCCGCGCAGCTCCCGGTAGGTGGCGACGAGGGCCTTGGTGGAGGCGTCCAGGCCGGGGACGTCGGCGCCTTCGGTGAGGGCGGGCTCGACGCGCTTGGCGAGGACCTTGCCGAGTTCGACGCCCCACTGGTCGAAGGAGTCGATGTCCCAGACGGCGCCCTGCACGAACACCTTGTGCTCGTAGAGCGCGACGAGCTGGCCGAGCACGGACGGCGTGAGCTCGCGCGCGAGGATCGTGGTCGTGGGGTGGTCGCCCTTGAACGTCTTGTGCGGGACCAGTTCCTCCGGCACCCCTTCGCCGCGCACCTCGTCGGGGGTCTTGCCGAAGGCGAGGGCCTGCGTCTGGGCGAAGAAGTTGGCCATCAGCAGGTCGTGCTGGGCCTTGAGTTCGTCGCCCAGCTCGGCGACGGGCTCGGCGAAGCCGATGAAGTCCGCGGGGATCAGCTTCGTGCCCTGGTGGATCAACTGGTAGTAGGCGTGCTGCCCGTTGGTGCCCGGCGTGCCCCACACCACCGGCCCCGTCTGCCAGTCGACCTCGCGCCCGTCCCGGCCGACGTACTTGCCGTTGGACTCCATGTCGAGCTGCTGGAGGTAGGCGGTGAACTTCGACAGGTAGTGCGAGTACGGCAGCACCGCGTGCGACTGCGCGTCGAGGAAGTTGTTGTACCAGACGCCCAGCAGGCCCATCAGCAGCGGGGCGTTGGCCTCGGCCGGGGCGGTGCGGAAGTGCTCGTCGACGATCCGGAACCCGTCGAGCATCTCCCGGAAGCGGTCCGGGCCGATGGCGATCATCAGCGACAGGCCGATCGCCGAGTCGTAGGAGTAGCGTCCGCCGACCCAGTCCCAGAACTCGAACATGTTCGCCGTGTCGATGCCGAAGTCGGCGACCTTCCCGGCGTTGGTCGACAGGGCGACGAAGTGCCTGGCGACGGCGGCCTCGTCCTCGAGCGCGTTCAGCAGCCAGGTCCGCGCGGAGGTGGCGTTGGTGACCGTCTCGATGGTGGTGAAGGTCTTGGACGCGATGATGAACAGCGTCTCCGCCGGGTCGAGGTCGCGGATCGCCTCGTGCAGGTCGGCGCCGTCCACGTTGGACACGAAGCGGACGGTGAGGTCGCGGTCGGTGAAGGCGCGCAGCGCCTCGTACGCCATGGCGGGGCCCAGGTCGGAGCCGCCGATGCCGACGTTGACGACGTTGCGGATGCGCTTGCCGGTGTGGCCCGTCCACTCGCCGGAGCGGACCCGGCCGGCGAAGTCGGCCATCTTGTCGAGGACGGCGTGCACGGCCGGGACGACGTTCTCCCCGTCGACCTCGACCACCGCGTCCCGCGGGGCGCGCAGCGCGGTGTGCAGCACGGCCCGGTCCTCGGTGGTGTTGATCCGCTCGCCGCGGAACATGGCGTCGCGCAGCCCGAACACGTCGGTGACGACGGCCAACTCGCGCAGCAGCCGCAGGGTGTCGTCGGTGACCAGGTGCTTGGAGTAGTCGATGTACAGGTCACCGACCCGGAGGGTGTACCCGGTGCCGCGGCCGGGGTCGGCGGCGAACAGCTCGCGCAGCCGCACCTCGCCGAGCTCCTCACGGTGCTTGGCCAGTGCGGTCCACTCGGGCGTCTGGTTGAGCCTGGTACGACCGTCTGCGTTCATCTCGGACTTCAGCCTTCTTCCTAGGGTGGCCCCGCTGTGTCCAACCTAATTGATCAGCGGTGAACAGAACGGAAGAAGAAGACGGAAGGAAACCGAAGCGGACCGGTCCGGACCGCGTCCCGCGGTTTCCGGATCGCGCCCGTGGTTGCTAGAGCTCGCCCCGCAGCTTGGCGAGCGCCTCGGCGAGGATCGCCTCACCGTCCGCGTCGCTGCGCCGCTCCCGCACATAGGCGAGGTGCGTCTTGTAGGGCTCGGTGCGCGGCGGGTCCGGCGGGTTGTCGCGGTCCTGCCCGGCCGGGAATCCGCAGCGGGGGCAGTCCCAGGTATCGGGCACCTGCGCGTCGCTCGCGAAGCTCGGCTGTGTCTCGTGCCCGTTGGAGCACCAGAAGGAGATGCGGAGCCGGGGCGCGGACTCGCCGCGCTCGGCCTCGCCCATCGGGCCCGCCCCGACCCGGCTTCCCCGGATCGCGTTGCCACTTGCCACGGTCGTAACTCCCTGCGTGATGGTGCCGCGAAGCGAGTCGGCGTGCCGCTTCGCTGCGAGCGCCTCAGTCTACGTAAGGCCCAACGCACGTCCAGTGTGGGGAGTTACCACCCCCGTATCCAGACGCAGGCCCCATGATAGGCCGCGCTCTGCTGCGCGTACCGAACATGGGGCCTTACGTGCGGAATGCTTGGGGAATGGGTGCGTGACGCGCCCTCGGGTCAGTTGCTCACCTTCATGGTGATGCCGAGCACGACGATGCACGCGAACCAGAGCAGACCGACCACGAGGGTGATCCGGTCGAGGTTGCGCTCGGCGACCGAGGAGCCGCCGACGGAGGACTGCATGCCACCACCGAACATGTCGGAGAGGCCGCCGCCCTTCCCCTTGTGCATCAGCACCAGCAGCATCAGCAGCAGGCTGAAGACGATCAGGGCGATGGAGAACCCCATAACCACGGCTGGACCAACTTCCTCGGATTCGGATGGACGACGCGGGGCCCAGCACAGTGCTGGACCCCGCAAGGGTACGACGGATCGGCCCTACGGCCTACTCCCGGCCCGTCGGTTCGCCTCCGGGGCGGCTCACTGGTCGCGGAAACGAACGATCTTGACGAACTCGTCGGCGTCCAGCGAGGCGCCGCCGACCAGGGCGCCGTCGATGTCGGCCTGCGCCATGATCTCGGCGACGTTGCCGGACTTGACCGAGCCGCCGTACTGGATGCGGACCTTGTCGGCCAGCTCCTGGCCGTACAGCTCGGCGAGCTTGCCCCGGATGGCCGCGCAGACCTCCTGGGCGTCCTCGGCACCGCAGACCTTGCCGGTGCCGATGGCCCACACCGGCTCGTAGGCGATCACGACCGTCTCGGCCTGCTCGGCCGGGAGGTCCTTCAGACCGCCCTCGACCTGGGCGAGGGTGTGGGAGACGTGGTTGCCCGCCTCGCGGACCTCCAGCTCCTCGCCGACGCAGAGGATGGGGGTGATGCCGTGCTTGTAGGCGGCCTTCACCTTGGCGTTCACGATCTCGTCGGTCTCGGCGTGGTACTGCCGGCGCTCCGAGTGCCCGACCGCGACGTAGGTGCACTTCAGCTTGGCCAGCATCGGGCCGGAGATCTCGCCGGTGTAGGCGCCGCCGTCGTGCGCCGAGATGTCCTGGGCGCCGTACGCGATCTTCAGCTTGTCGCCGTCGACCAGGGTCTGCACGGAGCGCAGGTCGGTGAAGGGCGGCAGGACGGCGACGTCGACGGCCTCGTAGTCCTTGTCGGCGAGGGCGAAGGCGAGCTTCTGGACGTGGGCGATGGCCTCGAGGTGGTTGAGGTTCATCTTCCAGTTGCCCGCCATCAGCGGCGTGCGGGTGGTCATTGAGGTCAGTCCTCCAGTGCGGCGAGGCCGGGGAGCGTCTTGCCCTCGAGGTATTCGAGGGAGGCGCCGCCGCCGGTCGAGATGTGGCCGAATGCCTGCTCGTCGAAGCCCAGGATGCGGACGGCCGCGGCGGAGTCGCCGCCGCCGACCACGGTGAAGCCCGGGGAGTCGATGAGGGCCTGGGCGACCGCCTTGGTGCCCTCGGCGTAATCGGGGTGCTCGAAGACGCCCATGGGGCCGTTCCAGAAGACGGTGGCGGCGTCGGCGAGCTTCGAGGCGTACAGCTTGCGGGTCTCCGGACCGATGTCCAGGCCCATGTGGCCGGCCGGGATGGCGTCCGCGGCGACGTTGGCGGGGTGGGACGGCGCCTTGGTCTTCATGTCGGGGAACTCCGCGGCGACCAGCGTGTCGACCGGCACCACCAGCTCCACGCCGTTCTTCTCGGCCCGCTCCAGGTACTCCTGGACGGCCGGGATCTGGTCCTCCTGGAGCAGGGACGAGCCGACCTCGTGGCCCTGGGCCTTGAGGAAGGTGTACGCCATGCCGCCGCCGATGAGGATGCGGTCGGCCTTGCCGAGCAGCTCGTCGATGACGGCGAGCTTGTCGGAGACCTTGGCGCCGCCGAGGGCGACGACGTAGGGCCGCTTGACGTCGTCGGTGAGCTTCTTCAGGACGCCGACCTCGGTGGCGATGAGGTGGCCTGCGTAGTGCGGCAGCCGCGCGGGGAGGTCGAAGACCGAGGCGTGCTTGCGGTGCACCGCGCCGAAGCCGTCGCCCACGTACGCGTCGGCGAGGGCGGCGAGCCGGTCGGCGAAGGCGCCGCGCTCGGCGTCGTCCTTGGACGTCTCGCCGGCGTTGAAGCGCAGGTTCTCGATGACCGCGACCTGTCCGTCGGCCAGTCCCGCGACGGTGGCGGTCGCGGACTCGCCGACGGTGTCGGTCGCGAACGCGACGTCGGCGCCGAGGAGTTCCCCGAGGCGCGCGGCGGCCGGGGCGAGCGAGAAGGCGGGGTCCGGGGCGCCCTTGGGGCGGCCCAGGTGGGAGGCGACGACCACGCGGGCGCCCGCCTCGGCGAGGGCCGCGACGGTGGGCAGCACGGCGCGGATGCGGCCGTCGTCGGTGATGGTGGTGCCGTCCAGCGGCACGTTGAGGTCGGCGCGGACGAAGACCCGCTTGCCCGCGACGCCTTCGGAGAGGAGTTCGTCGATCGTCTTCATGAGGGCTCCCTGGCTAGAGCAACGTGTTCAGCGACATGTTCGGCGACGTGTTCGCTCGTGATCGCTCGTGATCGAAAGCGGGCGACCGTTCCGATACGTGCGTCAGGGCTCGGACAGCGCGTTGCCGCACCGGCCGAGCCCTGCACTCATATCAGGCTGCCCGCTCCGCGATCAGAGCTGGTTGCCCACGAAGACCGTCAGGTCGACGAGGCGGTTGCTGTAGCCCCACTCGTTGTCGTACCAGCCGATGACCTTCACGTTCTTGCCCTCCTGGACCATGGTCAGGGAGGAGTCGAAGGTGCAGGACGCCGGGGCGTTGACGATGTCGGAGGAGACGATCGCGTCCTCGGTGTACTCGAGGTAGCCCTTCAGCTCGCCCTCGGCGGCCTTCTGGAAGGCGGCGTTGACCTCTTCCTTGGTGACCTCGCGGGAGAGCTCGACGACCAGGTCGGTGACCGAGCCGGTCGGGACCGGGACGCGCATGGCCATGCCGTCCAGCTTGCCCTTGAGCTGCGGGAGCACCAGGGCGGTGGCCTTGGCGGCACCGGTGGTGGTCGGGATGATGTTCTCGGCGGCGGCACGGGCGCGGCGCAGGTCCTTGTGCGGGAAGTCCAGGATGCGCTGGTCGTTCGTGTACGCGTGCACCGTGGTCATCAGACCCTTGACGATGCCGAAGTTCTCGTCGAGCACCTTCGCCATCGGCGCCACACAGTTGGTGGTGCAGGAGGCGTTGGAGATGACGTGGTGGTTGGCCGCGTCGTACTGCTCGTGGTTGACGCCCATGACGAGGGTGATGTCCTCGTTCTTCGCCGGGGCGGAGATGATGACCTTCTTGGCGCCGCCGGTGATGTGCTTCTCGGCGTCTTCCTTCTTGGTGAAGATGCCGGTCGACTCGATGACGATGTCGACGCCCAGCTCGCCCCACGGGATGTCGGCGGGGTTGCGCTCGGAGAGCACCTTGATCGTCTTGCCGTCGACGGTGATCGTGTCGGCGGTGTGGGTGACCTCCTGCTTGAGGCGGCCCAGGATGGTGTCGTACTTGAGCAGGTGGGCGGTGGTCGCGGTGTCACCCAGGTCGTTGACAGCCACGATCTCGATGTCCGCGCCCTGCTCCAGCAGCGCGCGGAAGTAGTTGCGACCGATGCGGCCAAAGCCGTTGATGCCTACGCGGATCGTCACGAACCGATCTCCTCGTTGGTACGCCGGCCCGATGTGCCGGCGAGCTGTATTTGGGATGTCCCCGACCACTGCCGACCCTACCTCTCCGGGGCCCCGGCCGTGACATCGAGTTGCCCCATACCCGGCAGGGCGGCCCGTACCCGTCAGTAGGGTGCGGACCGCCCCGTCCGACGCTCCGTCGTCACTCGATTTCGTTACGGATCGTCAGCGCGCGTTGACGCGAGGTGTCACCCGTCCAGGGCGGCCAGCGCCTTCCTCAGCAGCGCGGTCCGGTCGGCCGCGGAGGTGAGGTGCTCCAGGCCGAAGCCCAGCAGCACGGTGTCGCCGGTGGTGACCGCTCCGTAGGTCCGGAACAGCGCTCCGGTGCGCGTCCAGTCCTTCAGGACGGCCGGGCTGCCCGCGGGCGGTCCGGAGACCGTCCAGGCGCCGAGCGAGCTCTCGAAGCCCTCGGTGTCGGCCGCGGTGCCGCCCACCACGAGCGAGGCCTCGTCGGCGAGGACCCCGTGGCCGCCGCTGCCCGGGTCGGTGACGTAGGCGAGGGAGACCTCGACCGTCTTCCCGGCGTAGGCGCTCAGGTCGAACTCCACCTGCTGCCAGCCGCTGGAGGAGCCGGTGAGGCTGTTCCAGGAGCCGGTGGTGCCGGTCGCGGCGCAGCCGTCGTCACCCAGCGTCAGGTAGTGCTCCAGCCAGGGGTGCTCGCCCATGTAGAACCCGGCCGCGCACTCGGCCGGCACGGTGGTGCGGGTCGCGCCGCCGGCCTCGGGCAGGGTCGTCCAGTCGTCGGCGCCGGCGGTGTGCGCTTCGACGATGACGTTGTCGTAGCCCGGCTCGGTGTCCCACAGGAGCTGGGTACGCAGGGTGGGCCTGTCGGCCGCGGCGGTGCCGGTGAGGTCGATGGTGCGGGTGAGGCGCTTGTAGCCGTCGTCGGTGTGCACGGCGGCGGCCATGGAGGAGCCGGCGTAGGGCCCGTACGGGTTGACCGTGCCGGGGAACTGTCCGGCGCCGGCACTGGCGAACTGCGGGTACGCGCCGACGGGCAGTTCGTCGGAGGTGACGCCGTAGGTGCCGGCCTTGTCCAGCGGGTTGCCGGGCGCGTCGCCGAGCGGGCCGGTGAAGCCGTCCAGGCCGCCGGAGCCGGTGAACGCCGTGGCCCCCGGGGTGGAGGTGCGGGAGTAGGCGCCCAGGTAGTACTGGCTGAAGTCGTCGGACGGCGTGCCGCCGCCGAGGTCGACGCTGCCGCCGGCCTGCTCGCCCGCCTCGATCAGCCGGCCGCCCTCGTTGAGGAAGGCCCGCAGCTGGAGCTGGGTGGCGATGCCCGGGGCGGCGGCGCCGGTGTGGTGGACGACCGTGTCGAAGTGGCTCAGTACGCCGAGCGCGTCCGGGGCGCCCCGCTCGGCGACGTCCCAGACCGCCGCACGGCGGCCGTTGGCCTTCAGCGCGTCGACGTACTTCTGGGTCTGGGTGGCCTTGGCGCCCTCCTCGGAGACGACGAGGACGTCCGCGCGGGGCCGTTCGGCGACGGTGTAGGTGAAGTGCTCGCTGGAGACGTCCCGGCCTCCGCGGGCCTCGCCGGTGAACCACACCTCGACCTTGTCGCCCGGGTCGGCGTGCCTCACCCTGGCCCGGTACTCGTCGAAGTAGAGGTTGTCCTCACCGCCGTACCGCTCGCCGCCCTTCCACCGCCCGAGGTCCGCCTCGTGCGTACGGCCGCCGTTGACGCGGTACTTGAGCTCCTTGTCGCGTACGGCCTTGCGGACGACGACGGAGACCTCCTGGTCGGCGCCGCGCGCGTACGACGTGCCGAAGGCCGCCGGGGTGAAGTCCGCGGCCTCCAGGCCGACCGAGGAGGACGGCCGGTCGGGGTGGGCGGCGGACTCGGCGACGGAGAGCGCGAACGGGATGTTCTTCGCGAACTCCTGCTGGATCAGCCGCTCGTCGTCGGGGAAGTTGAAGCCCGACCGGCAGTCGCTCGCGTTCCACTCGTCGTCGGGGTCGGCCTCGGAGACGGTCTGGCAGGTCGACATCTCGGGGGTGAACATCGCCATGCCGTTGACGTTGGCCGCGTGGCCGTCGGCCTCGCCGTTGGTGGTGTACAGCTCGGAGGAGAGTTGCGGGTGGTAGCCGGGGATCGCGGAGTTGCCGGGCGTGCCGGCGAGGGCCTCGTAGAGGACGTCGTCGGGGGTCGGCGTGGCCACCTGCCAGCCGACCCCGTAGAGGAGGAGTTCGGCCGCGGAGTGGTAGTTGATGCCGTAGGTGAAGCCGATGCGCTTCTCGAAGGCGTCGATGGCCCTGGTCTCGGGCTCGGAGCCCGGACTCGCGCCGCGGTAGGTCTGGCTGGTGGGGTTGGGGGACGAGCCCTCGTCGTCGTAGCCCCACTTGTAGGGGAAGTTCCGGTTGAGGTCGACGCCGTCGCCGGTGCCGATGACGCCGTCGCCGTTGACGTCCCGCAGGTTCTTGCGCCACAGGCGGTTGTCGTCGTCGGCGAAGGTGTGGTCGTAGCCGTCGGGGTTGGCGGAGAGGACGAACCACAGTTCCGTGGTGTCCACGATCTTCCTGATCCGCTTGTCCGTGCGGTACGAGTCCAGGTAGTGGTGCATCAGCCGCCGGGTCATCTCCGGCGTGATCCACTCGCGCGCGTGCTGGTTGGACATGTAGAGGACCGAGGGCTTGGAGCCGTCCTTGGTCTTCTTGGCCTTCTTGGTGAGCTTCAGGGCGAGGATGTCCTGGCCCTTGACCGTCTTGCCGATGGAGACGACCTTGGTGAGGTCGGGGTTCTCCCGCGCGGTGCGCAGGATCTCCTCCCGCAGGCCGCCCGCTCCGCTGTACGGGCGGAACACGCCCTCGGCGGCGTCCTCGACGCGGGTCTCCGCGCGGGCGGAGAGCGCGTGCTCGGTGAGGTCGACGCCCTGTTCCTCCAGCTTTTCGGCCTGCCCCTCGGTGAGGTAGACCTCCACGGTGGCCGTGCCCCTGTCGGGCACCCGCTCACCGAGTTCGTGACCGTCCTGCCCCGCCGCGAGCAGCAGGGAGACCTGCTGCTTGGTGACGTCGGCGCGGAAGACCTTGACCTCGTCGGTGTCGGAGGCCGCGGGGTTCCCGGGTTGTGCCTGGGCGATGGGTGCGAAGCCCGCTCCGCCGATCAGGAGCGTGCCGACAGCGAGGATCGATCTCGCTCTGTGTCTCATGTGCCCCCCTGGAAGTGGTCCGCCACGGCGGCGAACAGATGCCAGGCTCATGACACAACATGATCGAGTCAAGGGTGCCGCCACGACACGTGAAAACCGGCGCCGATCACCCGAGTGGGCGCCGACGCCGGTCCGCTGACCGCCCGTCAGACCATGAGCTTGTCGTCCAGCTCCTCGCCGAGGTTGGCCTCCGTGCCCGGGATGCCCAGGTCGGAGGCGCGCTTGTCGGCCATCGCCAGCAGCCGGCGGATACGGCCGGCCACGGCGTCCTTGGTGAGCGGCGGGTCGGCGAGCGCGCCCAGCTCCTCCAGGGATGCCTGCTTGTGCTCCATGCGCAGCCGGCCGGCCGCGGCGAGGTGCTCGGGGACGTCGTCGGCGAGGATCTCCAGCGCGCGCTGGACGCGGGCGCCGGCGGCGACGGCCGCGCGGGCGGAGCGGCGGAGGTTGGCGTCGTCGAAGTTGGCCAGCCGGTTCGCCGTGGCGCGCACCTCGCGGCGCATCC
>NZ_NCTE01000002.1 GCF_002114215.1 Streptomyces sp. 13-12-16 | reverse complement strand
TACCTCGCTTTGCAGGCGAGTCCCTGGGCCACTCGGGCACACGGCCGTGTCGGGGGCGGAGCGCCGTGCGGTGCCCCGCCGTTCCGAACCGGTGTGACGACCGTACGGCGGGCCGCAGGCGGCGCTCAAGGAGAAGCCGGGGGCCGCAATACGACTGCCATGTGCCGTTCATGAACGACGACGGCCCCGGTCCTACGACCAAGGTCCCGGTGCCGGTCCCGACCCCCGACAGGGGTCAAACCATTCCGCGGCCCTTACTCTGGCGGTCATGACCGCCCCGAACCCGCGTGACACCGATGTCACCGAACCCGCCGCCACCCCCTCCCCGGCCGCCGCCCCCGACGAGACCGTGCTGAGCGGCCCCTACCGGGCGCTGAGCATCGGCATCGTCTCCGTGGTGCTGCTGATCGCCTTCGAGGCGACGGCGGTGGGCACGGCGATGCCGGTGGCGGCGCGGGAGCTGGACGGGGTGCCGCTGTACGCGTTCGCGTTCTCGGGGTACTTCACGACCAGCCTGTTCGGCATGGTGCTGTCCGGCCAGTGGTCCGACCGGCGGGGCCCGCTCGCGCCGCTGACCTGGGGCATCGCCTCCTTCGCGGCCGGGCTGCTGCTCGCCGGGACGGCCGGGGCGATGTGGCTGTTCATCCTGGGGCGGGCCGTGCAGGGACTCGGCGGCGGACTGGTGATCGTCGCGCTGTACGTCATCGTCGGACGGGCCTACCCGGAGCGGCTGCGGCCGGCGATCATGGCGGCGTTCGCGGCGAGCTGGGTGGTGCCGTCGATCGTCGGCCCGCTGGCCTCCGGCGCGGTGACGGAGCACATCGGCTGGCGCTGGGTGTTCCTCGGCATCCCGGTGCTCGTGGTGTTCCCGCTGGCGCTCGCGCTGCCCCAGATACGGCGCCTGGCCTCCGGCCCGGTGAACGGGGACGCGGACGGGCCCGCCTCCTTCGACGGCCGCCGCATCCGCCTGGCCCTGGCGATCTCCCTCGGCGCGGGCCTGCTCCAGTACGCCGCCCAGGACCTGCGCTGGACCTCCCTGCTGCCGGGCGCGCTGGGCGTCGCCCTGCTGGTCCCGGCCGTGCTCGGCCTGCTCCCGCGCGGCACCTACCGCGCGGCACGCGGACTGCCCTCGGTCGTCCTCCTGCGCGGGGTCGCCGCCGGCTCCTTCATCGCGGCGGAGTCCTTCGTCCCGCTGATGCTGGTCACCCAGCGCGGCCTCAGCCCGACCCTGGCCGGCTTCTCCCTCGCGGCGGGCGGCGGAACCTGGGCGCTGGGCTCCTGGGTCCAGTCCCGGCCCCGCCTGGAGCCGTACCGGGACCGCCTGATGACCCTCGGCATGGTGCTGGTGGCGGCGGCGATCGCGGCGGCCCCCAGCGTGCTGATCGAGGCCGTACCGGCCTGGACGGTCGCGGTCGCCTGGGCCTTCGGCTGCTTCGGCATGGGCCTGGTGATCTCCTCCACCAGCGTGCTGCTGCTCCAGCTCTCCGCCCCCGAGGAGGCCGGCACCAACTCCGCCGCCCTCCAGATCTCCGACGGCCTCTCCAACGTCATCCTCCTGGCCGCGGGGGGAGCGGCCTTCGCGGCCCTCGGCGGCGGCACGGTCAGCCACGCGGCGACGGAGGCCACCGGCTCCCACCCGGCCGCCTTCGCGGCGGTGTTCCTGCCGATGGCGGCGGTGGCCCTGGCGGGGGCGTGGGTGGCCACGAGGGTGCGGCGGGTGCGGACGGAACCGGCATGACACCGTGTGGTACCACGTAGTACCATCGAGGCATGGCTGGACTGAACCTGCGGTTTACCGACGAAGAGCTCGACGCCCTGCGCGAGCGCGCCGCTGCGGAAGGACGCAGCATGCAGGCTTTCGCGCACGATGCGGTGGTCGCGGCCATAAACGAACATTCACGGTTGTTCAACGAGGCGGCCGACCATGTGCTGAAGGCCAGTGCGGAGCTGAACCGGAGGCTCGCCTGATGCACTACCTCACCTTGCCCGAGCTGCTGAACCTCGCGAAGCGGCTCGGGGAGGACGCGGTGCGTGATTACGGGTTGCTGGACTCCGCGTTGGCCCGACCACAGTCGAGCGTGTTCGGCCAGGACGCGTACCCGGACGTGTGGCAGAAGGCCGCCGCCCTGATGGAGTCCCTCGCTCGCAACCATGCCCTCGTCGACGGCAACAAGCGCCTCGCCTGGTACGCAACCTGGGTCTTCCTCCACATGAACGGGCATCCGCTCGATCCGGAATTCGACGTGGACGAGGCCGAGCAGTTCGTGCTGGACGTCTGCCAGGGCGCACTGGACGTTCCCAAGATCGCATCCAAGCTGCCCCGCTTCGCGCGCTGACTGTGACCTCGGTCCCACCCGCGGGTGGCGCGGCCCCGTACCGGCGTCGGCACCTCCGGGCCATCGGTAGGGTGGCCCGGTTGTCATACGCACCGCGCCGCCCGACCACCCCACGGAGATCGTGACTACCACCGCCAGCTCCGCGTCCCACTCGCACCACCTGTCCCCGGCTTTTCCCGGACGTGCCCCATGGGGCACCGCCGGCAAGCTGCGTGCCTGGCAGCAGGGGGCGATGGAGAAGTACATCCAGGCGCAACCCCGGGACTTCCTGGCGGTCGCCACGCCCGGCGCCGGCAAGACGACGTTCGCGCTGACGCTGGCGTCCTGGCTGCTGCACCACCACGTCGTGCAGCAGGTGACCGTCGTCGCCCCCACCGAGCACCTGAAGAAGCAGTGGGCCGAGGCCGCCGCGCGGATAGGCATCAAGCTCGACCCGGAGTACAGCGCGGGCCCGCTCGGCAAGGAGTACGACGGTGTCGCCGTGACGTACGCCGGTGTCGGCGTGCGCCCCATGCTGCACCGCAACCGCGTCGAGCAGCGCAAGACCCTCGTCATCCTCGACGAGATCCACCACGCCGGTGACTCCAAGTCCTGGGGCGAGGCCTGCCTGGAGGCGTTCGAGCCGGCCACCCGGCGGCTCGCGCTCACCGGTACGCCGTTCCGCTCCGACACCAACCCCATCCCCTTCGTGACGTACGAGGAGGGCGACGACGGCATCCGGCGCTCGTCCGCCGACTACACGTACGGATACGGCTCCGCCCTCGCCGACAACGTCGTCCGTCCCGTCATCTTCATGTCGTACAGCGGCAACATGCGCTGGCGCACCAAGGCCGGCGACGAGATCGCCGCCCGCCTCGGCGAACCCATGACCAAGGACGCCGTCAGCCAGGCCTGGCGCACCGCGCTGGACCCGCGCGGCGAGTGGATGCCGGCCGTGCTGCGCGCTGCCGACCAGCGCCTCACCGAGGTCCGCAAGGCCATCCCGGACGCCGGCGCCCTCGTCATCGCCGCCGACCAGGACTCCGCGCGGGCGTACGCCAAGCTGATCCGCGAGATCACCGGCGACAAGGCCACCCTCGTCCTGTCCGACGACGCCGGCGCGTCGAAGAACATCGACACGTTCAGCAACGGCACCGACCGCTGGATGGTCGCCGTCCGCATGGTGTCCGAGGGCGTCGACGTACCGCGCCTCGCGGTCGGCGTGTACGCCACCACCATCTCCACCCCGCTGTTCTTCGCCCAGGCCGTCGGCCGTTTCGTACGGTCCCGGCGGCGCGGCGAGACCGCGTCCGTGTTCCTGCCGACCATCCCGGACCTGCTCGGCTTCGCCAACGAGATGGAGCGCGAGCGCGACCACGTCCTCGACAAGCCCAAGAAGGAGGGCGAGGAGGACCCGTACGCCGAGTCCGAGAAGGAGATGGAGGAGGCGAACCGGGAGCAGGACGAGGACACCGGCGAGCAGGACATGCTGCCCTTCGAGGCGCTGGAGTCCGACGCCGTCTTCGACCGGGTGATGTACAACGGCGCCGAGTTCGGCATGCAGGCCCACCCCGGCAGCGACGAGGAGCAGGACTACCTCGGCATCCCCGGACTCCTCGAACCCGACCAGGTGCAGCTGCTGCTCCAGAAGCGGCAGGCCCGGCAGATCGCGCACAGCCGCAAGAAGCCGGACACCGAGGCGGACCTGCTCGAACTGCCCGCCGAGCGGCGGCCCGTGGTCTCCCACAAGGAGATGATGGAGCTGCGCAAGCGGCTCAACAACCTCGTCGGCGCGTACGTCCACCAGAGCGGCAAACCGCACGGCGTGATCCACACCGAGCTGCGCCGGGTCTGCGGCGGCCCGCCCTCGGCCGAGGCCACGGCGGGACAGCTGCGCCAGCGGATCGAAAAGGTGCAGGAGTGGGCCACGCGCATGCGGTGACACCGTGTGTACGTATGAGGACAAACGGAACCACTTCCCTGTGAGAGTGCCCGGATTCTGGACGGAGCCTTCCGCTGACCGAACCGGCTCGCTACTGTCCCGCTACGCACACGCCCCGTGGCAGCGCCGCCGCGGAGCGCAGCCGTGAAGCGACTGTGCCCGGGTCAGGACCGGGCCGCCGGCCGATCGGCGGCCTCTGAAGCGCGTGACCGACGGGACTCGGTGACGCATCTGCCGCGAGGGGGCCGTCGACCTCACCACTAAGGAGTGGGCGTCGTGACCGCGGAGACCTCTCAGACGCTCGACAGGGGACTGCGTGTCCTCAAGCTGCTGGCCGATACGGACCATGGGCTGACCGTCACCGAGCTTTCCCACAAACTGGGCGTGAACCGGACCGTTGTGTACCGGTTGCTCGCCACGCTGGAGCAGCACGCTCTCGTACGCCGCGACCTGGGCGGACGGGCCCGGGTCGGGCTGGGTGTGCTGAGGTTGGGCCGACAGGTGCACCCGCTGGTGCGGGAGGCGGCGATGCCGGCACTGCGATCACTGGCGGAGGACATCGGCGCGACCGCGCACCTGACGCTGGTCGACGGCGCGGAGGCGTTGGCGGTGGCCGTGGTGGAGCCGTCGTGGACGGACTACCACGTGGCGTACCGGGCCGGCTTCCGGCACCCGCTGGAGCGGGGGGCCGCCGGGAAGGCGATCCTCGCCGCCCGGCAGCGGGCGGCGGACGAGCCGGGGTACACGCTGACGCACGGAGAGCTGGAGGCGGGCGCGTGCGGGGCGGCCGCGCCGCTGCTGGGGGTGACGGGGGTCGAGGGCAGCGTGGGTGTGGTGATGCTGGCGGAGGTCGTCCCGGAACGGGTGGGCACACGGGTGATGGACGCGGCCCGAGAGGTGGCGGAAGCACTGCGCTGACGCGGCCGCCCCCGCGACCGGGATCCCACGCCCCGCCCTTCCGGCTGGGGCGCCACCGCCCCGCCCTTCCGACTGGGGCGCCACCGCCCCGTCCTTCCCGCGGCCAGCCGTGCGGCCGGG
>NZ_NCTE01000029.1 GCF_002114215.1 Streptomyces sp. 13-12-16 | reverse complement strand
GGCCGCGTCCAGTCGCCGCTGACGACGACCTCGTCGTCGGCGCGGGGCGCACGGCCCGCCTCGACGGCGTACGGAGCGAACGCGGCGGTGGACCAGGGGTGGCCGGTCAGCTCGCCGGGAGCGCCCTCCGCGCGGACGGGATAGGAGCGGTCCTCGACGACCGCGCCGAGCCGGCGCAGCTTCGCGACGGTCGCCGCCGGCACCGCGCGCGGGTGCGCCAGTTCCTCGGTCCTCTCGCCGTTCGGCGTCGGTACGCGCAGGGTGTCCGCGCCCTTGACCACGACCGGGGCGGCGGCGAACCGCTCCGGCTCCCGCGCGGGGGCGTCCAGGGAGGAGGCGAGGGCGAGTCCCATGACGGTGAGGAGGGCCACGCCCAGCGCGAGAGCGGTGAAGCTGCCGGCGAAGGTGATCCACCGGGCGCGCAGGGTGTGCAGGGCGAGGCTCAGCACGGTGTGGCCTCCAGCCCGGTCATCCGCGCGGCGACGGCGTCGGCGCCCGCCCCGGTCAGCTCGCCGTGGACGCGGCCGTCGACCAGGAAGACCACGCGGTCGGCGCGGGAGGCGGCCACCGGGTCGTGGGTCACCATGACGACCGTCTGTCCCCCGCGGTCCACCATGCCGCGCAGCAGCGTGAGCACCTCGTGTCCGGTGCGGGAGTCCAGCGCGCCGGTCGGTTCGTCGGCGAACAGCACCTCGGGGCGGGTGACCAGGGCACGGGCCAGCGCGACGCGCTGCTGCTGGCCTCCGGACAGCTCGGCGGGCCGGTGCCGGGCGCGGTCACCGAGACCGACCTGGTGGAGCGCCTCACGGATCCGGGCCCGCGGCACGCGCCGGCCGGCCAGTCGCAGCGGGAGGGCGACGTTCTGCTCGGCGGTCAACGCCGGCAGCAGGTTGAACGCCTGGAAGACGAAGCCGACGCGCTCGCGGCGCAGCAGGGTCAGCCGTCTCTCACCGAGCCCGGTCAGCTCGGTACCGCCGACGGTGACCGAGCCCGAGGTGGGCCGGTCGAGCCCGGCGGCGCACTGCAGCAGCGTCGACTTGCCGGAGCCGGACGGGCCCATCACGGCGGTGAAACTCCCCCGCGGGAAGGCGAGGGAGACCCCGTCCAGCGCGCTCACCGCACCATCGCCCGACCCGTACCGCCGGCTCACCCGGCGCAAGGTGATCGCGTCGCCGTTCCTCTGGCTCATGTGCCCCGCTCCCCATGTCCTGCCCGGCCGTTCCGGGCTGCTCACCTGTGACCACGAAACCGTCCGGGAGGCGGTCGGCGCAGTGCGGCAGGGGCGAGAAAAGGGGTAGGGCCAGGCATACCCCGAAGCCTCCGTCCAGGCCCATGGCCGGGGCCGGCGCGGGCTTCTACCGTGATCCGCATGCAGTCTCGAAATCCCTGGCAGGCCATGTCCCGTCCCGGCTACGCGCTCTCGGTGTGGCCGTGGCGCTCGGCCGGATACCTGCTCACCGGCGCGGTGACCGGCGCGGTCGTACTCGTGGGCATCGTGGTGTCGGTGGTGGCCGGCGGAGTGCTCGCGCCGGTCCTGGTGGGGCTGTTGCTGCTGCTCGGCACCGCTCTCGCGGGCATACCGGTGGCCCGGCTGGAGCGGTGGCGGCTGCGGCTGGCCGACCGCGATCCGGCACCCGACCCGCACCTGCCGCCCGCCGCCCCCGGTCTGCGGGCCTGGCTGGCCGCCCGGCTGCGGGAGCGGGCCACCTGGCGGGAGCTCGGGCACGCCCTGCTGTTCGCGGGCCTGCTGTGGCCGGTCGACGCCCTCGCGCTCACGGCCGGCCTGCTCTTCCCGGCAGCCGTGACCGCCACCCCGTTGCTGATGGCCACGGCCGGGGACGGCGAGGAGGCGAAGGTCCTCAAGCTGTGGACGGTCACCACCTGGCCGGCGGCGGCCGGTGCCGCCCTGCTCGGGATCGTCCTGCTCGCCCTGGGCTCCTATCTGCTGGGCATCGCGGCGGGCGCCCGCGCGGGGCTGACCCGGCTGCTGCTCGCCCCGCGCGAAACCGCCCTGGACGCCAGGGTGACCGAACTGACCCGGTCCCGGGTGCGGCTGGTGGAGGCCTTCGAGGCGGAGCGGCGGCGCATCGAGCGCGATCTGCACGACGGGGCCCAGCAGCGCCTGGTCGCCCTGACGATGACGCTGGGCCTGGCCCGCCTGGAGGCGCCGTCCGGACCGCTGGCCGAACGGCTCGCCAAGGCCCACGACGAGGCGGGCCGGGCACTCGGGGAACTGCGGGAGCTCATCCACGGCATCCACCCCCAGGTCCTCGCCGACTACGGGCTCGAGGCCGCGGTCGCCGACGCCGCCGACCGGTCCGCCGTACCCGTGGACGTGGACCTGGACCTCACCGGCCGGCTGCCCACGCCGGTCGAGGCCGCCGCGTACTTCGTGGTGTGCGAGGCGCTCGCCAACGTCGCCCGGCACAGCGGGGCGAGCCGCGCGCGGGTGGACGGCGGGCACCACGACGGGCGGCTGCTGCTGGAGGTCCGCGACGACGGACGGGGCGGCGCACGGGCCGGGGCGGGCAGTGGACTGACCGGACTCGCCGACCGGGTGTCGGTGCTCGATGGCAGACTCACCCTGTCCAGCCCGGTGGGCGGACCGACCCTGCTGCGTGTGGAGATCCCTTGCGCCCCCTGCTCTCCCTGACGGACGGCCGAGCACTGCGCATCGTGCTGGCCGAGGACAGCGTGCTGCTGCGGGAGGGCCTGATCGGCCTGCTCCAGCAGTGCGGGCACGAGGTCGTCGCGGCGGTCGGCGACGCCGAGGCGCTGATCGCCGAGGCCGGGAAGAACGAACCCGACATCGTGGTGACGGACGTCCGGATGCCCCCGGACTTCCAGGACGAGGGCCTGCGCGCGGCCGTACGCCTGCGCACCGAGCGGCCCACGCTGCCCGTCCTCGTGCTCAGTCAGTACGTGCAGCGCCGGTACGCCTCCGACCTGCTGGACTCCGGCGACGGCACCGGCATCGGCTATCTGCTCAAGGACCGGGTCGGCCAGATCGAGGAGTTCGTGACCGCGCTGAGCCAGGTCGCGGACGGCGGCACGGTGGTCGATCCCGAGGTCGTACGGCAGTTGCTGCGCCACCGTCGTGATCCGCTGGAGCGGCTGTCCCCGCGGGAGCGGGAGGTGCTGGCGTTGATAGCGGAAGGCAAGTCCAACGGCGCGATCGCCCGAGAGCTGGTGGTGTCGGAGGCCGCCGTCGGCAAGCACATCGGCAGCATCTTCACGAAGCTGGACCTGCCGTTGACGGACGAGACGCACCGGCGGGTCCTCGCGGTGCTGGCTTATTTGCGGGCGTGACCGGGCGCGATCAGGACTTACCGAGCGTTACCGGATGCGGCAGTGTAAACCGACCGGACGGTCTTCCTACTGGCCGGTCATCATGTACGACCGGTACCAGGGAGCCGACCGGGCGAACGTACGGGCGAACCCCTCGCCCGGTGAGCAGTCCAGGTCCTTCCAGAAGCCGTCGTCCGCGAACCAGTGGTCCACGGTGAGCATGCCCAGGTGGTGCAGCGCGCGCGGGGACCCGGCGGCCCGGGCGAGGGCGGTTTCCGCGTCCACCGAGGCGCCGCCGCCGGGACGCTCCACCCGCTCGCACACGGCCGCGAGCAGCTCCGAGGCGGGGACGGGGTCCGGGTGTGCGACGTAGTGGGCGCCGGGGCCGTGGCCGGGGGACAACGCCGCGGCGACGACCGCCCGGCCCAGGGTGTCGACGTCGATCATCGAGTGGAGCGCCTCGCAGCCGGACACGGACGCGGACAGCTCCCGCAGCAGCCCCACCAGTCCGGGGATCATCCAGCGGTCGCCCTCACCGTGCACCAGGTGCGGGCGCAGCACCAGGCCGCCCGCGTCGAGGACATGCCCTTCGGCCGCCGCGCGGGTGCCACTGGTGGCGGAGACGGGCGCGATCGGGGCCTCGCCGGGCCGTACGCCCCGGAAGGGGCCCCGGCCGTGGACGGCGGCGGTGCTCACGTACACGATCCGGCGCACTCCGCTCCGTACGGCCTCCTCCACCAGGGCCTTCGTGCCGAGGTCGTTGACCGCGGCGACGGACTCCGGGTCACCGCTCACGCGGGAGGCGCAGTGGACGAGGACGTCGACGCCGGCGCAAGTGCCGTGCAGGGTGCGCGGGTCGGCGAGGTCACCGGGCACCGTCCCGGAGTCCGGCCGCCCGGGCGGCGTACGGCGGGACAGCGACCGGACGCGGACCTCGGGGCGTTCGAGGGCCGCTGCCACGACCCGGCTGCCGATGAAGCCCGTCGCGCCGGTGATCAGGAGGCTGACGGTCACGGCAGGGACCGTACCGGGGCCGTGGGCGCACAGGTGAGGGTGGCGGCGAAGACGGGCTGGCCGTCCTGCGTGCCCGACACCCGCACCGTCACCTCGTCCTCGCCCTTGTCGAGCACTTCGGTGTCGAGCCGGCAGGGGCTGTCCAGTTCGGCGTAGCGGCTGAAGGAGACGGCCAGTTCGGACGGCAGGAAGGGCAGTCGGCCCGACGCCGCGGTCGCGGCCTGGCGGGCCGCCTCGAACAGGACCATGCCGGGGACGTGGTCGTTGGGACGCGGGAAGAGGACCGGGTGCCCGGTGTGCGCGCGCAGCAGCCAGGAGCCGGGCCGGTCCGCGGGGGCGAGGACGACGTCCTCCGCGAGGTGGCGGCCCACCAGTTCGGGCGACACCGGTTCCGGCAGCGGTATTCGGGCTCCCTGGGCGGCAAGTTGGCGTTCCCGCAGGCGGCGGTAGGCGGCCGGGGAGGTGCAGCCGGTGCTGCCGGTGCCCCGGGCGACGAGGCGTCCCGCGCGGCGGAACTCCATCGTCGTGCGCATGCTGTTCAGGCCCCGGCCCCGGCGGCGGAGCTCGGAGCAGACGACGTCGACGGTGACCGGCTCGTCCGCGTCCGCGAGCAGCAGCCGGTCCGGGTCGGTGATCACGTCCAGGTCCCGCATGACGAAGTGGGTGTCGGCGGGGGCGCCGAACTCCGCGTGGGCGAGGGCCATCGAGGTCTGGCGCAACGTTTCGCCGACGATCATCGGATCCTGGTGGCGGTCGTCGACGGGGCCGAAGAAGGCGTGGTCGGCGGGCCAGCGCGCGGTGACACGGAAGCGGACGTCCGAGAGCCGGACCCATTCGACCGGGAAGACGTCCGCCGCGCGGGGGCGGTGGGCGAGTTCGGTGGTGACGCGGGTACGGGCACCGGGTCTGCCGGCGGTGTTTGCGGGCGGCACCCGCTGTCCGGTCTGATCCTCCATGGGGGCGCTCCAGGAATCCGGCTGCGGCATGAGGAACACCCGGGATCGGGAATCGGACCTCCGGGCGGCTCGCACTAAGATACGGACGAGTTGGTTTTTTTCCAAGGGTGATCCACACCGCCGGAGACGAGCCCACGCGCCCCGCACGACATGACAGACCGCACGGCGGCTTCACGACGGCTTCACGGCAGCTTCACGACGACCGCGCGGTGCGACCCACGAGATCCATGAGATCCACCCAGATCAGGAGGCACCCGATGGCGCGACAGGAGCGCGCGATCCGCACCCGGCGGACCATCCTGGAGGCGGCGGCGGCCGTCTTCGACGAACGCGGCTACACCTCGGCGACCATCGGGGAGATCCTGGAGCGGGCCGGGGTCACCAAGGGCGCGCTGTACTTCCACTTCGGCTCCAAGGAGGAGCTGGCGCTCGGTGTGTTCGAGGAGCAGCTCGCGATCTCCCTGCCGTCCCAGTCCAGCAAACTGCAGGAACTCGTCGACTCCGGCCTGGTGCTGGCGCTGCGGCTGCGGACCGAGCCGCTGGTGCGGGCCAGCGTCGGACTGGCCCTGGACCAGGGGGCGCTGGGGCTGGACCGCACTCCGGCGTTCGGCATGTGGATCGACCAGACCACCCGGACCCTGGCCGAGGCCAAGGCGGGAGGCGAACTGCTGCCGCACGTCGACGCGACGGAGACGGCGGAACTGCTGGTCGCGAGCTTCTCCGGGGTGCAGCTCCTGTCGCAGTTGCGCTGCCAGCGGCAGGACCTGGAGCACCGGGTCGCCGTGCTCTTCCACCACATGCTGCCGGGCGTGGCCGTTCCGGCCGTGCTGGCCCGGCTGGACATCTCCCAGGACCGTGCCGGGCGGCTGCTCGCCGAGGGACGGCTGCTGCCGGTGGCGGGAGAGGTGGCGGAGGTCGGGTAGGGCCCGGGCCTCGCACGTGCCGGATCGGACCCGGGCCTCGTGCGCGCCGGGTAGGGACCGGACCTGATACGTGCCGGGTCGGGCCCGGACTTCTCCACACCGGAAGAGTTGTCCACAGGGCCTGACGTGTTTCGGCCACCGGCTGTACGGTCGGCACGATCGATGTCGACGCGTGTGTACGGCACGTATGTGTACGGGGGAGGCGGTCGCCGTGACCGGAACCGTTGCCGTGATGTCCGGGACTCATGAGCCCACCGGTGCGACCGGAACCGGTGGTGCGATCCCGGTGCGGCGGCTGCCGCGGGTGCCGGGATTCGCCGAGCGGTCCGCCGGGGACAGCCCCAAGGGCGAGGGCAAGGCCCTGCGCGGTCAGGTACCCCGCACGGCACACGCCACCTTCGGCCCGGACGCCTCCCGTCCCGACGCCGTGAGCGCCGTCGAGGAGTCCAGCCGGGGCCGGCTGCCCGAGCTCGCGCCGATCCGGGTGGGCAGGATGGCGGCGACACCGTTCGCCTTCCTGCGTGGATCGGCGGGCCTCATGGCGTACGACCTGGCCCGCACGCCGGTGACCCGGATCGGCGCCCAGATCTGCGGCGACGCCCACGCGGCGAATTTCGGCCTCTACGGCGACGCGCGCGGTGGACTGGTCATCGACCTGAACGACTTTGACGAGACGGTGCACGGCCCCTGGGAATGGGACCTCAAGCGGCTCGCCACCTCCCTGGTGCTCGCCGGGCGCGAGGCCGGCGCGGACGAGGACACCTGCCGTGCCGCGGCCCACGACACCGTGGGCGCCTACCGCCGCACGATGCGGCTGCTGTCCAGGCTGCCGGCGCTGGACGCCTGGAACGCCATCGCGGACGAGGAACTGGTCTCCCACACCGACGCCCACGACCTGCTGGGCACCCTGGAGCGGGTCTCCGAGAAGGCCCGCGCGAACACCAGCGGCCGGTTCGCGGCCAAGTCCACCGAGCCGACCGGGGACGGCGGACGCCGCTTCGTCGACGCGCCGCCGGTCCTGCGCCGAATACCGGACGGCGAGGCCGCCCGGGTGGCCGCCTCGCTGGAGCAGTACCTCGGCACGCTCCCGCCCGACCGCCACCCGCTGCTGGCCCGGTACGCGGTGCACGACGTGGCGTTCCGCGTCGTCGGCACCGGCAGCGTGGGCACCCGCTCGTACGTCGTGCTGCTCCTCGACCACCGGGGCGAGCCCCTGGTCCTCCAGGTGAAGGAGGCCCGCCCCTCGGCACTCGTGCCGCATCTGCCGACGGCCGGGTTCGACGCCCCCGAGGCCGGCCACGAGGGCAGGCGGGTGGTCCACGGCCAGAAGCGGATGCAGGTGATAAGCGACAACTTGCTGGGCTGGACGACGGTCGACGGCCGCCCCTACCAGGTGCGCCAGTTCCGCAACCGCAAGGGCAGCGTCGACCCGGCCGCGCTGGCCGCCGACCAGATCGACGACTACGCCCGTATGACCGGCGCCCTGCTGGCCCGCGCACACTCCCACAGCGCCGACCCCCGCCTCATCGCCGGGTACTGCGGCAAGAACGACGAACTGGACGAGGCGGTGGCGGCCTTCGCCGTCGCCTACGCCGACCGCACCGAGGCCGACCACACCGACCTGGTGACCGCGGTGCGGTCGGGACGGATCGCGGCGGAGACGGGGGTGTGAGCGGGCGTCCGGGCCGGGCGCCCGCCCCTGACCGGGGAGTACGCCGCCGCGGCGGGGCGTATCGACCGGGCGGGTGGCCTACGCTGTCCGGGTGACGACCTCGGAAGGTGAGCAGAGTGGCGGCGCCGGCGCGGAGCGGACCCCCGGCGGTGGTGGCGCGGCACGGCCCGAGGAACGGCTGGAGCAGGCCGTACGCGCGGCCGAGCAGGCGCTGATCGAGTTCGAGATCGCGGTGGAGACCTTCCGCGTCGAGGTCGAGAACTTCTCCCGGCTGCACGAACAGAAGCTCGGCCCGATGTACGCCCGGCTCGAGGAGCTGGACGCCCGGATCCTGGAGGCCAGGGCCGCCCGCAGCGACGACCCCGAGGACCGGCGCCGGGCCGACGAGGCGCGCGCCCGGCTGATGCCCATCCCCGGCGTCGAGGAGCTGCTCAACGGCTGGATGGACGGCGACGGCCTCTTCCCCGAGGCCACCGCCATGCTCACCGACCAGCCGGTCCGGCCCCCGCGGCGGGTGCGGCCCAGCGAGGAGGCCCGCAAGCTCTACCGCGACCTCGCCCGCAAGGCCCACCCGGACCTGGCGCAGGAGGAGAAGGAACGCGCGCGCCGTGAGGAGTTCATCACCCGCGTCAACGCCGCCTATGCCCGCGGCAACGAGGACGAACTGCGCGAACTCGCCGAGGAGTGGGCCAAGGGACCGGAGCTGAAGCGCGTCCCGAGCGCGGGCGAGGAGCTCTACGCCCGCCTCGAATGGCTCGCCCGGCGCAAGGAGATGCTCACGCTGGTCGCCAGGGAACTGGAGGACGGCGCCATCGGCTCGATGCTCCGCCTCGCCCCGGACGACCCCGACAGGCTCCTGGAGGAGATTGCCGAGCAGCTGCGGACCCAGGTGACCGAGCGCGAGGCGGAGCTGGCGGAACTGCTGGCCTGAGCCGGGGGCCGCCCGGTCGGGTAGCGTCGGGGGCATGAGTTTCGGAGCTGGTGTGCCCACGGTCCGGGTCGCGGACATCGAGGACGGCGACTTCCTGCTGGACGTCCGTGAGGACGACGAGTGGAAGGCCGGCCACGCCGCAGGGGCGCTGCACATCCCCATCAGTGAGTTCGTGGCCCGCTACGGCGAGCTGACCGAGGCCGCCCCGCAGGACGGCCGGGTCCATGTGATCTGCCGCTCCGGCGGACGGTCGGCGCAGGTCACCATGTATCTGGCCCAGCAGGGCGTCGACGCTGTGAACGTGGACGGTGGCATGCAGGTGTGGGAGGCCGCCGGGCGTTCCGTCGTCACGGACGACGGAACGCCGGGGCACGTTCTGTAGCCCCTTCCCGCGGACGCCCGCGCTCGGCCGGCCCACCGGTCGCGGCCCTGCGGAGCCCCGACGACGCCGGAGCGGCGCCGGAGAGCGGCGCCGGACGGTCGGCCCTGCCTCGGGCCGCCACCGGACAGCAGGACCGGCACCGGAAAGCCATAGCGGACGACCGGGCCCGCATCGGAGTGCCCCGGAGTGGCCCCCGGCCCGTGAGAGCGGGCCGGGGGCTCCTACCGGTCGAAGTCCAGCTCCACCCGCTCCGTCACCGGATGCGACTGGCAGGCCAGGACGTAGCCCGCCTCCGTCTCCTCCGACTCCAGCGCGAAGTTGCGGTCCATCCGTACCTCGCCCGAGACGAGGAAGGCGCGGCAGGTTCCGCACACCCCGCCCTTGCAGGCGTAGGGCGCGTCGGGCCGGTTGCGCAGCACCGTGTCCAGCAGGGACTCGCCGTCCCGGACGGGCCAGGTCCCGCCGCGTCCGTCGAGCCGGGCGGTGACCGTGCTGTGCGTGGGGGCGGGCGCCGTGGTGACGGTCGCCGTACCGGCGTCCACGTGGAAGATCTCCTGGTGGATGCGGGAGCGCGCCACACCCAGTCCGCGCAGTGCCCGCTCGGCCCCTTCGACCAGGCCGTACGGACCGCACAGGAACCAGCCGTCCACCTGCTCCACGGGCAGCAGGGCCGGCAGCAGCCCGGTCAGCCGCTCCTGGTCCAGCCGTCCGGACGGCAGCCCCGCCTGCTGCTCCTCCCGCGAGAGCACCGTCACCAGCTGGAGCCGCTCGGGGTAGCGGTCCTTCAGGTCGGCGACCTCCTCCAGGAACATCGTCGAGGCGGCCGTCCGGTCGCTGCGGATCAGGCAGAACCGGGCCTCGGGCTCACGCGCGAGGAGGGTCGAGACGATCGACAGCACCGGCGTGATGCCGCTGCCGCCGACGATCGCCGCGTACCGGCCGGGCGCGGGAGGGAGCGTGAACCGGCCGGCCGGGGTCATCACCTCCAGCTCGTCGCCGAGGTCGATCTCCTTGAGCGCGTACGTGGAGAAGGCGCCGCCCTCGACCAGCCGCACGCCGACCCGGAGGGTGCTCGGTGCCTCGTCGCCGGGTGCGGGGGAGCAGATGGAGTAGGTGCGCCGGATGTCCTCGCCGTCCGCGACGCGCCGCAGGGCCAGGTGCTGGCCCGGGGCGTACCGGTACTCCTCGGCCAGGTGCGGGGGGACGGTGAGGGTGAGGGCGACGGAGTCGTCGGTGAGCCGGTCGACCGCGGCCACCCGGAGCCGGTGGAAGCGGGCCATCACAACTCCTTGAAGTGGTCGAACGGTTCACGGCAGGCCAGGCAGCGGCGCAGCGCCTTGCACGCGGTGGACGAGAAACGGCTGAGCAGTTCGGTCTCGGCGGAGCCGCAGTGCGGGCAGCGGACGGGCACCGGTTCGTCCTCCGGCCGGGCCGCGCGGGCGCGCGTCGGCCCCAGCTCCACCCCGACCGGCCCGGAGGCCGTTCGTACACGGGGCGGGGCGATGCCGAACTCCCGGAGTTTGCGGCGCCCTTCGTCCGTGATGTCGTCGGTCGACCAGGCGGGCGCGAGCACCCTGCGCACGGTGACCTCGCGCACCCCGTGCTCGCGCAGCACCCGCTCGATGTCCAGGCTCATCGCCTCGACGGCCGGGCAGCCGGTGTACGTCGGGGTCAGCTCGACCTCGACGGTGTCCGTGCCGCGCGCGTGCACCGCGCGCACGACGCCCAGTTCACGCAGGGTCAGTACGGGAAGTTCGGGGTCGGGCACCGAGCCGGCGAGCTCCAGGAGTTCGGCCTCCAGCGGGGTGAGGGTGGTCACCACGTCGCCCCCGGATGGCTGCGGTGCAGGTGCTGCATCTCGGCGAGCATCCGGCCGAAGGGCTCGGTGTGCAGGCCCTGACGGCCCGCGCCGGCCGTCCACGCCCCGGTGCGCGGGCCGTCGGGCACGGTGAGGGTGGCCCGGCGCAGCACCTCCGGGACCCACTCGAGCCAGGCCGTCTCCAGGCCGCTCCAGTCGACGTCCAGGCCCTCGACGGGCTGGAACATCTCGCCGGTGTGGCGCCACAGCGCGTCCACGGCACGCTGCATCCGGGCACGGCTCTCGTCGGTGCCGTCGCCGAGTCGCAGCGTCCACTGCTCGGCGTGGTCGCGGTGGTAGGCGGTCTCCTTGACCGCCTTGCCGGCCAGCGGTGCGAACGGGCCGTCTCCTGCGGCCAGTTCGCCGTAGAGGAGGTACTGGTGGGCGGAGAAGAACAGCTGGCGGGCGATGGTGTGGGCGAAGTCGCCGTTGGGCTGCTCCACCAGCTGGAGGTTGCGGAAGGCGCGCTCCTCACGGAGATAGGCCAGCTCGTCCTCGTCGCCCACCATCGACAGCAGCACGCGGGCCTGGCCCAGCAGGTCCAGCGCGATGTTGGCGAGGGCGACCTCCTCCTCCAGCACGGGGGCGTGGCCGGCCCACTCGCCCAGGCGGTGGGAGAGCACCAGCGCGTCGTCGCCGAGGGCGAGCGCGGCCGCCGCGTGGGCGGTGTCCTTGGCGGGGGTCGTGGTCACAGGTGCCGCACCCCCTCGGGGATCTCGTAGAACGTCGGGTGCCGGTAGGGCTTGTCGGCGGCCGGTTCGAAGAACGGGTCCTTCTCGTCGGGCGAGGAGGCGGTGACCGCGGACGACGGGACGACCCAGATCGAGACGCCCTCGCCGCGCCGGGTGTACAGATCGCGGGCGTTGCGCAGGGCGAACTCCGCGTCCGGGGCGTGCAGGCTGCCGGCGTGGGTGTGGGACAGGCCCCGGCGCGAGCGCACGAAGACCTCCCACAGGGGCCAGTCGGTGTGGGTCATGCTCGCGCAGCTCCTGTCTCGCTGTTCGTGTGCTTGGCCGCGTGGGCCGCCGCGGCCTCCCTGACCCAGGCGCCCTCCTCGTGGGCCCGCCTGCGCCGGGTCAGCCGCTGTTCGTTGCACGGGCCGTTGCCCTTGAGGACGTCCCGGAACTCCGCCCAGTCGATCGCGCCGAAGTCGTGCTGCCCGCGCTCCTCGTTCCACTTCAGGTCCGGGTCGGGGAGGGTGAGGCCGAGCGACTCGGCCTGGGGGACGCAGATGTCGACGAAGCGCTGGCGCAGCTCGTCGTTGGAGTGCCGTTTGATCTTCCAGGCCATCGACTGCGCGGAGTGCTGGGACTCGTCGTCGGGCGGGCCGAACATCATCAGCGACGGCCACCACCAGCGGTCCACCGCGTCCTGCGCCATCGCGTGCTGCTCCGGGGTGCCCTTGCTGAGGGCCAGCAGCAGCTCGTAGCCCTGGCGCTGGTGGAAGGACTCCTCCTTGCAGATGCGGACCATCGCGCGCGCGTACGGGCCGTAGGAGCAGCGGCACAGGGGCACCTGGTTGGTGATCGCCGCGCCGTCCACGAGCCAGCCGATGGCGCCGACGTCCGCCCAGGTCAGCGTCGGGTAGTTGAAGATCGAGGAGTACTTCTGGCGGCCGGAGTGCAGCTTGTCGAGCAGCTCGTCGCGGCTGGTGCCGAGGGTCTCGGCGGCGCTGTACAGGTACAGGCCGTGCCCGGCCTCGTCCTGCACCTTGGCCATCAGGATCGCCTTGCGGCGCAGCGAGGGCGCGCGGGTGATCCAGTTGGCCTCCGGCTGCATGCCGATGATCTCGGAGTGCGCGTGCTGGGCGATCTGCCGGACGAGGGTGGCCCGGTAGGCGTCCGGCATCCAGTCGCGCGGCTCGATCCGCTCGTCGGCGGCGACGGCCGCGTCGAAGGCGCGCTCGTAGCCGGCGGTGTCATCGGCCGGTGCGTCGTACGCCTGGCTGCCGGCCGTATCGCTGGCGGCTGCTGTCGCCATGAGGTCCCCCTCGACTGGATGCTTCCCGGAGCACGCTCCCGACCGATCGTTCGGTTCGTGCGATTCCATGGTGAGACGGGCGCCGCGAGGTGTCAACCGCTGTGGATAACCTGCGGGGACCGCCTGTGGACAACGGGGGCTCGGGCCGGGCTGTGGATACGGCCGCGGAACGGGATCCCGGCGGGACTGTGCTCGGGGGGCCGGTGCTGAGTACCGTTCCGTGCGGCACGGCGGAGCGGTCGTGCGGGGCGGAACGCCGTTCTCGTGGCCGGGAGGGCGCGGCGACGGACCGGGATCGGGGAGCGGGGCGGAATGGACGCGTACGACAAGGGCTCGGACGCCCGGCACGGCCCTGCGGGGCCCTCTGCCGGGCCGAGCGGGCCGGAACCGGGTGCCGCCCTGCCCGAGCCCGCCACCCCGGCCACCCCGGCCGGCCCATCCGGACCAGCAGCCCTGCCGCCAGGTACCGGCCGCCCGGAAGACCTCCCGCACTCCCCCGCCGGTCCCGACGCCGTCCCCCACACCGTGCCCGGCCCGCCCGCCGGGCCCCGTACCGGGGTGGCCGCGCTCTCCCTGCGCTATCAGATCGGCGCCGCGGTGGCGCTCGCGGTCGTCGCGGTCGTGGTCTGTGTGCACCTCGGCATGACGTTCCTGCACGTCGCGCCGGCGAACACGGTCAGCAAGAAGCACGGCGAGACGGTCGAGGACTGGATCTACCCGGAGTTCGAGCAGAACTGGAAGCTGTTCGCGCCGAACCCGTTGCAGCAGAACATCGCCGTCCAGGTGCGTGCCGAGATCCGTACGGCGGACGGGGGGACGCGGACCACCGGCTGGTACGACCTGTCCGCACAGGACGGCCGCGCCATCGACGGCAACCTCCTGCCCAGCCACACCCAGCAGAACGAGCTGCGCCGCGCCTGGGACTTCTTCGTCGCCACGCACGACGACGACAACCGGCCGGTGGGCCTGCGCGGTGCGCTGTCCGAGACGTACCTGCGCCGGATCACGGTGCTGCGCCTCGACCGCGCGGACGCGGCCGGTCCGGGCGGTGCCGTCGAGCGCGTCCAGGTCCGCTCGCGGACCACCCATGTGCCGCCGCCCGAGTGGAGCGGGGAGAAGGTCTCCACCACACCCGTGTACCGCACGCTGTCCTGGTGGCCGCTGCCCGAGGACGAGGTTCGGGGAGGCGTGGGGTGAACCGCTGCTCGCTGGCCCTGTCCCGCGCGATCGCCCGCGTCACCGACTCCGCGCTCGGCCCCTACCAGACCGCCGTGATCCGTATCGGCTTCAGCCTGACCTGGCTGCTGTTCCTGCTGCGCGAGTTCCCCCACCGTCAGGAGCTGTACGGCCCCGACGGGCCCTGGAGCTGGGACCTCGCCGACCAGCTGGTCGCGACGAACGACGCCTTCACGCCGCTGCTGTGGTCGGACAGCCGGCTCTGGTTCGAGGCCGTCTACGCGCTCGCCGTGCTGTGGAGCCTGCTGCTGCTGCTCGGCTGGCGCACCCGCACCATGTCGGTGCTGTTCATGGTGGGCGTGCTGGCGCTGCAGAACCGCAGCGTCTTCATGGGGGACGGCGGCGACAACGTCCTGCACCTGATGTCGGTCTACCTGGTGTTCACGCGCTGCGGCCGGGTCTGGTCGCTGGACGCGCGCCGTGCGCGCCGCGCGGCCGGGGCACGCGCCCGTGGCGAGTGGCCGCGTGACCGGACCGGCCCGGTGCTGTGGGGTGTGCTGGGCCTGCTGCTGCTCCTGGCGACACTGGCGGGCCGGATGGACGGTGACTGGTTCATACCGGCGCTGTTGTGGGCCGTATGGCTCGCGCAGGCGCTGTGGTGGCTGGTGGGGCACCGGGCGGAGACCGGGCAGCCGCGGATCCTGCTGGACGTCGTCGCGAACGTCGTGCACAACGGCGCGCTGCTGGTGATCATGGCCGAGGCGTGCCTGATCTACGCCACGGCCGGCTGGTACAAGGTCCAGGGCTCCCGCTGGCAGGACGGCACCGCCGTCTACTACCCGCTGCACCTGGAGTACTTCTCCCCCTGGCCGGCCCTCGCGGACCTGTTGTCGGCCAGCGGCACGATGGTGATGCTGGTGACCTACGGGACGGTCGCCGTGCAGGTCGCCTTCCCGTTCACGCTGTTCAACCGGCGGGTCAAGAACGTCCTGCTGGCCTTCATGATCCTGGAGCACGCGGTCATCGCCGTCGTGCTCGGACTGCCCTTCTTCTCCCTGGCGATGATCGCGGCGGACGCGGTCTTCCTGCCGACGGCCTTCCTGCGCCGCCTCGGGAACCTCGCGGCACGCGCGCGCGGGCCGCTGCGCCCGCGCGGGACGCCGGTTCCGCGGCCACGGCCCCCGGCCG
>NZ_NCTE01000293.1 GCF_002114215.1 Streptomyces sp. 13-12-16 | reverse complement strand
CCGTGCCCCGGGCGCCGCCGGCCAGCTCGTCGGGGGCCGGCACCCTCATCGACGTGTGCGTGTCGCGGTTGGAGTCGGCCGGTTTCGCGCCCGGCACCAGCGGGACCGCGCCGCGGCGCCGCACCGGCTCCCCCGCGGCCGGGGCGGGCCCGGAGGGCTGGAGCTCCTCGTCCTCCTCCTCCGCGGGCTCGGTGTCCGGCTCGTCCACGTCCAGCGGCGGCATCCCCGCCAGCATCGGCAGCAACTCCCGCAGCCGCGCGCCCAGCTCGGAGGCGCGCAGCCGGGACGCCGGGGCCTTCGCCAGGCACTGCACCAGGAGCTGCCACAGCTCGTCCGGGATGCCGGGGAGGGGGACGACCGTCTCGGTGACGTGGCGGCGCAGGACCGCGCCCGGGTGGCCGCCGCCGAACGGCGTGAAGCCGGCGAGCAGCTCGTACAGGACCGTGGCCAGCGCGTAGATGTCGACCGACGCGCGCGGGGGCAGGCCCTCGACGATCTCCGGGGCCAGGTAGTCGGGCGTTCCGATGATCTTCGTGGCGCGGGTGCGGCGCGGGGTGTCGATGAGTTTCGCCACGCCGAAGTCGGTGAGCAGGGCGCGGTGGGAGCCGCCGGGGCCGAGCGGGCCCTGCATGTCGAGCAGGACGTTCTCCGGCTTCACGTCCCGGTGCACGACCCCGGCCGCGTGGGCCGCCGCCAGGCCGTCGGCGACGTCGGCGACGATCGCCACGGCGGCCTCGGGGGCCAGTCTGCGTTCCCGGTCGAGGCGGGTGCGCAGGTCCGTGCCCCGGACGAGGTCCATCACGAGGGCGAGATCGTTGCCGTCGACCACCAGGTCGCGTACGGAGACGACGTGCGGGTGCTCCAGACCGAGCAGCGCCGTCCGCTCCTGCACGAAGCGGCCGACGAGCTCCTGGTCCGAGGAGAGATCCTCACGCAGCAGCTTGATGGCGACGGGCCCGTCGGGTCCCTCGCCCAGCCACACCGTGCCGGCGCTGCCCCGCCCGAGGATCTGGTGGGCGGTGTACCGGCTGCCGATTCTCCGTGCCAAGACTGCTCCTACCGACGCGTGTTGTCGCTAAAACTACGCGTCCGGAGCGCCGGCCTTCACAGCGGATCCGGAAATCAGCCCTCAGATGTCGACAAATCAGTAAACAAGCTCAGTTCGTCCCGGAGGGCACCGAGGGCTCGTCGGAGCCGCCCAGGTCCTCGATCCAGCCCGTCACCGAGCCGAACCAGTCGCTGAGCTGGTCCCAGTAGCCCTTGCCGGTGCCGATCCAGTCCTGGAGCGGGCTCAGCTCCCAGATCAGCCAGCTCGCGACGAACAGGATGAGGAGCGTGAACAGGCAGCCCTTCAGACAGCCCAGGCCGGGGATGCGCATCGGATTGGCGCCGCGCTGCCGGGGCTGCCGCGGCTCCCGGACCGGACGCTGCGGCTCCGGCGGCGGGGGCGGCGCGTACCGCTGCGGCTGGGGCTGGGGCTGCTGTCGGCGCTGCGGCTCCGGCGGCGGGG
>NZ_NCTE01000292.1 GCF_002114215.1 Streptomyces sp. 13-12-16 | reverse complement strand
GTCGCCGCCGGACGCGCCGAGGCGCGGCGGACACGGCGACGGCCGCCGTCACCCCGGTGGCCGAGGAGGTCCCGGCGGCCGAGGCTGCCCCGGTCGTCACGGAGGCCCCGGTCGTCACGGAGACGCCGGTCGTCACGGAGGCCGAGGCTCCGGCCACCGAACCGCGCCGCCGCCGCACCCGCAGGACCGCGGAGACCGCAGCGGTGGACACGGCGGAGGCGACCACCGAGCCGGTCGAGGCGACGGAGACCAAGCCGCGCCGCACCCGCAAGACCACGGCCAAGAAGGCCGAGACCGTGGTCGACGCGGTCGAGGGCGGCACCGAGCCGGTCGAGGCGACGGAGACCAAGCCGCGCCGCACCCGCAAGACCACGGCCAAGAAGGCCGAAGCCGCGGTCGACACCGCCGAAGCCGTCGAGGCGACCGAGGCCAAGCCGCGCCGCACCCGCAAGACCACGGCCAAGAAGGCCGAGACCGTGGTCGACGCGGTCGAGGGCGGCACCGAGCCGGTCGAGGCGACGGAGACCAAGCCGCGCCGCACCCGCAAGACCGCGGCCAAGAAGGCCGAAGCCGCGGTCGACACCGCCGAAGCCGTCGAGGCGACCGAGGCCAAGCCGCGTCGTCGGACCCGTAAGGTCGCCGAGTCGGAGCCGGCCGTCGCCGTCGAGATTCCGGCGCAGGCGGTTCCGGAGGCCGAGGCGGCGGAGGCCAAGCCGCGCCGTACGCGGAAGGCCGCGGCCAAGAAGGCCGAGGCCGTCGCCGAGGACACCGAGGCCAAGCCTCAGCGTCGTACCCGCAAGGCCGCCGAGATTCCGGCGCAGGCCACGGACGAGGCGAAGCCCAAGGTCCGGCGGACCCGCAAGACGGCAGCCGCCGCGGAGTCCGCGGAAGGCTGACGCGACGAACCGACGGCCCGGTCCCACACCCGTGGGGCCGGGCCGTCGGCGTGTCCGCCACCCGCTACCCTCACCCCGTGACCAGTCACTCCCCCTCCGCCCACGCCCGCCGACTCCTCACCCCACGCGGGGAGTTCGCCGTCGTGGACGTGCCACCGGCCGCCGGAGTCACGGCGCGGGGGGTCGCGTTGCTGCTGCCCGGATACACCGGCAGCAAGGAGGACTTCACGCTGGTGCACGAGCCGCTCGCCGCGCGCGGCTACCGCACCGTCGCCGTGGACGGGCGGGGCCAGTACGAGTCGGACGGGCCCACGGACGACGAATCCGCTTACGCGCAGGAGGAGTTGGCTCGGGACGTCCTCGCGCAGGCGAACGCGCTCGGTGCGCCCGTGCACCTCGTCGGACACTCGCTCGGCGGCCAGATCGCCCGCGCCGCCGTCCTCCTCGACCGCTCCCCCTTCCGCTCGCTCACGCTCGTCTCCTCCGGCCCCGCACGGATCTCCGCCTCCCAGGAGCAGCGCGTGAAGCTGCTGCGGGACGCGCTCGCGGTGATGTCGATGGCGGAGTGCTGGGAGGCGGTCCTGGCCATGGGCCCTCCCGAGGAGGTGGGCGGGCCGGCGCGCGGGCTCGGCGGTCAGGAGTATCTGCGGCGCCGCTGGCTGGGCACCAGTCCCGCGCAACTCCTGGCCACGGGAAGGCAGTTGTGCACGGAACCGGACCGGGTCGCGGAACTGGCCGCCGTCCCGCTGCCGTTCCACGTCCTGTCGGGGGTGCGCGACGACACCTGGCCGGTGCCGGACCTCGACGAGATGGCCCTCCGCCTCGAGGCGCACCGCACCGTCGTCGACGGGGCCGAGCACTCACCCGCCGCCGACCGTCCCGTACCGACCGCCCGCGCCCTCGCCGACTTCTGGGACGGGCTCGCAAGCACCCCTTAGTACTGCTCAGTACTGCGCCTGCAAGTGGTCCCAGAAGCCGTCGCGCAGGGCGCGCCGCAGGTCCGCCTGGCCCCGCAGGGAGTACTGCAGCAGCCCCTCCGCCTCCACCAGCAGGTCCTGGTCGACGGATCCGGGCAGGTAGGGGTGGCCGGGGAGCAGCTCCACCAGCGTGTCCCGGCCCCGCGCGGCCAGCCACTTCGCGGCGATCTGCGCGCCGACGAACCGGACGTCCTCGCGGGCGGGCCGGCCCGTCGCGGGTTCGTACGCCTGTGCCGTGCGCCGGGAGACGTACGGCTTGAAGAAGTCCAGGTCGAGCGTGCGCTGGCTGTCGACCTCCCAGAGCAGCGGCTCGGCCTGGTTGCGGCCCTCGGGCGCCTCGATGCCCCAGAGGTGGACCCGGGCGCCGTACCCCTGGGCCGCCTCGACCGCCGAGACGAGGTCCTCGTCGCCGCCGAGCAGGGCCGCGTCGCTGATGGCGCGGTGCCGGGCCAGTGACTCCAGGTCGCTGCGGATCAGGGAGTCGACGCCCTTCTGCTGGTTGTTGGCGTTGAGGTTGCCGAGGCGGACCTTGACGTCCGGGAGTTCGGCGATGGACTGCTGCTCGGCTGTGTGGATGCGGCGCCTGGCCCCGTCGTACCAGTAGACCCGCAGCAGCCTGCTGTCCGCGAAGATGGTGCGGGCGCGGTCGATGAGCGCGTCGATGAGTCCCTCGGCGTCGAGGTCGAAGGCCCGGCGGTCCTCCGTCCCGGCCACGAGCCGCCCCGCGGCGGCGTACAGGTAGCCCGCGTCGACGAAGATGGCGTGGGTCGAGGGTGTCTTCGCCACCTCGGCGAGCATGCGCTGGAGCAGCTCGTTGGTGCGGTCGATACGGGCGTGCAGAGCCGCGAGGTCTTCGTTCATCACCTCTATTGTCCCGGTGGTCACGCTACGAACACAACCGGTCCCGGTCGGTCTCCTTCGAAACCCTTACTGGTCAGTATTTAGTCGATCGAAAAATTTCTTTAGCGTAGGGAATGTTTGCACCACGCATCCCGTTGAACCCTCCAGGGAACACGGGCTCGACCGGCCCGTGCGCCGCCTCACCGAGTAGTTCTCCTCCAGGAGGATGACCAGACGAAGGGAGAAGCCCCATGCGCTTCGAAATCATGCGACTCGACGACGTCGACGGCACGCCCGTGGACACCACCGTCGTGGACGCCGCCTCCGTCAACCGCATCGTTCAGCAGGCCGCCGCCATCGGACAGCGCCTGTGGATCCGCCCGGCCGACACCCCGGCCTCATAACGCGCAGCACGCGGGACGCCGGCCGCACGGGCCGGGCCCTCGAGGACGTACGTCACGGAGCCCCCGTACCGCCATCGGTACGGGGGCTCCGCGCGTCCGGCGCCGGGTTCAACCGCCCTGGATCACCTGGGTGACGCCGTTGATGATCTGCTGCACGGCGATCGCGGAGAGCATCATGCCGGCCAGGCGCGTCACCAGCACCACGCCGCCGTCCTTGATGACCCGGATGATCAGCAGCGAGTACCGCATCACCAGCCACAGCACGACGTGGATGGCGAGGATCGCCGACCACACCGAGACCTGACCGCCGACGCCGTCGGCCTTCTGCACGGCGAGGATGACCGACACGATCGCACCGGGCCCCGCCAGCAGCGGCATGCCCAGCGGGACCAGCGCGACGTTGACGTCCTTGGTCTGCTTGGGCTCGTCGGTCTTGCCGGTGAGCAGGTCCAGCGCGATCAGCAGGAGCAGCAGCCCGCCCGCGATCATCAGCGCGGGCACCGACACGTGCAGGTAGGCGAGGATCTGGTGGCCGAGCAGCCCGAACACGGTGATCACACCACCGGCCACACAGACGGCCTGGAAGGCCATCCGCTTCTGCATCTTGGCCGGCCGGCCGGCGGTCAGGGCGAGGAAGATCGGGGTGATCCCGGGGGGATCCATGATGACAAAAAGGGTCAGGAAGAGAGAGCCGAAGACGGCGACGTCGAGCATGACAGCCTTGCTGGGGAACGGATGAAAAGGATGCGGGGAGGAGGGGGAATCCTCAGACTCCGCCGGTCCCCGGCACCGGGAACGCCCCGGTCGCACGCCGCGTGATCTCTCCGTACACCTCGGGGTCAGTCATGAACTCGCCGAGGACGCAGGTCTTCCGGCTGCCGTGGTAGTCGCTGGAGCCGGTCACCAGGAGTCCCAGTTCCTTCGCGAGGCCGCGCAGCCGCGCCCGGGTCTCCGGGTCGTGGTCCATGTGGTCGACCTCGATGCCGTCGAGGCCGGCCTCGGCCAGCTCGGCGATCGCGGACTCCGGTACGGTCCTGCCCCGCTTGCTCGCGGCGGGGTGCGCGAAGACGGCGACCCCGCCCGCGTTCTTGACCAGCCGCAGGGCCTCGAAGGGGTCCGTCTCGTGCTTCTCCATGTGGGCCCGGCCGCCGTCGGCCAGCCACTCCCGGGTGAACGCGTCGTTCACGGTGGGCACGACGCCCAGCTCGACGAGCGCGCTGGCCACGTGCGGGCGGCCCACCGAGCCGTCGCCGGCGATCCGCGCCACCTGCTCCCAGGTGACCGGCACGCCCAGCGCGTTCAGCTTGGCGATCATCCCCTGGGCCCGCGGCACCCGGTCGTCCCGGACCAGCTCGCGCTCGGCGAGCAGCGCGGGCTCCTCGGGGTCGAAGAGGTAGGCCAGCATGTGCATGCTGACACCGTCGAGCCGGCAGGAGAGTTCCGCCCCGGGCACCAGGGTGAGTCCCGCCGGAAGCACGGAGAGCGCCTCGGCGTGCCCGCGGGTGGTGTCGTGGTCGGTCAGCGCGATGACGTCGAGACCGGCGGCGGCCGCCTTGCGGACCAGCTCGGCCGGCGTGTCCGTACCGTCGGACGCGGTGGAGTGGGTGTGCAGATCGATACGCACGACGCATGACTCCAAGCGGTGACGGACGGACGAGGACGCTCCAGGATAACCGGATTTCCACACGCCCCTGTCACACCCGAACCCGCTGTGCGCCCCCTACCGGCCCGCTGTGCCGCGCCTATGCCTCCAGCAGGCGCGGTGACAGCGCGCCGCAGGGCACCAGCTCCACCTCGGCACCCGCCTCCCGCAGGTCGGCGAGGACCAGTTCGTCGTACATCAGCAGCCCGGACTGCTCCGGCCACACCACCGCCCACAGCCACATCCCGAGCGCCTCGCCCGCGAAGACGGCGCGGTCGTCCGGCGTCCTGGCGACGTGCCAGAGCGGGGTAGGACGGCCGGCGGCCAGCACCTTGGCCTGGGGCGGCTTCCCGACGTCCATGTACGGTCCCGGGTCCGGACCGTCGACGCCCGCGTACCGCGCACCGAGGCCCACGCCGAGCTCCTCGGCGACCAGGATGAGCTCGCCCATGCCGCCGAGCGGTCCCGGGCCGGTGCACGCGACGGCGGTCGCCCGGCCCCCGCCGCGGTCGTCGCCCGCGCTGGCCACGCCCGTGAACAGCCAGCCCACCGGTAACGGCCACGGCATCCACACCGGCACCTTCGCACGGCGCACGGCGACTTCGAGGGCCTCGACGCTCGGCGGTATCACGGGCTGCAGCGGGTGCACGGTGCCGTGCACAGCGCACTGCCAGGCATCCGAGAAGAGGCCGGGAGCCCTGACCCGGCCACCACACTTCGGGCAACTGGGTTCGCCCCTCATAGGGCCCCACGGTCCTACCCCGGCCGCGCCACGTCAAGGACGATCACCCGTCCGGGCGGAACCGGCCACGCGAGGAATTAGATGTATATTGCATTAATTAGCTTGGCTAAATTAGCGTGTGCATGAGCCGACCAACTGACCCAGGTCCGGGATTGGAGCACCCATGGACGACCCCATCGACCCCTTCGACACGGGATCGGGCGGCATCCTCCGCCAGCCGAAGTCCGTGTGGGCGACGGCCGGCGCGTCCGTCGTCGCCTTCATGGGGATCGGGCTCGTCGACCCGATCCTGCCCTCCATCGCCGAGGGCCTCGACGCCACCGCCGGGCAGGTCTCCCTGCTCTTCACCTCGTACTTCCTCATCACCGCGCTCGCGATGCTGGTGACCGGCTTCGTCTCCAGCCGCATCGGCGGGCGGAAGACCCTGCTGCTCGGACTCGCGCTCGTCGTGGTCTTCGCCGGACTGTCCGGCACCTCGGGATCGGTCGGCGAGCTGGTCGGCTTCCGGGCGGGCTGGGGCCTCGGCAACGCGCTGTTCGTCTCCACGGCCCTCGCGGTCATCGTCGGCGCGGCGGCGGGCGGCAGCGCGGCGGCCATCCTGCTGTACGAGTCCGCCCTCGGCCTCGGCATGGCCTGCGGGCCGCTGGTGGGCGCGCTGCTCGGCGACGCGAGCTGGCGCTACCCGTTCTTCGGCACGGCCGCCCTGATGGCGGTCGGCTTCCTGTGCATCGCGGTGTTCCTGAAGGAGCAGCCCAAGCCGGCCCGCAGGACCTCACTGCTCGACCCGCTCAGGGCGCTCGGGCACGGCGGACTGGCGTCCGCGGCGGTCTCGGCGTTCTTCTACAACTACACGTTCTTCACCGTGCTGGCCTTCACGCCGTTCGTGCTGGACATGTCCCCGTACCGGTCGGGCGCGGTGTTCTTCGCCTGGGGCGTGCTGCTCGCCGTCTTCTCGGTGCTCGTGGCGCCCCGGCTGCAGAAGCGGTTCGGTTCGCTGAAGGTGCTGGGCGGCTCGCTGGTGCTGCTCGCGGTGGACGTGCTCGTCCTCGGCTACGGCGACCACACCACGGCCGTCGTCTGCACCGTCCTGTCCGGCGCCCTCATCGGCGTGAACAACACGGTCTACACCGAGCTGGCGCTCGGGGTGTCGGACGCGCCCCGGCCTGTGGCGAGCGCCGGCTACAACTTCGTGCGCTGGTTCGCGGCGGCCGCCGCGCCCTTCTTCGCGCCGAAGATCGAGGAGTGGACCGACGTCCACGTACCGTTCGTGGTCGCGGCGGTCACGGCGGCGCTGGGCGCGCTGGTGGTCGTCGTACGGCGCCGGGCGCTCAACCGTGAAACCGGGCCCCAGCCGCGCCACGCCGCCGAGGACGGCGTCACCGCCTTCGCCAACCGACCGGCGCACGGCGCGCGTTGGTGACCTCGCTCACTCCAGCGGCACGGACCTGCGGGACGGGTCCCGCAGGTCCGTGCCCTGGTTCAGCCAGCGCTCCTGGAGGGCCTGGGCGCCGTGCACCCGCTTCCAGGCGGCCTCGTTCGGGGTCATCGGCAGCAGCGGCAGGAACCGTACGGGGTCCAGGGGCTCGTCGAGCTCCAGGTCCTCCACCAGGCCGCCCGGCTCGGCGACCAGCACCGAGGTGAACGGGGCACCCGGCCACAGCGGTTCGCCCACGTCCAGTGAGGCGCCGGGGGCCACGACCACCCCCTCGACCTGCGGGGACGCGGCGAGCACGGCGAGCGGGCGGAGCACCTTGTCGGTGTCGGCGACACCACCCCGGACGGACAGCACCAGCTCGACGCGCGGCCCCTTGACCGGGTCCGCGATCACCGCCGTGGGGTCGGTCATGGGCTGTGCGGACATGCCGAGGGTGGCGTAGCGCACGAGGTCGCCCTCGTGGAAGCGCAGCACCTCGATGCGGTCCGTGCCCAGGAAGGTGACCGCCGCGCGGGCGTCCGGTTCGCCCAGCGTCGTACGCAACCGGGCCTCGACCAGAGGAAGAACATCAGCCATGCGGCGAGCATAGAACTCGTCAGTACCGGGCAAAGCAGAGCCTTGACATGGCAGTCGGCTGATACGCTTGGCCGGTGGTTCGGGCAGCACGCAGCGGGGGTACCGCCCAGGCCCTTCAGGGTTCTGGGGGAGTCCGATCGTCCCGAACGCCTGTGTGACGCTCCCCGTCCGGAGGGGGGAATCCCCCAAGGGGATCGTGGATCGTCCCTTACGGGGGACCGGCCGGAGGAGGTGGGGCTGGCATGGACCGAAGTCGACCGTGCAGTAGCACCCGCTCTTCCGCCCTCTGATGCAGCTGCTCCTGTCTGGCTCCCGCCTTTCGTCCGCGCGTCTTCATCGGAAGAGCACTTCTTTCGTTCTGTCTGATCTGCCCCAGTAGCTGTATCAGCGACGAAGCTCGCCGCCGCGACGGTGCGGTGCTCCCCGCTTTGTGGACGCGCCAAACATCCGCAGTCCAGGACGTCCTCATTCCGGGTTGTTCCACCCGTCGTTCCGGCGCCTTTCGTTGCCTGCCCGCGAAGGAGCCCGCCATGTCGATGATCCGCGACCTGCGCGCCGTGGTCCGTCCCTCCTCCCGTGTCTCGCTGCGCAAGGAGAGCGGCCCGTACGACGCCACCCGTGACCCCGCGACGACCACCGCCGTCGTCGACTGCGCCGTCTACCGCGACGGCCGCCGCCTGCCGGCCGAGGGCGGCCCGCTCACCCCGCACGAGGCGATGCGGCTGGTGCGCCGTGACGGAGGCTTCGTGTGGATCGGTCTGCACGAGCCGAACGAGGCCGAATTCGCCGGGATCGCGCGGGAGTTCGGGCTGCACCCGCTGGCCGTGGAGGACGCCGTCCAGGCCCATCAGCGGCCCAAGCTGGAGCGCTACGACGACTCCCTGTTCACGGTCTTCAAGACCGTCCACTACATCGACCACGACGAGCTCTCCGCCAGCAGCGAGGTCGTCGAGACCGGTGAGGTGATGTGCTTCACCGGCCGGGACTTCTTCATCACCGTCCGGCACGGCGGGCAGGGCTCCCTGCGGGCCCTGCGGCACCGCCTCCAGGACGACCCCGAACTGCTGGCCAAGGGCCCCTCGGCGGTGCTGCACGCCATCGCCGACCATGTGGTGGACGGCTACATCGCGGTGGCCGACGCGGTGCAGGACGACATCGACGAGGTCGAGACGGAGGTGTTCTCGCCGGGCCGCAAGGGCACCCCGCGCGGCACCGACGCCGGGCGGATCTACCAACTCAAGCGTGAGGTGCTGGAGTTCAAGCGGGCCGTGTCGCCGCTGCTGCGGCCGATGCAGTTGCTGAGCGAGCGGCCGATGCGGCTGGTCGACCCGGACATCCAGAAGTACTTCCGGGACGTGGCCGACCACCTGGCCCGGGTGCAGGAGCAGGTCGTCGGCTTCGACGAACTGCTGAACTCCATCCTCCAGGCCAACCTCGCCCAGGCGTCCGTGGCGCAGAACGAGGACATGCGGAAGATCACCTCGTGGGCCGCGATCATCGCCGTGCCGACGATGGTGTGCGGGGTGTACGGGATGAACTTCGACTACATGCCGGAGACCCACTGGAGGTACGGCTATCCGGTGATCCTCAGTGTCACGGTGGCCATCTGTCTGGGCATCCACCGCACGCTGAAGCGCAACGGCTGGCTCTGAGCGCCCCGGGAGCGCCTGGATAGGCTGGGCCCATGACAAGTGCGCTGCTCGACCGGGCCCTCATCGAGGAGGCCACGAAGAAGTCCGGCCTCGTCTGGGTCAAGGGGCCCGGCGCCGCGGCCCGTGCGCTGTGGCACGTGTGGCACGGGGGTGCCGCGTGCGTGGTCGGCGACGGGCCCGGGGAGCAGCCGCTGCCGGGGCTGGCCGACGGCGCCTCCGTCGAGGTGACGGTCCGCAGCAAGGACAAGGGCGGCCGGCTGGTCTCCTGGACGGCGACGGTCGTGGAACTGCCGTCGGGCTCCGAGGAGTGGGAGGCGGCGGTCGCCGACCTCAAGGGCAAGCGGCTCAACGCGCCCGACGGCGAGGCGATGACCGGGCGCTGGGCCCGCGAGTGCCGCGTCCTGCGCCTGGAGCCGACCGGGGCGACGGCCCCGCTCCCCGACGGCTCCCTGGCCGAGGCCCCCCTGCCGACACCGGCGACGACCCGGCACCCCGTCCCGGCGGGACTGCCCCGGCTGCTGCTCGGGAAGAGGAAGCGGCGGGCCTAGCGCCCCGGACCGGAAGCTCGCTGCCGGACACGACGTCCGTTCCGGGCGGCCCTCGCCCGCCGGCGGGGAGACCC
>NZ_NCTE01000291.1 GCF_002114215.1 Streptomyces sp. 13-12-16 | reverse complement strand
CGGCGCGCGCTCACCGCGACCGGCCTGGGCACGGCCCTGGGCGGCGCCCTGCTCGCCCTCGCGATCGCCGTCGGCCGCCGGCTCACCCTGGCCGACCTGCCCGAACGCGTCCACCGTCCGGCGGCGGGCGCGGTCTACGACGCCCTCACCGCCACCCTGCGCACGGCGTCCTGGCTCCTCCTCGTCCTGGGCCTGACGGTGGCCCTGGCCTCCTGGCTGGCCGGTCGCCACGGCGGCCGCCGTGAACCCCCGTCTCCGGCGACCACCCGTCACGCCCCCTCGCCCTTGAGGGAGAATCCGGGCATCGTACCCGCGAGCGGAAGGCCGGAACGTTGGACACTGCGACTGCCGACCCGACGGTCACCGGGGACGGGGCGGGACGGACGGGGGGACGGCGGCGGTTCGGCGCCTGGTGCGCGGGGCTGCTGTTCGCCGGGGTGAGCGTGGTCGTCGGCTGCCGGACCACCGACACCGACGGCGTCACCCCCGTGCCCCAGCTCCTCGCCTTCCTGCCCTGGCTGCTCGTGCCCACGGCCGCCGGGCTGCTGTTCACCCTGTTCGCCCGGTGGTGGACCGGCGCGGTGTGGGGCGTGGCCCTGCTGGGGCTGCTGGCCTGGTTCATCGAGCCGTACGGGAAGACCGGTGATCCCGCCGGGCCGCCCGTCGCCGAGCTGCGGGTGCTGACCTCGAACGTGGAGTTCGGGCGGGCCACCGGTGCGCTGATCGACGCCGTACGCCGTGCGGAACCGGACGTCGTGTTCGTCCAGGAGTGCGAGTACACCTGCGACGCGGCGTTGAAGCGGGAGCTGACCGACGCCTACCCGCACCGGCGGGCGGTGGAGGGCGGCGGCTCCGAGGGCTCGGTCGTCCTCAGCCGTTTCCCGCTGCGCGCCACCGACGGGGTCCCCGGCACCATGGGCATGCCCGGCGCCGTCGCCGACGTCGACGGGCACGCCGTACGGCTCCAGCTCGCGCACCCCATGCCGCCGCTGCCCGGCCAGGTGGGCCTGTGGCAGCGGGAGCTCGGCCGGCTGCGGGACGCGGCCGCCGCCGACCGGGAGACCCCGACCGTGCTCGCCGGGGACTTCAACGCCTCCCAGGACCACGCGGCCTTCCGCCGCATCCTCGACACCGGCCTGCGCGACGCGGCCCGGCTCGCCGGCTCGGACCGTACGCCGACCTGGCCGTCACGGACCACCCCCGCGTTCGGCACCCAGATCGACCACGTCCTGGTGTCCGAGGAGTTCGCGGCCCGCAAGGCCCGCTTCCTCACCCTCCCCGACACCGACCACCGAGCCCTGGTAGTGGACCTGACCCTGCACGCGGGGTAACTGTGTGCAGCTCCCCCGCAACTGCGGGCAGTCGTGCCTCCCCCAGTGCCTCAAGGGCCTGGGAGGTACCCCCAGGGCGATGGGGGTACCCCCGCCCGAGCGCAGCCGAGAGTGGGGGAGGCACCCCGTGATCGCCGGGCTGCGCAACACCCCCCCGGCCGCCCCCACACCACGTGCGGCTGCCGGCTACCGGCTACCGGCTACCGCGAGGACTTCTGCAACGCCTTCTCCGCCTTGTCCAGCGCCGCGGCGAACCCGTTCGCCCACAACTGGTTCACCCGCGACCGCTCCGCGGAGTTGGGGTACGCGTTGGTGCACGACGTCCCGGGCCCGCCCCCGGACATCAGCTCGCTGCACGGCCCCGAGTAGTGGTCCGGAAGACCCAGCACGTGCCCCGTCTCGTGCGCGGTCACCCGCGTCGAGTTGTACATCTGGTTCTGCCGGTAGTCGAGGAAGATGTATCCCCGCCCGTGCCCGTCGGTGGACGCGTACGATCCGCGCGAGTCGTTGCCCTCGTAGTACGAGAAGTCGGCGCCCGACGTGCCGGCCTGGAGTCTCACGTTGGACACCGAGCTGTTCCAGATCTGCGTGCTGCGGGCTATCTGCGTGGCGAACGAAGGCGCCCGGGAGGCGTTGTAGACGACGGTGACGGCCGCCGCGCTCGACGGGTTCGCGGCCCGCTTCTCGGCCGCCGACTTCAGCACGGCCTCGAAGAAGGCCCGGTTGGCGGCCGCTTCCTCCGCCGACCCGTCGTAGGCGGCGTAGGCGGCGGACGAGGCGGCGTCGACGGGCGCGGGGGCCGCCGTCGCCGGGGCCGTGCCGAGGCCGAGAGCCGTGAGGCTCAGGCCGGCGGCGGTGAGCACGGACATGGGCATGCGCATACGCATCGATGACTCCTTGAGGTGGGGGCCGAGTCACATGTCACCGAGGAGTGTGTGCGTCTGTGCGGCGGCTGTGATGATGGCAACCGGTGATAGGACGGCCCTATCGGCCGACTCCGGTCACCCCGCCGCGCACGCCCGACTCCGCCTGAACGGACGGGGTTTGGGTATCTGGTGAAACCTGAACTTCCGCCTTACCCTCCCAGGGCATGGAGCTTGAGGTCAGGCACCTCAGGGCGCTGTGCGCGATCGCCGACACCGGCAGTCTGCACCGAGCCGCACGCCAACTCGGCGTGGCCCAGCCCTCGCTGAGCACGCAGTTGCGGCGCATCGAACAGGAGCTGGGCGGTGCCCTGTTCGTGCGCGCGCGCACCGGCTGCCGTCCCACCCCGCTGGGCCGGCTGGTGCTCAGCCGCGCCCGCCCACTCGTCACCGAACTGCGTTCCCTCGTCACCGAGGCCCGTGCCGCCGCCGTCGGCGGCCGGCAACTGCGCATCGGCTCCACCGCCAGCCGGGCCCTGGCCGGCTGGCTGCGACGGCTGCGCCTGCACTGGCAGGAGCCCACCCTGCACATGGACGTCTCCGCCAACGCCCTGCTGCGCATGGTCGCCGACGGGCAGCTCGACGTGGCGTTCGTGCACGAGGTCGAGGGCTTTCCGCTGCGCGTCCCCGAAGGCCTGCGCACCCGGGTCCTCGTCGAGCGCGAACCGCAGTGCGTGTCGCTCCCGGCCGACCATCCGGCCGCCGCGCACCCGGTGGTCCACCTGTCCGACCTGGCCGGTGACCGCTGGATGATCGACCCGGCGGTCGACGGCGAGTGGGACGCCGTACGCCGGGTCCTGCACGCCGCCGGGATCAGCCCGCGCGTGCTGCACGGCGACTACCACACGGCCGCGTCCCTGGTCGCCATCGGCGAGGTCGTCACCGTGTGCCAGCCGACCTCGCCCTCCCGCCCCGAGACGGCGGTCCGCCGGCTGCACGGCGACCCGCTCGGCGTACGGCTGCTGCTGGCGGCGCGTACGGAGTCGGAGCTGGAGGGCGTCTATCCCGATCTGGCCGAGGCGTACCGGGAGGTGGCACGGCAGGCACCGGCGTACCGGGAGTGGCTGGATCAGGACCTGGTCCCGGGCCCCTGATCCGGCCATTCCCAGGCCCGTGCCCTCTCCCTCCCCCTCCAGGGCCTCAGACGCCGATGTCGCTGCCGTCCGCGCGCCACACCGCGACGACGGCCGGGCGGACGTACGTGCCGGGCCCGTCGGGCCAGGAGCTGGCCGGCCGGTCCACGGTCGCCCCGTCCACCTCGCCCGGGTGCTGCACGGCGACCAGCACCCGCCGGTCCTGGATGACCGGGCCGCAGGTCTCCGCACCGTTGGGCACGGTGAGGAACTGCTTCAGCTCACCGCGCCGGTCGCCGCGCGTGGCGACGCCGAAGAGGCCGTCGTGGGAGCCGAGGGCGCTGCCGTCGGTGGAGATCCACAGGTTGCCGTGGTCGTCGAAGGCGACGTTGTCCGGGCAGGAGATCGGGCTGACGGAGTCCTTCGGGAACCCGGCGAAGTACGTCGCCGGGTCCTCCGGGTCGCCCGCGACCAGGAACAGGGACCAGGCGAAACGGGTGCTCTCCGGCCGGTTCCAGCGCTCGGTCAGTTCGAGCACGTGGCCGTGCTTGTTGGAGTTGCGCGGGTTGGCCTCGTCGGCGGCGGCGTAACCGGCCTTGCCGCGGTTGGAGTTGTTGGTGAGGGCCATGTAGACCTTGCCGGTGACCGGGTTGGGCTCGATGTCCTCGGGCCGGTCCATCTTGGTGGCGCCGACCTTGTCACCGGCGAGGCGCGTGAAGACGAAGACCTCCTCGGCGGTCATGCCCTCGACGTGCGAGACGGCGCCGTCGGCGGTGGCGGTGGCCAGCGGGATCCACTGACCGCTGCCGTCGAACTCGCCGTCCTTCGGGAGCTTGCCGGTGCCGTCGATCTCGATGGCCGGGGAGTCGCCGGTGAGCTTGGCGACGTACAGCGTGCCCTCGTCGAGCAGCGTCAGGTTGTGCTCGCGCGCCCAGCGGCTGTTGCCGTGCCGCATCCGCTTGCTGCCGACGAACTTGTAGAAGTAGTCGAACCGCTCGTCGTCGCCCGAGTAGACGACCGGACGCCCGTCGTGCGTCAGCCGCACGGTCGCACCCTCGTGCTTGAACCGGCCGAGCGCGGTGCGCTTGCGCGGGGTGGAGTCGGGGTCGTACGGGTCCAGCTCGACGACGTAGCCGAACCGGTGGACCTCGTTGGGCTCCTGGGAGACGTCGAACCTCTTGTCGAAACGCTCCCACTTGCGCTCGGTGGAGCCGGTGCCGATCCCGTACCGCTTGTCCGTCGCGCGGCTGCTGTTCGCGAAGTACTGGTTGAAGTTCTCCTCGCCGTGCAGGGTCGTGCCCCAGGGGGTGGTGCCACCGGCGCAGTTGTTGAGGGTGCCGAGCACCTTGGTGCCGCTCGGGTCGGCGGAGGTCTTCACCAGGTCGGACCCGGCGACGGGGCCGGTGAGCCGGAACTCGGAGGTGGCGGTGAGGCGCCGGTTGAGGTGGTGCCTCGTGACGGGCGTCAGCTTCCCGCTCCGCCGCTCCTCCTCCACCGCGACGACGGCCAGCCCGTGCGCGGCCCAGGCGATCTCCACCTGCTCGCGGGTGGGGTTGTCGGCGTCGTAGTCCCGGAACATCAGGACTTCGTCGGTGTACTCGTGGTTGGCGACGAGGATCTGCCGGTCGCGCTCGCCGCGCAGCGGCAGCAGGGCGAGGAAGTCGCAGTTGTACCCGAACTGCCCGGCCTGCGCCTTGGCGCTCTGCCGCTCCGGGTCGAAGGCGGGCGCGCCGCGCAGGATGGGCTCGCCCCAGCGGATGACGACGTTCTGCCGGTAACCCTCCGGCACGGTCACGGCGTCGTTCGTGTTCGGCGCGACGGGGGTGAACCGCAGACCGCGGGCACCCTTGGGTTTGTGGCTGCCGTGACCGCCCTTGGCGGCGGGTGCCGCCTGTGCCTCGGGGGCGGCGGCGACGCCGACCGCCCCGGCACCGGCGGCGGCCACCGTCACGACGGCGGCGGCCCGCATCATGGAGCGGCGGCTGAGGGCGCCGGCGATGACGTCACCGACGTACTCGTTGGAGCTGGTGTTGGGCACCTCGTGGAAGCAGGCGTCACCACACCGGAAACGGCAGGTCATGGCGGACCGGCCGCCGGGGTGGGAACCGGACGGCGTTCCGATCAGCGGCAGCAGCTTTCGCACGTTCTCTCCTTGGGTGCCCGTGGTGTCAGCGTGACCGTAGGAGTACATATGTGCGGTAGCCGGGCGTCCGGGTGAACGGTGCGTGAACCTGCGGCAGCATCTGAGGAGTCGCACCGGGCCGAATCGCGCCCTTGACATATACGATTCCGCAAACCCAACCCTGCCCAAGATCGCCCTTGCGGGCCGTTAACCTTACGTGTCCGTCCTGGCCAGGGATTGACGGGCATCAACTCACGCGAAGGGTTGCGCACATGGGCATTCTCACTCTCCTGCGGAACGCGTTCGGCCGGTCACGCAAAGCGAGGTCCGCCGAAGCGGGGGGTGCGGCGGACGCCGCCGAGACGGCGAGCACGTCCCCGGCATCGCCCGCCCCGACGGAGCCGGCCCCGGAGCCCGCCGCGGCCCCGAAGATCCCGTCCCCGTCCCCCGAACCCCGCACGGCCTCCGTCCCGGAACCCCGTGAAAACTCCGTCCCGGAACCCCGTGAGGAACACGACCTGGTCTCCGCGGCCTTCGACAACATCACGGTCCCCAAGCCCACCCGCTCGGACGACCCCACACCCCCCGCTCAGGAAACCGCCCCGGAGCCCGAACCCACCCCGGAGCCGAAGCCCGAGCCCCAGCCGGAAGCCAAGCAGGAACCGGCAGCCACGGCGGAGCCCGAGCCCAAGGCGGAGGTAGAGGCGAAGCCCGAGGCCGAAGAGAAGCCCGAGGCCAAGGCGGAGCCCGAGGCTGTCACCGAGCCCGCGGCCGCCGACGGCGAGGACGCCCCACAGGGGCCACCCGCACCCGACGACGAAAGCCGCACGGGCGGTGCGGGTGGGAACGAATCCCCGGCCGAAGGCGAAGCCGAGGCCGAACCGGCACCCGAGCCCGAGCCCGAGGCGAAGCCCGAAGCCGCCGTCGAGGCCGAACTCAAGACGGAGCCGGAGCCCAAGGCGGAGGCAGAGGCGGAGCCCGAGGCTGTCACCGAGCCCGCGGCCGCCGACGGCGAGGACGCCCCGCAGGGGCCACCCGCACCCGACGACGAAAGCCGCACGGGCGGTGCGGGTGGGAACGAATCCCCGGCCGAAGGCGAAGCCGAGGCCGAGGTCACACCCGAACCAGAGGCCGAACCGGCATCCGAGCCCGAGGCGAAGCCCGAGCCCGCCGCCGAGGCCGAGCTCAAGACGGAGCCGGAGCCCGGGCCCGAGCTCAAAACGGGGCCGGAGGCCACAACCGAGGCCGAAGGCGAAGCCGAGGCCGCGAAGCCGACCCCCGCCACACCCCCCGCGAAGCTCCGCGACACCACCCTCACCACCGCCTACAAAGCAGCCGGCGCCACCCTCAAGAAGCACGACCTCACCGGCACCCGCGCCAAGGTCTACCTCGTCCTCGACCGCTCCGCGAGCATGCGCCCGTACTACAAGGACGGCTCCGCCCAGGCCCTGGCCGAGCAGACCCTCGCCCTCGCCGCCCACGTCGACACCGAGGCCACCCTCCACGTCACGTTCTTCTCCACCGAACTGGACGGCACCGGCGAGCTGACCCTCACCGACCACGAGAACAAGATCGACGAGCTGCACGCCGGCCTCGGTCGCATGGGCCGTACCAGCTACCACGCGGCCGTCGAGGCCGTCCTCGCGAAGCACGCCGAGGAGCCGGCCGGCACCCCCGCCCTGGTGGTCTTCCAGACGGACGGCGCGCCGGACGCCAAGACCCCCGCCACCCAGGCCCTCACCGACGCGGCGAAGAACCACCCCGCCGTCTTCTTCTCCTTCGTCGCCTTCGGGGAGCACGACAACAAGGCCTTCGACTACCTCCGCAAGCTGAAGACGGAGAACACCTCCTTCTTCCACGCGGGTCCCACCCCCCGCGAGCTCACCGACAAGGAGCTCTACGAGGGCGTCCTGGCGGCCTGGCGCCCGTAACGGCACCCCCTCACCCTCACCCGGGGGGCGGACGGACATCCCGTCCGCCCCCCGAAACGCGTGTGAGCCGACCTCTCCGGGGCCAGTAGGATTTCGACCATGGCGGCCACTGGATCCGAGAAGCAGGGGGCGAAGGCGTACTACGTCTCGACCCCCATCTACTACGTCAACGACGCTCCTCACCTGGGCCACGCCTACACGACCGTCGCAGGCGACGTGCTCACCCGCTGGCACCGCCAGCGCGGCGAGAAGGTGTGGTACCTCACCGGCACGGACGAGCACGGTCAGAAGATCATGCGCACGGCCGAGGCGAACGGGGTCACCCCGCAGGCCTGGGCCGACAAGCTCGTCACGGAGTCCTGGAAGCCCCTCTGGGAGCACCTCGACATCGCGAACGACGACTTCATCCGCACCACGCAGAAGCGGCACACCGACCGCGTCCAGGAGTTCGTGCAGGACCTGTACGACAAGGGCGAGATCTACAAGGGCGGCTACGAGGGCCCGTACTGCGTGGGCTGCGAGGAGTACAAGCTCCCCGGCGAGCTGCTCGACGGCGACGGCGAGTACGCGGGCCAGAAGCTGTGCCCGATCCACAAGAAGCCGGTGGAGATCCTCAGCGAGGAGAACTACTTCTTCAAGCTCAGCGAGTACGGCGAGAAGCTCCTCGCCCACTACGAGGCCAACCCGGGCTTCATCCAGCCCGAGTCCGCGCGCAACGAGGTCGTGAACTTCGTCCGCCAGGGCCTGCAGGACCTGTCCATCTCCCGCTCGACGTTCGACTGGGGCATTCCGATCCCCTGGGACGAGAAGCACGTCATCTACGTGTGGGTCGACGCGCTGCTGAACTACGCCACGGCGGTCGGCTACAACGAGAACCCGGAGAAGTTCGGGGCCACCTTCCCCGCCGACGTGCACCTGGTCGGCAAGGACATCCTCCGCTTCCACGCGATCATCTGGCCGGCCATGCTGATGGCGCAGGGCCTCCCGCTGCCCGGGAAGGTCGCCGCGAACGGCTGGCTGATGGTCGGCGGCGAGAAGATGAGCAAGTCCAACCTGACCGGCATCAAGCCGCAGGACCTGACCTCGCACTTCGGCGTGGACGCGTACCGCTGGTACTTCCTGCGGGCGATCGCCTTCGGCCAGGACGGCAGCTTCTCCTGGGAGGACTTCTCCGCCCGCTACACCAGCGAGCTGGCGAACGACTACGGCAACCTGGCGTCCCGCGTGGCCGCGATGGTCGGCAAGTACTTCGGCGGCGAGCTGCCGGCGTCGACGGCCGACGGCGAGGCCGAGCGGGCGGTCCACGACGGCCTGGCGAAGGCGGTCGCGGAGGCGGACCGGAAGATCGGCGAGGAGCTGGACTTCCAGGGCGGCATCCTGGCGGTGTTCGACTTCGTGAAGCAGGTCAACGGCTACATCACGGAGCAGGAGCCCTGGAAGGTCGCCAAGGACACCTCCGGCGAGGGCAGGGCGCGCCTGGCGACGATCCTCTACACGGCCGCGGAGTCCCTGCGCGCGGTGGCGGTCCTCCTCAACCCGGTCATGCCGGAGACGTCCCAGAAGCTCTGGGACTCCCTCGGCGCGGAGGCCGGCCTCGGCGCCCTGGCGGACCAGAAGGTCCAGGAGGCCGGCACCTGGGGTCTGCTCCCCGCCGGCTCCACGGTCACCAAGGGCGCGGTCCTCTTCCCGCGTCTCGAGGAGAAGCCGACCGCGTAAAACGCGTCACGTACGTCCAGAGGCCCGGAGACAGCCTGTTTCCGGGCCTCTGCACAGTCGAAGGGTCAGCTTCCCGACGCGTGTGCGACGAAGTCGGCCCACGCGTGGCGCGTAAGCACGAGCCGAGGACCACCTATGTTCTTGGAATCGCGGACGTGCACCACATCAGGGGCCGCAGCGATCTCGATGCAGTCGTTGCCGTCGCCGCTGCTGCTGTAGCTGCTCTTGAACCAGACCAGCGCGGAAGCGTCGTGGCCAGTGGAGGTGCTGATCATGTCTCTCCAAGCATCTGCTCGATGAGGGCCCGCGACTCTCGGGGCGTGAGAGCCTGCGCCCGGATCATGCCATAGCGCAGTTCAAGGATCCTGAGCTGTTTCGGCTCGGACACCGGGCGACCGCTGAACGCCCCCTCGGTGCGCCCCACCGCCGTGCCGTCCGGAAACTTGAGCACCTCGATCAGTCCGCCCGTGCCGAAGTGATCCTCGCAGTCGGTCGGCATCACCTGAATCGAGACGTTCCGCAGCTGCCCGAGCTCCAGCAGGCGTTCGAGTTGCCGCCGCCAAACCATTCTGCCCCCGACCGGGCGCCGCAGCGTCACCTCTTCCTGGACAAAACTCAGCGTCGGCGCCGGTGACCGCTCGAAGATCGAACGGCGGGCCATCCGCGCGGCCACCATGCGCTCCGTTTCCTCATCCGAGTAGGCAGGAAGCCATGCCTCGAAGAGCGCCCGCATGTGCTCCTCGGTCTGCAACAAACCGTGGATGTTGTGGTTGCTGTACAGCGCAGCCTCAACCGCCTGCGCCTCCAGCTTCCCCAGAGCCCGAACGCTCTTCGGATACCGGACCTTCCGCACGTCCTCCCAGGCCGCCGCGATGAGCCCGCCCGCCCCCAACACCTCGTCGGCCCTGCACAGGTACTCCTGCTGGGGAATCCGCTTCCCACCCTCGACCTTGTAGACCAGGTCGTCCCCGTACTTGACCGCCGCCGCGAAGTCGACGACCCGCATGCCCATCGCCTCCCGCCGCAGCCTCAACTGACGCCCCACCGTGGTGAGAACGGCCACCCCCCACTCGTCCTCCGGGTCCACCTCCCACCCCGGCTCGTCCTCCTCGGTCTCGGTCCGGAGCCGTACCGCATCGCCGTCCACCGACATACCGCACCCCTCTGTCGTACCGCCGTGCTGGGCAACGCCCTTACTCGTAGGCCGGTTTTTCCGACGGTCCGGACAGCGGCCGACAAGCACCGACAGTCACCCTACGTATCGGGCCTGTCACTGTTCACGGTAAGCGCGTCCGGCCACCCTCGGTCCCGTGAACAGCGAAAAGTCCACCCAACTCCTGTCATCCGCGGACCACTTCAGCGTGCTCCTGTCACCCACACCCCGCGGCGCCCGTCTCGCCCGGCTGCTCGCCACGGACTGGATGCGCGGCCGGAACCTGCCCCACCCCACCACCGAGGCCGCCGAACACCTCGTCGCCGAACTCGCCGCCAACGCGGCCACCCACGGTCGGCTCACCGGACGCGACTTCCGCCTCGCCCTCCTGACCGACGGCGCGACCCTCCGCATCGAGGTCACGGACACCCGCGGTGACGACCTCCCGAGCCGCCGCGCACCCGCCCCCGACGCCGAGTCCGGACGCGGCCTGCTCCTCGTCGAGGCCCTCGCCGACCGCTGGGGCGTGGACCTCGGACCGGTCCCCTGCAAGACCGTATGGGCGGAACTCGATCTACCGACGTTCTGACCTGCGGAAACGACACCGGCACCGGAACCCGATCGCGTGTGTTCCGGTGCCGTCGGACGTCTTCCCCAAGGACCACGGGAGAGAAAGAAACCCCGCCAAGCCCCACCCCTCCCGCCCACGGCGCACGCTCACTCGCGCGGGTGAACATCACCAACTGGAGTGGATATGCCACAGGTTGTCTGCCCTACGCTCGGCGCAACACGGCACACAGCCCCAGACACGCAAACGGCCCCCGCCGGGAGTGACGTCCCATCGCGAGGGCCTGACCACCAAGGAAGAAAGCCCTTCCCGATGGACACCCAAAACACTAGCGTGCGCCCGCACGCCCAGTCCCGTAACGGCGACAAAAACCACCCCTCCCGGCCCGCCCGCACGAAGCGGCACCCGGGCGGAGTCACCCACGACAACACCCGCCACACCGCCCGCTTCACGGTGATCGGCAACCACCTCACCCAGCACCCGGACCTCTCCCTGCTGGCGATCGGACTGGCCTGCCACATCCAGTCCCTCCCCAGCCGCGGCCCCGACCCCCACCACTGCCCGGGCTGCCTCGCCCTCCGGCAACCGCCGCCCACACCCACGGCCGCCTGACGAGTAACCCGTCCCTCCGTCCCTTTCCCCACACCCGCCTCGGTCACCGTCCTGCCCAACGACCTCACCGGGACCAGCCCCGTCGAACGCCGTGTGGACACCCTCCTACGGCTGGACCCGGAGGACGGTGAGCCGCTGCTCCTCGCGGTCGAGGCCCAGAGCGGGAAGAACCCCGACAAACCCGCCGGCTGGGCGTACTACGCCTCCTACGTGCTCAACAAGTACCGGCTCCAGCCACTGCTGCTGGTCGTCTGCCAGGACCGCGCCACGGCGGAATGGGCCGCGCGCGAGGTCAGCCCGAGGGCGCGGCACGACGCGCCGCCGAGGACGTCCTGGACATCCTGGAGGTGCGCGGCATCGACATCCCTGAAGCGGTCCGGGAACGCGTCACCGACTGCGACGATCCCGAGATCCTGCGCCACTGGCACCGGCGTGCCGTCACGGCCCCGACGGCCGCGAAGATCTTCGAGGACGAGTAGTCACGGCTGCCCAAGGGGCCTCCCCCCAGCTGTCTGCCGGGAATGCGCCTCCTTGGACTGCCCCCGCACGGTCCGTGGCGCGGCGGACCGCGCGGTGTGGGTGCGCGAGGGCCGGGGGCTCGTGGTCTCCCGGCCCTCGCGCGGCTCGGGTGCTACTTGAGCACGCCCGCCCCCGCCGTCGTCGCCAGCGACGTCGGCAGGTTGCCCGCCGAGGCCTCCAGGCCGGCCGTGAGGGTCGGGGTCCAGTTGACCGTGGTCCTCAGGTCCTTGGACGAGGCGGCGTTGTAGGCGGCGACGAGGTCGGTCACCGTGCCGTTGACGAGGTTGCCGGAGCCCTTGACCGAGCCGGTGCCGTCACCGCTGAGGAGCTTGGCGGCCTTCGCGCCGGACGGCAGCTTCCAGTAGTTGTTCTCCGCGACGACCTGTGCCTTGGCGCGGGAGTTGATGCTGTACTGCGGCGCGTACCCGTTGAGGGGCGTGACGTCGTAGTAGTTGTTGTAGATGTGGATCTGGCCGATGCGGGCCAGCGGGGCGCGCTGCATGATGCCCTTCCACACGTTGTGGTGGAGGGAGACGCGCAGCTTGCCGACGCTGTCGGTGTCGCTGCCGCCGATCAGCATCGTCTTGTCGTGGTTGGTGAACTGGTTGTACGAGACGGTCACCAGGTCAGAGCCCTTGGTGATGTCGAGGGCTCCGTCGTGGATCTGGTACTCGCGGCCGAAGTACTCCGGGTTGGCGCTGTCGAAGTGCGGCGCGTCGGTGAACGTGTTGTGGTCCGCCCACACGTGGGTCGCGCCGCGCAGGGACACCGAGTCGTAGTTGGAGTTCCAGTTGCCCTTGTCGCCGTCGGTCGGGTCCCACTGCGGGAAGCAGTCCTCGGTGGCGGCGAAGGTCAGGTTGCGGACGATGACGTTGTCCACGTTCTGGATCTGGAGCATGGCCCCGGTGAGGCCCGCGTTCGTGCCGGGCACCCCCACGATCGTCGTGTTGGCGGGGACCTTGAGGACGATGTTCTTGCCCTGCCTGGCCTGAGCGGCGGCGCGCGCCTTCTCCTGGGTGCCGGAGGGCAGCTTGGAGCGGCCGTAGGTGGCCGGGTCGTAGGCCTTGAGGTAGGCGGACAGCGAGTAGCCGGTACCGGCGGCGTAGTCGGCGCAGGTCAGCTTCTTGCCGCTGTCGTCGGTGTTGGCGTCGATCATGCCGCTGACCTTGATGACGCGGGGCGTGGTGTCGGACACCGAGCCCAGTGCCTTCACGAGCTGCGCGCGGGTGGAGACGGTGAAGGTGTGGGCGGCGTCGGCCTTCGTGCCGCCGGTGGTGCCCGTACCGGAGGAGGCCCAGCCGTCCTTCGCGGCGAGCGTCTGGTGGTACAGGTCGACGGTCCCGGCATTGGCGTTCATCACGAAGACGCCGGCGCCGGCGCCGGCGGCCACGACGGCCGCGCAGACGACGGCGGCACGACGGGAACGGAGGGACCGGCGGTGGGAACGAGCAGCCACGAGGCTTCCTTACGGGGGAGGAGCGGGGTTACGTCCTGTCAGTGGCCGCCGCCCGGCGAAGGGTTGCCGCGTGCGGAGATTTTCCCTTCCCCGTCTTCTCCTTCCCCCGTCTTCCCCTTCCTCGTCTTCCCCTCCGCACGATGTCGTCCGAGTGCGGCTCCGCCGGCTCGACGGTCACCGAGGGCGCGGTCCTCTTCCCGCGTCTCGAGGAGAAGCCGACCGCGTAACACGCTCGCTACAGCAGGGGCCCGGGAGGGGACGAGACCTTCTCCCGGGCCCCGCGTCTTGCGAAGATCGTGTGAAGACGGCCGAGGTCCGGCCGTCACCGTTCACATGGGGGGACCCGTTCCATGGCGCTCTTCGGCAACGCGCACACCGTCGACCCGGCCCAGGCACAGCAGGACTACGCCCGGCTGCTGGGCCACGGCGAGCAGGTGCACGCCGCGTTCCTGCTGATCCGCGACACCATCCTGTTCACCGACCGCCGCCTGATCATGGTCGACAAGCAGGGCATCACCGGCAAGAAGGTGGAGTACCACTCCGTCCCGTACCGCAGCATCACCCACTTCGCGGTGGAGACGGCCGGCACCTTCGACCTCGACGCCGAACTGAAGATCTGGATCTCCGGCACCCCGGCCCCCATCGAGAAGACCTTCACCAAGGGCGTCGACATCTACGAGGTCCAGGCGATCCTCACCCAGTTCGTGGCGCGGTAGCCGCCCGCGCGACGCGCGCCGACGGGCCCGGGAACCACCGTGTCCGGGCCCGGACGCGGTGCGGGTAGTGTCCGGAGGATGCCAGGACTCAAGGTCAGTGTCATCGTCCCCGTCTACAACACCGGTCAGTACGTCGACGAGTGCGCGCCGTCACTGCTCGGACAGAGCCTGCCGGCCGACGAGTACGAGGTGATCTACGTCGACGACGGGTCGACGGACGACACGCCGGCCCGGCTGGAGAAGCTCGCGGCCGGGCATCCGAACGTCCAGGTGCACACCATGCCCAACTCGGGCTGGCCGGGCGCACCGCGCAACCTGGGCATGGAGCACGCCAGGGGCGAGTACGTGCAGTTCGTCGACCACGACGACAAGCTCGGGGCCGAGGCCCTGGAGCGGCTGTACGCGCACGCGAAGCGCAACGACGCCGACGTGGTGATCGGCAAGATGTCCAGCACGATGGTCCGCCCCCGGCGGCTGTTCCGGCACACGGTGGACGCCTGCACGATCGAGAACGACGAGCTGATGCAGAGCCTGTCGCCGCACAAGATGTTCCGGCGGGCCTTCGTCGAGGAGCACGGGCTGCGGTTCCCGGAAGGTCCCTGGATCCTGGAGGACCTGGCCTTCGTCACCGCCGCCTATCTGAAGGCGGAACGCATCTCGGTCCTCGCCGACTACCCCTGCTACTACTGGATGAAGCGGGGCGACGGCGGCAACAACACCCGGCACCGGTTCAACCCGCGGCACGGGTTCTGGCCCAACTGCCGCACGATCGTCCGGCAGATCAAGGACGGCACCACCCCCTCCGACGACATCGACGCGCTGCAGAACCGGCTGCTGCACCGCCTGTACCACGTGGAGGTCCTCTCCAGGGCCCGGGAGCCGGAGATCCTGCGCGAGGACCGGGCCGAGCAGCTGCCGCGCTTCGAGGCGGCCCGCGAGGTGGCGCTGGAGGAGTTCCCGCCGGCCGTGCGGGAGGGACTGCCCGCGGTGTCGCGGGTCCGCGCCGAACTGCTGGAGAGCGGTGACTTCGACGGGGCGCGGGCGTTCGCCGAGCACATCGGCGCGGTGAAGGCGCGCGGCGAGGTGGGCCCGCTGCGGTGGGAGGACGGCTGCCTGACCGCCGACATCACGCTGGACCTGCTGCGCGGGGACGGCGAGCCGCTGGTCCTGGTCGAGCGGGACGGCGGGTGGTGGCTGGACCCGGAGCTGCTGGACGGCGTGCCGGGCGCCGGGGCCGGGTACGAGGTGCGCGATCCGTTCCGGCTGGCGTACGCGGAGATCGTGGTCAAGGACCGGGACCGGGAGGACTGGTGGTACCCGGAGGGTGACCTGGAGGTCCGGCTCGAACCGGCCGGCGACGGGCGGTCCCGGCCGGTCGCGTCCGGGCGGCTGCGCGTCGACCCGGAGCGGCTGGCCGGCGGCGGGCCCCTGGGGCGCGGGGTGTACGACGTGTGGGCGTTCGTCCAGCTGCTGGGCGTCGACCGGATGGTCCGGGTGACCGGCGACGGCAC
>NZ_NCTE01000290.1 GCF_002114215.1 Streptomyces sp. 13-12-16 | reverse complement strand
CGGGCGCCCTCGCGGAAGCAGGCGGCGAGGTTGCGGCCGGCGAACGGCAGCCCGGAGACCGGGCCGTGCTCGGGATCGTTGCGCAGCCGCAGTTCGACCGGGTCGACACCGCACCGCTCGGCGAGCTCGTCGAACGCCGCCTCCAGCGCGAACGACCCGGGCGCCTCGCCCGGCCCGCGCATCCACGTCGGGGACGGCACGTCCAGCCGTACCACCTCGTTCGAGGTGCGGTGGGCGTCGGCGTCGTACATCACGCGCGCCGCACCGGCGCTCGGCTCGACGAACTCCCAGACCGTCGACGTCTGGTTCAGTGAGCGGTGCTCGAGGGCGCGCAGCCGGCCGTCGGCGTCGGCGCCGAGCCGGACCCGCTGGACCGTGGGACTGCGGTAGCCGGTGAGCGAGAACATCTGACGTCGGGTCAGCACGACCCGGACCGGCCGCTGCAGTTCGGTCGCGGCCATCACGGCGGACACCTGGTGGGCCCGCAGGCCCTTGCTGCCGAAGCCGCCGCCGACGTGCTCGGAGCGCACCCGCACCGCGGACGCGTCCAGGGAGAACATCCGTGAGAGCTCGTCGGCGACCCAGGTGGTGCCCTGGTTGGAGTCGACGACCTCGAGCCGGCCGCCGTCCCACCGGGCGGTCGCCGCGTGCGGCTCCATCATGGCGTGGTGCTCTTCGGGCGTGGTGTACTCGGCGTCCACCACGTGGGTACAGGCGGCGAGTTCGGCCTCCAGGTCGCCCTTCTCCGTCACCGCGGGCATGTGCCCGTCCGCCGGGTAGGCGTCCGGGCGGTCGCCGGAGAGCGCGATGTCGTGCGGTTCCCGCTCGTAGGTGACGACGAGCCGCTCGGCGGCCTCCCGGGCCTGCTCGGGCGTCTCGGCGACGACCAGCGCGACGGGCCAGCCGGCGTGCGGCACCCGGTCGTTCTGGAAGACGGCGGCCGTCGGGTCCGGCGGAACGCCCAGTATCCCGATGTAGTCGGTGTCGAGGCGCGGGGCGTTGCCGTGGTGCAGGACGGTGAGCACGCCCGGCATGCCGAGCACCGGTCCGGTGTCGACGGACAGGATCCGGCCGCGGGCGACGGTGGACAGCACCAGCCAGCCGTGGGCGAGATCGGCGAAGGGGATCTCGCCGGCGTACCGGGCGGCGCCGGTGACCTTGTCACGGCCCTCGACGCGGGTGTGCGCGGTGCCGACGGCTCCCGCCGTCGTGGCGCCGGTCGTGGCGGTGGTCATCGGGCGGCCTCCTCGGCGAGTTCGGAGAGCACGGCCACCACGAGGTTGCGCATGAGGGTCACCTTGTATCCGTTGTCGGGCAGCGGCCTGGCGGCCGCGAGTTCGGCGTCCGCCGCCGCCGCGAAGTACTCCGCGGTGGCCGGGGCGCCGTTCAGTACGTTCTCGGCGGCGCGGGCCCGCCAGGGCCGGGACGCCACGGCCCCGAGCGCGAGGCGGGCCTCGCGCACGACTCCCCCGCTGACGTCGAGGGCGGCGGCGACCGAGCCGATCGCGAAGGCGTACGAGGCGCGTTCGCGGACCTTGCGGTAGCGCGAGCGGGCGGCGACCGGCGCGGGCGGCAGGGTGACGTGGGTGATGAGCGCGCCGGGCGGCAGGGCGGTCTCCCGGTGCGGGGTGTCGCCCACCGGGAGGTAGAAGTCGGCCAGCGGCAACTCCCCCGGTCCGTCGGCGGTTTCGTAGGAGACGACCGCGTCGAAGGCGGTCAGCGCCACTCCCATGTCGGAGGGGTGGACGGCCACGCAGTGGTCGGAGGCGCCCAGGACGGCGTGGTTGTGGTGCTCGCCCTCGACGGCGGGGCAACCGCTGCCGGGCGCACGCTTGTTGCAGGGCTTGGTCACATCGGTGAAGTAGCCGCAGCGGGTGCGCTGGAGCAGATTGCCGCCGACGGTGGCCATGTTGCGCAACTGCCCGGAGGCACCGGCGAGTACGGCCTGGGTGAGGGCGGGGTAGTTCCGGCGGACGCCGGGGTGCGCGGCGAGGTCGCTGTTGGTGACGGTGGCGCCGATGCGCAGTCCGCCGCCGTCGGCCGGCTCGATCCGGTCCAGCGGGAGGGCGCGGACGTCGACGAGCCGGGCCGGGCGCTCGACGCCGTTCTTCATCAGGTCGACGAGGTTGGTGCCGCCGCCGAGGTAGCGGGCGTCGGGGTCGGCGCCGAGCAGCGCCACCGCGCCGGAGACGTCGTCGGCGCGCCGGTAGTCGAACTCCCTCATGCCGCGGCCTCCTCGGTCTCGCTCCGGTTCTCCGCGGCGGCGCGGGCGACCGCCTCGACGATCTGTACGTACGCGCCGCAGCGGCACAGGTTGCCGCTCATGCGCTCCCTGATCTCCTCGGGGGTCAGGGGCGGCGGTCCCGCCTCGGGGCGCACGTCCCCGGTGGCGGCGCTGGGCCAGCCCGCCGCGTGCTCCTCGATGACGGCGACGGCCGAACAGATCTGGCCGGGGGTGCAGTAGCCGCACTGGAAGCCGTCCAGGTCGAGGAAGGCCTGCTGCACCGGGTGCAGCCGGTCCCCGTCGGCCAGGCCCTCCACGGTGGTGATCTCGCGTTCGTCGGACGCGACGGCCAGTTGCAGGCAGGACACGGTGCGGCGGCCGTCGACCAGGACCGTGCAGGCGCCGCACTGTCCCTGGTCGCAGCCCTTCTTGGTGCCGGTCAGGTCGAGGCGCTCGCGCAGGGCGTCGAGCAGGGTGGTGCGGTGGTCGACGGACAGCGTGTGCTTCTCGCCGTTGATGTTCAGGGTGACGCTGCTGGACGTCGAGGGGGCCATGAGCAGCCTTCTTTCACGGATCTGGAAGGCGGAACGAGTCGATGACATGGGGCCGTACGGAACGTGGGGCGTTCGGGACCATGCGGAGGAGGGGAAGGGCCGGGAACACACCGGTCGTCGGGGGCATGCCACCGGGTGTCCCGCGCCGCCCGTGTCCGCCGATACGATGGACCCGAAGCGGACAGCTGTCCGCTACCCCCAAGAACGTAGTGGACAGCTGTCCGGTTAGCAAGGTCGGGTTTCGGTCACGGCCCGGGAGGAGGACCGGTGGGACACGAGAAGGAAGCGTCCCCGTCCGCGCGGACACCACGGAGCGCGGCGGCACCCCTGCGCTCGGACGCGCAGCGCAACCGCGAGCGCATCCTGGAGGTGGCCCTCGTCGAACTCACGCGCTCGGCGGACACCCCGCTGAGCGTGATCGCCAAGAAGGCGGGCGTCGGGCAGGGCACGTTCTACCGGAACTTCCCCAGCCGCGAGGCACTCGTCCTGGAGATCTACCGGTACGAGATGCGGCAGGTGGCGGACAGCGCGGCGCAGTTGCTGAGCACGCGGGAGCCCGACCTCGCGCTGCGCGAGTGGATGGACGGGCTGGCCCGCTTCGCCATGGCCAAGGCCGGGCTGGCCGACGCCATCCGGCAGGCCACCAGCGGGCCGGGGAGCCCGGCGAAGCCGGGACACAGCCCGGTGACCGAGGCGGCGGAACTCCTGCTGCGCAGCTGCGAGGAGGCCGGATCCATCCGCCCGGGGGTGACCGCGGACGACCTCGTCCTCGCCATCGGCGGCCTCTGGCAGCTCGACCCGGCCGAGGACTGGCAGCCGCGCGCCACCCGGCTGCTGGACCTGGTCATGGACGGGCTGCGGGCGGGGGCACCGGGCCGATGACGTGCGCGAGGTCGACCTGGACGGGTACGGAGGGGACGAAGCACCCTTGCCGTGTCGCGACAATCGACAGCGCACCCGTGTGATCGAGGATCCGAGGAGTCACCATGACCAGCACGACCGGCACGTCCTGCCCGTACTGCGGGTGGCCGGACGACGCCGAGCCGTTCCAGGTGGTCTCCCGGCACGGCACCGCGGCGGGCAGCACGGTGTGGACCCGCTGCGGCTGCGGTTCGCTCCAGGTCCGTGCCGTCGACGACCGCGGCGCCCGCATCGTCTCCCGCAGCAGGCCCGCGGACGCTCCGTGGAGCCGGGCCGACCGGTGAACGGCCCGGGGCGGCCGTTGACAGCCGCCCCGCCCCGGCCTTACTAATCGAGGCCGGAACAGGCAGGAGGCGCGGACGTGCACGAACCCCCCTTGTCCGGGGTCACGGTGGTCAGTGTGGAGCAGGCGGTGGCCGCGCCCTACGCGACCCGGCAGCTGGCGGATCTCGGCGCCCGCGTGATCAAGGTGGAGCGGCCGGGCGAGGGGGACTTCGCGCGCCGGTACGACACGACCGTGCACGGCCACTCCAGCTATTTCGTGTGGATCAACCGCTCCAAGGAATCCCTCACGCTGGATCTGAAGGACCCGCGCGGCCGGGCGATCCTGCACGGGCTGCTCCGGGAGGCCGACGTGTTCGTGCAGAACCTCGCGCCGGGCGCCGCCGGCCGCCTGGGCCTCGGGAGCGACGAGCTGACCCGCCGCCACCCCCGGCTGATCCCCTGCACGATCTCCGGGTACGGCACGAGCGGCCCCTGGGCCGACCGCAAGGCGTACGACCTGCTGATGCAGTGCCAGACCGGGCTGGTGTCGCTGACCGGGACCCCGCAGGAGACGGCCCGTACCGGTATCTCCGTCGCCGACATCGCCGCCGGGATGTACGCGTACAGCGGTGTGCTCACCGCCCTGTACACCCGCGCGACCACCGGCACGGTGCACCCGGTGGAGGTGTCCCTGTTCGAGGCGCTCGCCGAGTGGATGGGCCAGCCCGCCTACTACACCCGCTACGGCGGCGCCCAGCCCCCGCGCCTGGGCACGCAGCACGCCACCATCGCCCCGTACGGCACCTACCGGGCCGCCGACGGACGCGAGGTGCTGTTCTCCGTCCAGAACGAGCGCGAGTGGGCGGCCCTGTGCGCGGAGTTCCTCGGCCGGCCGGAGCTGACCGACGATCCGCGCTTCGCCACCGGCTCCGACCGGGTGGTCCACCGCGAGGAGCTGAACGCGGTCATCGCCGAGCGCTTCGCCCGCGCGGACGCCGATGAGCTGATCGGGGACCTGGAGGCGATCGGCATCGCCTGCGCCGGGGTCAACGACGTCACCGCGTTCCTCGGCCACCCGGTGCTCGCCGCCCGCGACCGCTGGCGCGAGGTGGCGGTACCGGGCGGGACCGTGGAGGCGCTGCTGCCGCCCGCCGACCTCGCGGGCCTGCCGGCCCGGATGGACCCGGTGCCGGCCGTGGGCGAGCACACGGAGGCGATCCTGACGGAACTGGGCCGCTCCCCCGAGGAGATCGCGGCGCTGCGCGCGGACGGGGTCGTCTGAGCACCGGCCGGGACCTGCCTGCCCGGTGAGCGGCCGGAGGAGACCGGTGGCGCCTCGCGGCCGGACGGAACGGGGCCTCCGGTGCGTACTGCCGCGAGGCGGCGGAGCACGCCGACGCGCCG
>NZ_NCTE01000289.1 GCF_002114215.1 Streptomyces sp. 13-12-16 | reverse complement strand
GGCCTGCGTACCCTTACCGGCACCCGGCGGCCCGACGAGGACGATTCGCATCAGCGGAGGAACCCTTCGTAATTGCGCTGCTGGAGCTGGCTCTCGATCTGCCTCACCGTCTCGAGACCGACACCCACGATGATCAGGATGCTGGTCCCGCCGAACGGGAAGTTCTGGTTTGCCCCGAAACCAGCCAACGCCATTGTCGGCACGAGAGAGATCAGACCCAAGTACAGCGAACCCGGCCAGGTGATCCGGTTGAGTACGTAGCTGAGGTACTCAGCGGTCGGTCGGCCAGCCCGGATGCCCGGGATGAAGCCACCATACTTCTTCATGTTGTCGGCGACTTCCTCGGGGTTGAAGGAGATCGCCACGTAGAAGAAGGCGAAGAACACGATCAGAAGGAAGTACAGGACGATGTGCGCCGCGGCCCCGGGGTCGGCGAGATTCGCCTCGATCCACGTCGCCCAGCCCGCCGTCGAGCTGGAGAACTGGACGATCAGCGCCGGGATGTACAGCAGCGACGCGGCGAAGATGACGGGGATCACGCCCGCCTGGTTCACCTTGAGCGGGATGTACGTCGACGTACCGCCGTAGGAACGGCGGCCGACCATGCGCTTGGCGTACTGCACGGGGATCCGGCGCTGGGCCTGCTCCACGAAGACGACCAGGCCGACCATGACGAACCCGACGAGCATCACGGTGCCGAACTCGATCCAGCCGTCCGCGAGGCTGCCCTGCTCCTTGATGGCCCACAGGGCGGAGGGGAAGGTCGCGGCGATCGAGATGAACATCAGGATCGACATGCCGTTGCCGATGCCGCGGTCGGTGATGAGCTCACCGAGCCACATGACGACGGCCGTACCGGCGGTCATGGTGACGACCATGGTGACGGTCACGAAGATCGACTGGTCCGGGACGATCTGGCTCGCGACCGGGCAGCCCTGGAACAGGGCGCCGCTGCGGGCGGTGGCCACCAGGCCGGTGCCCTGGAGGATGGCCAGCGCCACCGTCAGATAACGGGTGTACTGCGTGATCTTCGCCGTACCGGCCTGGCCCTCCTTCTTGAGGGCTTCCAGACGCGGGATCACCACGGTCAGCAGCTGCAGGATGATCGACGCGGTGATGTAGGGCATGATGCCCAGCGCGAAGATCGTGATCTGGAGCAGAGCCCCGCCGCTGAACATGTTGACCAGACCGAACAGGCCGGAATTGGCTTCGGCGTTGTCGATACAGGTCTGGACGTTGCGGTAGTCGACGCCCGGAATGGGAACGTTGGTACCGATCCGGTACACCACGATGATGCCGAGCGTGAAGAGCAGCTTCTTGCGCAGGTCGGGCGTCTTGAACGCCCGGGCGAACGCGGTGAGCACGGTGCCTCCTGCGACCCCCCGCGCAACTGCGTCAAGGGTGACGGTCTTGAGATTCCGACTAAGGACGAATACGTAACGGTCAACTGCCGCCCTGAGTGCCCCATTGGGGCACCCGAGGTCAGTGGGCAGCGCAGGCCACCTTACCGGCGACCATGCCGCCCTAGGAACGACCAACCGGGGATACCCCAAATGTGGGGTATCCCCGGTCGGGATCGCTCTACGTCATCGAGACACCTGAAAGGGTCAGACGAGCTCGGTGACGGTACCGCCGGCGGCGGTGATCTTCTCCTTGGCGGAGCCGGAGACGGCGTCGACCGTCACCTGCAGCGCCACGGAGACCTCGCCCTGGCCGAGGACCTTGACGAGGCTGTTCTTGCGAACGGCACCCTTGGCCACCAGGCCCTCGACGGTGACCTCGCCACCCTCGGGGTACAGCGCGGCCAGCTTGTCGAGGTTCACGACCTGGTACTCGGTCTTGAACGGGTTCTTGAAGCCCTTCAGCTTCGGGAGGCGCATGTGGAGCGGCATCTGGCCACCCTCGAAGCGCTCCGGAACCTGGTAACGGGCCTTGGTGCCCTTCGTACCACGACCGGCCGTCTTACCCTTCGACGCCTCACCACGACCGACACGGGTCTTGGCGGTCTTGGCGCCGGGGGCGGGACGGAGGTTGTGGATCTTGAGCGGGTTGTTCTCCGCCATGATCAGTCGACCTCCTCGACCGTCACGAGGTGGCGGACGGTGTGCACCATGCCGCGGAACTCGGGGCGGTCCTCCTTGACGACCACGTCGTTGACCTTCTTCAGGCCAAGCGAACGCAGGGTGTCACGGTGGTTCTGCTTGCTGCCGATGTAGGACTTGACCTGCGTGATCTTGAGCTGCGCCATGATCACACACCCGCCCCGGCACGTGCGCGGAGAAGGGCCGCGGGGGCGACGTCCTCGAGCGGCAGACCACGGCGGGCCGCGATCTCCTCGGGACGCTGCAGGCCCTTGAGGGCCGCCACGGTCGCGTGCACGATGTTGATCGCGTTGTCGGAGCCGAGCGACTTCGACAGCACGTCGTGGATACCGGCGCACTCGAGCACGGCGCGCACCGGACCACCGGCGATCACACCGGTACCGGGCGACGCGGGCTTGAGCAGCACGACGCCGGCAGCCTTCTCACCCTGGATGGGGTGCGGGATGGTGCCCTGGATGCGGGGGACCTTGAAGAAGTGCTTCTTGGCCTCCTCAACGCCCTTGGCGATGGCGGCCGGCACCTCCTTGGCCTTGCCGTATCCGACACCCACGGTGCCGTCACCGTCGCCCACCACGACCAGCGCGGTGAAGCTGAAGCGACGACCACCCTTCACAACCTTGGCGACGCGGTTGATCGCGACGACGCGCTCAACGTACGCGGTCTTCTCGGCGGCAGCTGCGCCGCCGTCACGGCCCTTCCGGTCCCGCCGCTCGCCGCCACCGGCACCGCCACCGCGGCGCTGGGGTCCAGCCATTGGAATTACCTCTCTCTGTTTCCGCTAGCTCGGAACCGGCTCAGAACTTCAGGCCGGCTTCGCGGGCGGCGTCCGCCAGGGCGGCGATGCGCCCGGCGTACTGGTTACCACCACGGTCGAACACGACGGCCTCGACACCGGCGGCCTTGGCACGCTCGGCGACCAGGGCGCCGACCTGCTTGGCCTGCGCGGACTTGTCGCCCTCGCCACCGCGGACCGACGCGTCCAGGGTGGACGCCGACGCCAGGGTGTGACCCTTCAGGTCGTCGATCACCTGCGCCACGATGTGGCGGTTGGAGCGGGTCACGACCAGACGGGGACGCTCCGCGGTACCCGCGATCCGCTTGCGGATCCGGATGTGGCGGCGCTTGATCGCGGCGCGCTTGTAGGCGTCGCCCTTGAGGATCTTCTGCCCGTATGCCATGGCTTACTTACCCGCCTTTCCGACCTTGCGGCGGATGACTTCGCCCTCGTACTTGACGCCCTTGGCCTTGTACGGGTCGGGCTTGCGCAGCTTGCGGATGTTGGCCGCAACCTCGCCGACCTTCTGCTTGTCGATGCCCTCGACCGAGAAACGGGTCGGGGACTCCACCTTGAAGGTGATGCCCTCGGGGGCCTCGACGGTGATCGAGTGGCTGTAGCCGAGGGAGAACTCCAGGTTCGAACCCTTGGCGACAACGCGGTAACCGACACCGCTGATCTCGAGCTTCTTCACGTAACCCTGGGTCACGCCGGTGATCATGTTCGCCACCAGCGTGCGGGACAGGCCGTGCAGGGCCTTGCTCTGACGCTCGTCGTTGGGGCGGGTGACGTTCAGCACGCCGTCCTCACCCTTGGCGATCTCGATCGGCGCCACGACGGTGTGGGTCAGCGTGCCCTTGGGGCCCTTGACCGCGACCGTACGGCCGTCGATGGTGACGTCCACGCCGGCGGGAACCGCGATGGGGAGCTTGCCGATGCGCGACATAGCTGTTTCCTCCGTTCCCTTCCGCTACCAGACGTAGGCGAGGACTTCCCCACCCACGCCCTTCTTGCCGGCCTGCTTGTCGGTGAGGAGCCCGTGCGACGTGGAGATGATCGCCACGCCGAGGCCGCCCAGCACCTTCGGCAGGTTGGTGGACTTCGCGTACACCCGGAGACCGGGCTTGGAGATCCGCTTGATGCCCGCGATGGAGCGCTCACGGTTCGGGCCGAACTTCAGCTCGAGGACGAGGTTCTTGCCGACCTCGGCGTCCTCGGTCTTCCAGCCCGTGATGAAGCCCTCCTGCTGGAGGATCTCCGCGATGTGCGACTTGATCTTCGAGTGCGGCATCGCCACGGAGTCGTGGTACGCCGAGTTCGCGTTCCGCAGACGCGTAAGCATGTCTGCGATCGGATCAGTCATGGTCATGAATTGGCCTTCGGCCTCTCTCGCCGGGGTTTCCTGGTGCGCCATCCCTCTCCCCGATCCGAGACGGGACGGGTGCGGCGCGGTGGACCTACGGCGTAGTAAGTCGTCTGGGGCACGGCAGGTGCCCAACCCCGCAAGCCTAAGCCATGCGGAGTGGACCTCCTGCCGTTCCCAATGCTTACCGAGAGCCCTGGGAGTCCGGAATTACCCGGGTTACCAGGAGCTCTTGGTCACGCCCGGCAGCTCGCCACGGTGAGCCATCTCACGAAGGCACACGCGGCACAGGCCGAACTTGCGGTACACGGAGTGCGGGCGGCCACAGCGCTGGCAGCGGGTGTAGCCACGCACACCGAACTTGGGCTTGCGAGCAGCCTTCGCGATCAGAGCCTTCTTCGCCATCTCGCTCACGCCTCCTTGAAGGGGAAGCCGAGGTGACGGAGAAGGGCGCGGCCCTCTTCGTCGTTGGTCGCCGTGGTCACCACGGTGATGTCCATACCCCGGGTGCGGTCGATCTTGTCCTGGTCGATCTCGTGGAACATGACCTGCTCCGTGAGACCGAAGGTGTAGTTGCCACGGCCGTCGAACTGCTTGGGGGACAGGCCGCGGAAGTCGCGGATGCGCGGCAGCGCGAGCGACAGGGTGCGGTCCAGGAACTCCCACATGCGGTCGCCACGGAGCGTGACGTGGGCACCGATCGGCTGGCCCTCACGCAGCTTGAACTGCGCGATGGACTTGCGGGCCTTGGTGACGGCCGGCTTCTGACCGGTGATCGTGGTGAGGTCGCGGATGGCGCCCTCGATCAGCTTGGAGTCGCGGGCGGCGTCGCCCACACCCATGTTGACCACGATCTTGACGAGGCCGGGAACCTGCATGACGTTCTCGTAGGAGAACTGCTCGCGCAGCTTGCCCGCGATCTCCTCGCGGTACTTCGTCTTCAGACGCGGAGTGGTGGTGGTCGTCATCAGATGTCCTCACCCGTCCGCTTGGCAACGCGGATCTTGTTGCCTTCGTCGTCGAAGCGGTAACCGACGCGCGTGACGACCTTCTTGCCGTCCTTCTCCACGACCAGCTGGACGTTGGAGACGTGGACCGGGGCCTCGGTGGTCACGATGCCGCCGGCCTGCGAGCCGCCGGCGGTCGGGCCGGCCTTGGTGTGCTTCTTGACCCGGTTGACACCCTCGACCAGGACACGGTCCTCGCGGGGGTAGGCCGCGATGACCTTGCCCTGCTTGCCCTTGTCCTTGCCGGTGATGACCTGGACCAGGTCGCCCTTCTTGATCTTCATGCTCACAGCACCTCCGGCGCGAGGGAGATGATCTTCATGAACTTCTTCTCGCGCAGCTCACGGCCGACGGGGCCGAAGATACGGGTGCCACGAGGGTCGCCGTCGTTCTTCAGAATGACGGCGGCGTTCTCGTCGAAGCGGATGTACGAGCCGTCCGGACGGCGGCGCTCCTTGACGGTGCGAACGATGACCGCCTTGACGACGTCACCCTTCTTCACGTTGCCACCGGGGATCGCGTCCTTGACGGTGGCGACGATGACGTCACCGATGCCCGCGTAGCGGCGACCGGAGCCACCGAGCACACGGATGCAGAGGACTTCCTTCGCACCCGTGTTGTCGGCGACACGCAGTCGCGACTCCTGCTGGATCACGTCTATCTCCTGATTGTCTGCCGGTTCCCCGGGGGCCGTTCGGCTGAACGGCCCCCGGAGCCTGGCGGAACTGTCCTGCGAGGGATGCCCCGCGGGAACGTACTTTTGGGAATTCCCTCGCGGGAATTACCTACTTGGCCTTCTCGAGGATCTCGACGATGCGCCAGTGCTTCGTGGCGGACAGCGGCCGGGTCTCCATCAGGAGGACGCGGTCGCCGACGCCGGCGGCGTTCTGCTCGTCGTGGGCCTTGAGCTTGCTCGTGCTGCGGATGACCTTGCCGTACAGCGCGTGCTTCTTGCGGTCCTCGACAGCGACGACGACGGTCTTGTCCATCTTGTCGCTGACGACGATGCCCTCACGGGTCTTGCGGTCGCCCCGGGCCTCGGTGTTCGTCTCAGTCACGTTGTTCTCGCTCATGCGTTCTCCACCGTTTCGATGCCCAGCTCGCGCTCGCGCATCAGGGTGTAGATCCGCGCGATGTCCTTACGGACGGCCTTCAGCCGACCGTGGTTCTCGAGCTGACCGGTCGCCGCCTGGAAACGGAGGTTGAACAGCTCTTCCTTGGCCTCGCGGAGCTTCGCCAGAAGCTCCTCGTTGCCCAGCTCGCGCAGCTCGGACGCCTTGGTACCGGCCGACATCACGCTTCACCTGCCTCGCGCTTGACGATCCGGCACTTCATCGGCAGCTTGTGGGCCGCACGGGTCAGCGCCTCACGGGCGATCTTCTCGTTGGGGTAGGACAGCTCGAACATGACCCGGCCCGGGTGCACGTTCGCGATCCACCACTCCGGCGAACCCTTACCGGAACCCATGCGGGTCTCGGCCGGCTTCTTCGTGAGCGGGCGGTCCGGGTAGATGTTGATCCAGACCTTGCCACCACGCTTGATGTGGCGGGTCATCGCGATACGGGCCGCCTCGATCTGGCGGTTGGTCACGTACGCCGGCGTGAGGGCCTGGATGCCGTACTCGCCGAACGCAACCGTCGTACCGCCCTTGGCCATGCCACGACGCTTCGGGTGGTGCTGCTTGCGGTGCTTGACCCTACGGGGGATCAGCATGTCGGTCAGGCCTCCGTTCCGGTGCTCTCAGCCGGAGCGGCAGCCGGAGCCTCGGCCTTGGGGGCCTCGGCAGCGGGAGCCTGCTGCGGCTTGCGGCCGCGGCCGCCACGCTCGCCACCGCGGCCACCACGGGCCGGGCGGTCGGCGCCACCGCGGG
>NZ_NCTE01000288.1 GCF_002114215.1 Streptomyces sp. 13-12-16 | reverse complement strand
GCCGCCGACCGGCCCACCGCGCCCGCCGCACGCACGGCCCGCCCGGCCGCGACCGTCTCCACGGTGCCGGTCCGCGCCGCCGACCCGGCCTCCTTCCGCGACCGGCTGACCACCCTCGGCGCCGCCGAACAGGAACAAGCCCTGCACGATCTGGTCGTCACCTGCGCCGCGGCGCTCCTCGGCCACCCCGACACCTCCGAGGTCGACCCCGAACGCGACTTCCTGGAACTCGGCTTCGACTCCCTCATCAGCGTCGAACTGCGCCGCAGGCTCAGCGAGGCCACCGGACTGCAACTGCCCGCGAGCATCGTCTACGACAGCGGCTCGCCGAACGGCCTCACCTCCTGGCTGCTCACCGAACTGGGCGTCCAGGGCGGCGGCACCGTCCCGCGCGGCGGCGCCCCCGGCGGCCCGGTCGAGAACGACTCGTTGGAGCGGCTGTTCCTCGACGGCATCGCCCGGGGCAGGACCCGGGAGGCGCAGCGCATGCTGGCCGCCGTCGCAGCCCTGCGGCCCACCTTCGAGGCGACCGCCGAACTGGAGGACCTGCCCTGGCCGGTGACGCTCGCCGAGGGACCGGCCTCCTCGCGGCTGGTCTGCGTCAGCGCCCCCACCGCCAACGGCGGCGTCCACCAGTACGCCCAGCTCTCCGCGCACTTCCGGGGCGGCCGCGACGTGACGGCGCTGCCGCTGGTCGGCTTCGCCACCGGTGAGGCCCTGCCCGCCGGACCCGGGGCCGCCGCCCGGGTGATCGCCGAGAGCGCCCTGCAGGCCGCCGACGGCCGGCCCTTCGTCCTCGTCGGCCACTCCTCGGGCGGCTCCCTCGCCTACGCCGCCGCCGGCGTCCTGGAGACCACGTGGGGCATCCGCCCCACCGCCGTGGTGCTGCTCGACACGCTGAGCATCCAGCACAAGAACGACGAGGGCGTGGACTTCTCGGGCATGATGCGGTTCAACTTCACCGCCGTCGACGACTCGCCCGTACGCCTCACCAACTCCCGGCTGTCCGCGATGGGCCGCTGGATGGTCCTGCTCAACGCCCTCGACGTGCGCCCCACCACCGCGCCCGTGCTCGAGATCAGGTGCACCCGCGCCCTCATCGAGGGCGTCCCCGCACCGGACGCCGACACCCTGCGTGAACCGTTGGTGCCGTCGGCCACGGTACGGCCGGTCGACGCCGACCACCTCTCCCTGATCCGTGAGGACTCCGCGAAGGCCGCCGCCCTCATGGAGGAATGGCTGACCGCGCTGGAGGAGGCGGCCACCACCCGATAACCGACGACGACGAGGGAATCCACCAGTTCTCGTCCCGGGCCGGGCGTGTGTGGTGTCCACCACCGCGCCCGGCCCCGCATTTCTCCTCCAGGCTCTAGGGAAACCCGCAGTCCGGGACGGCCAGACTGGCCATCGGACCGGGCCCGGGTCCACGACCCGGGCCGAGAAAGCCACCGGTGTGCCTCCTGAGCGCACCGCGGGTCCTTCGAACAGGGTCGGGGCGTGGAATCCGGGAATCGCCGCTCTCCGCGTTTTCCGGAATCCGAGTGAGAGGTGGGCACCTGATGTCGAACGAGGACAAGCTCCGCGCGTACCTCAAGCGGGCGATCGCCGACCTCCAGGAGGCCCGGCAGCAGCTCAGCGAGGCCGAGAACCGCGACCGCGAGCCCGTCGCCGTCGTCGCCATGGCCTGCCGCTACCCCGGCGGCGCCCGCTCGCCCGAGGAACTGTGGGAGCTGGCCCGGGACGGCGTGGACGCGATCTCCGCGTTCCCCGCCAACCGCGGCTGGGACCTAGACCGGCTGTTCCACCCCGACCCCGCCCACCACGGCACCACCTACACCCGCGAGGGCGGCTTCCTGCACGAGGCCGGCGAGTTCGACCCGGCGTTCTTCGGGATCTCCCCGCGCGAGGCCCTCGCCATGGACCCGCAGCAGCGCCTGCTCCTGGAGACCTCCTGGGAGGCCCTGGAACGCGCCGGGATCCTCCCGGACTCCCTCACCGGCAGCCCCACCGGCGTCTTCGTCGGCACCGGGCACGGCGACTACGACAACGCCGCGCGCGGCCGTCAGGAGGAGGTCGCCGGACACCTCCTGACCGGCAACACGGTCGCCGTCGCCTCCGGCCGTCTGTCCTACACGTACGGCTTCGAGGGCCCCGCCGTCACCGTCGACACCGCCTGTTCCTCCTCCCTGGTCGCCCTCCACCTGGCCGTGCGTTCCCTGCGCCAGGGGGAGTGCTCCCTCGCCCTGGCCGGCGGTGCCACCGTCATGTCGACGCCGAAGATGTTCACCGAGTTCGCCCGCCAGCGCGGCCTGGCCGCGGACGGCCGCTGCAAGGCGTTCGCCGCCGCCGCCGACGGCACCGCCTGGTCCGAGGGCGTCGGCATGGTCCTGCTGGAGCGCCTGTCCGACGCCCGCCGCAACGGCCACCCCGTCCTCGCCGTGGTGCGCGGCTCCGCCGTCAACCAGGACGGCGCCTCCAACGGGCTCACCGCGCCCAACGGGCCCTCGCAGCAGCGCCTGATCCGCCAGGCCCTCATCGACGCCGGACTGTCCGCCGCCGAGGTCGACGTGGTCGAGGCGCACGGCACCGGCACGACCCTGGGCGACCCGATCGAGGCGCAGGCGCTGCTGGCCACCTACGGCCAGGACCGTCCCGCCGACCGGCCGCTGCTGCTCGGCTCGCTGAAGTCGAACATCGGCCACACCCAGGCCGCCTCCGGTGTCGGCGGCGTCATCAAGATGGTGCAGGCCATGCGGCACGGCACGCTGCCCAAGAGCCTCCACATCGACGCGCCCACCCCGCACGCCGACTGGGCCGGCGGCGCCGTCGACCTGCTCACCGAGCACACCGACTGGCCGGAGACCGGCCGGCCCCGCCGCGCCGCCGTGTCCTCCTTCGGCGTCAGCGGCACCAACGCCCACCTGGTGCTGGAGCAGGCCCCGGACCCCGAGCCGGCCGAGGAGGCCGACGGCCGGGCCCAGGCGCCGTCGTGGTTGCCGTGGGTGGTGTCGGCGAAGTCGCGTGAGGCGGTGCGGGAGCAGGCGGCGCGGCTGGCGGCGTCCGTGCGCGACGGTGGCG
>NZ_NCTE01000287.1 GCF_002114215.1 Streptomyces sp. 13-12-16 | reverse complement strand
CCCGCGCGGGCGAAGGCGGGCGCCGCGCCGAGCGCGGTGGGCAGGGTCAGGGCCGCCGAGGCCGCGAGCGAGCCGCGCAGTACGGCGCGACGGCCGGGGAACGGACGGTGTGACATGGATGCGCCTCCGGGGACGGGATCCGGCCAGTGTGCGCGACCACACCTACGCGGGTGGCACGGCGCGCACGCGAACCCCGGGTGAACAACTCGCGCGGGCGGCTACCGGGCAGCGGCCCTCGCCATCAGGCGCACCCCCTCGTGGATCCGCGCGGGCGTCACGTGCGCGTAGCCCAGCACGAGCCGTACACCCTCCTCCGGCGCCCCGTCGTGCGCGTGGTCCGCGAGCGCGCGCACCGCCACACCGGCCTCCGTCACGCGTGCGAGGAAACGCTCCCGCGGTCCGTAGCGCTCGGGCAGCGCGACGATGACGTGCAGCCCCGCCGCGATCCCGGACACCACCGCACCCGGGAAGTGCTCCCCGAGGGCGGAGACCAGGGCGTCGCGCCGCTCGCGGTAGGCGCGCTGGCAGCGGCGGAGCTGACGGTCGTAGTCGCCGCGTTCCAGGAACCGGGCGAACAGCGCCTGGTCCAGGGTGGGATGACCGAGGTCCATGGTGCGCTTGCGCTCCACCACCTCCTCGGCCCACCCCTGCGGCACCAGCAGCCAGCCGAGCCGCAGCCCCGGGGCGAGGGACTTGCTGACCGATCCGGTGTAGGCCACGTGCTCGGGGTCGAGCCCCTGGAGGGCGCCCACGGGCGCCCGGTCGTAGCGGAAGTCGCCGTCGTAGTCGTCCTCCAGGACGATCCCGTCCACGGACCGCGCCCAGTCGAGCAGTTCGGCCCGGCGCCGCGCGGAGTACGCGATGCCGGTGGGGAACTGGTGCGCCGGCGTCACGACGGCCGCCCGCGCCCCCGAGGCCCGCAGCGGCTCCATGACGAGCCCTTCGCCGTCCACCGGCACGGGTACGGCGGTGACCCCGGCGGCGGCGTACAGGGACTCGTGCTGCGGGCTGCCCGGGTCCTCCACGGCGACGGCGCGCAACCCGCGGGCGTGGAGGGCGAAACCGAGCAGCGCCGCCGCCTGCGCCACTCCGGAGACCACCACGATCCGCTCGGGATCGGCCACCACGCCCCGGCGCCGCGCGAGCAGTCCGGCCAGCGCCGTACGCAGCCGGGGCAGCCCGCGCGGATCGGGGTAACCCAGTTCCTGGTGCGGAAGGTCCGCGAGCACACCGCGCTGCGCCGCCGCCCATGCCGCACGGGGGAACAGCGACAGATCGGGGGTGCCGGGGACGAAGTCCGCGCGGACGCCGGGGGTGCGCGGGGCGAGGTCGTGGGCGCGCGGCCGGGCGGCCCGCACCGCAGCCCCCACCCATGTTCC
>NZ_NCTE01000286.1 GCF_002114215.1 Streptomyces sp. 13-12-16 | reverse complement strand
CCCGCGGTTCCCCGCCGGGCCGCCCCCGGGATCCCCGCCGGCCCCGGTGGCGCGGCCCGGCCGTGCCACCCTCGCCGCGGTCGGCGCGGGGCCGCCCGTGAAGCCCCAGGTCGGAGGAGTCGGACGGTACGCGTTTCCGCGCAGGGGTGGCGGTACGGCAAGATGGGGTGTTACTTGCCGCGAGAGGGGATGAAAAGGCCCCTCACCAGCGGTTTCCTCGCCGATGAGGGGCCGTGTCAGGCGGCTTGGGCCGTCCCTGGGCCGTCGTGAGCGTGACCGGCGGCCCGGTACATCGCGGAGATGGCCTTCCGGGTTCGCGTCTCGCTGGACGGCATCAGGTGCGTGTAGACCCGAAGGGTGAACCCCGGGTCGCTGTGACCGAGGTACAGGCTCAGGGCCTTGATGTTCTCCCCGGCGTCCAGGAGGACCGAGGCGTAGAAGTGCCGGAGCGCGTGCATGCCGTGCTCGCGGGCAGCGGCGTAGCGCTTGCCCTTCTCGGGGGCCGGGATGATGCCGGCGGACGCGAGGGCGGGTTTCCATGCCTGGTCGTTGAAGCCCTGACTCCAGATGGCTGCGCCGATGCCACTGGTGAAGAGGAGCCGGTGCGTGACCTTGGGGCCGGTCGGGGTCAGCCAGGGCAAGGTCACGTCGACGGGCGGGAAGGCCGCCATGTGCTCGCGGAGTGCCGCCGACACCTCGGGGTCGAGGGGAACGTCCCGGAGTTTGCCGCGCTTCGGTGGAGCGAAGACCAGCGTGCCGCGCACCTTCTTGACCTGTTGCCGGACGTAGAGCCAGCCGAGGTCACCGATGTTGTCGACTGCCAGGCCGAAGACCTCACCCTGTCGCAGGCCGCACCCGGCGCCGAGGTCGACCATGGCCCGGTACCGCTCGGGTAGGCCGGTGCGCACGCCGAAGACCTGCTCAGCGGTCCACGGATGCACGCGTGACGGTGCGGGACGAGGTGCCTTGACCGATCGCGCCCGGCAGGGGTTCGAGGCCAGGAGACGGTCATCCACGGCCGCGTTGAGCACCGAGGAGACCGCATCGAAGATGAGACGCCGGTACTGGGCAGACGCCACGACGTCTTCGAGTCGGCGGTTCCAGTCGCGGATGTGCTCGGGCTGGAACGAACCGATCGGGCGCGTGCCGAGGTACGGCAAGGCGTGGAGGCGCAACCTGCCTTCGACGGCGGCCCGGCTCGTCAGATCGGTGGTGAGTGCGCCGAGCCAACGGTCCGCGTACTCGCGGAAGGTGACGCGGGCCGCCCTTGGGTCGATGTACTGCCCGCGCGCCATGTCGGCTTCGATGTTGGTCAGCCAGGCATCAGCCAAGCGCTTCTGCTTGTCCGGGAAGCTCTTGGACTTCTCGGTTCCGTCCGGGCCGACGTAGCGGGCCCGGTAGCGCATGCCGGAACCGTGGCGGTCGGTCTTGACCCTGCGATTCTTGCCGTCCGAGCCAACCTCAATCCGGTACCAGCGGTCTTGGATGTGCCCGGCCATCAGGCAGCCTCCCCTATCTGAGAGTCGACCCAGGCCCGCACGTCGGTCGGGTCGAAGCGGAGGTGCCGGCCGACGCGGAAACCGCGGGGACCAGTGCGCTTGCGACGCCACTGGTAGACCGTCTCGACGCTGGGCAGCTCGAACATCTCGACCAGGTCGTCAGGCGTGAGGAAGCGGTTCGGCAGTTCAGGGGGCACGTCACCACTCCCTTTCGTCGGTGAGTCGGGTGAGTCGGTCGCGGAGGGCCTCGCGGGCGGTCTCGCGGTTGAGGCGGATGTCCCGGGCGATGGTGGCGGCGAGGGCGGATTCACCGGGGGTGTGGCCGTGGCCGGCGTACTGCCAGTCCGTCAGGACGAGGACGGTGTCCGGCTCGCGGTCGTCCAGGCCGAGGGCCCCGGCGTCCTGTGCGGCGCGGTAGTCGGCGCGTGCCTGGCGCAGGGCACCGAGGGTGGTGGAGTAGTGGCGGGACTTCGAGGAGAAGTGCCCACGGAAGCCGAGCATGTGCGCCCAGGCCCACAGTCGCCGCTCCGGATACAGCGGGTCGAGGTCGCGGCAGGCGGTGATGAGGCGGCGGGTGTGGTCCGGGACGCCGTGACGGTCGAGTTCGGAGAGTTCCCCGATACGGCGGTCGAGGGTGCCGGTGTTCTCCGCCGCCTTGGTGGAGTACTTGGCGACGTACGAGGCGACGGCCTGTTCGGTGATGTCGGAGCCGTCCTCGAATGCCTTCACCGGCCGGACGTCGAGCTGTGTGCCCCAACGGAACGACCGAGCCGGCTGGTCCCCGGCGGCCGGGACGGAGACCGAGGTGTAGGAGTGCGCTGCAGCTGCACCGATCGCATCGGCGAGGACACCGACCGTGGCCCACGCGGGCGGCGGTGTTCCAGGACCTTCCGGTCCGTCGAGGCGGATCACCGCATGGAAGTGCAGGGCGCCCCGCTTCTGGAACTCGGCGACCTTGCCGTACGAGAGGCGGACGTGATCGGCGAGTTCCCGGCGGGGAAGGCCGCCGCGGGCGGCGAGTTCGCGGCGGAGCCGGGTGGTGAAGCGCTGCCAGAGCTGCCCGGCGTGGTTGTTGAACAGCACCGCACCCGCATAGTCGTACGTCGCCGGGTCGAGGGCGGTGCCCAGCTCCGGGGCGTCCGAGGCGTGGCGGATGCCGCAGCGGCAGACGCCGTGATCGGGCCGGTTGTGGACCCGGCCAAACGAGGGCGCGGTAAGGGTGGCGAACACGCGCGGGTGGTCGCGGACGGTGGCGGGGATGTCGCGGCGGTCGTCACCGGCGAGGCCGCCGCGGATGAGGTGGTACGTGTCCCCCGCGTAAGTCCAGGCGCAGGCCGGGCAGCGGGAGGCACGGCGGTTGCCGCAAGCAAGACGGAGGCGTCCACCGGGCTCGTCGGCAGTGGTGTAGTGGTGCAGGGTTTCGCCGGTGGTCTTGTCCTTGTGGAGGGTCCAGCCGGTCAGGTGGATGGGGTCGGAGCAGCCGCCGGTACGGCGGATCTGGTCCTCCCATCGGGCGTAGTCGTCGGCCGAGGCCACCCTTAGCAGATCGCCGAGGATGACCGGGTCGAGCAGAGGTTCAGGCGCGGACGGGGCGCGATGCGCCATGCTGGGTGCTTCCTTCCGGTTGCGAGATCGGAGAGGGGACGGCTCCCGGGCGGCGGATGCTTGGCGGTATCGAGGCCGCCCGGGGGCCGGTCAGCGACGCTTGGCGTCGGCGTTGACGAGCGAGCGGATCACCAGGGCGCAGACGGCGACCGAGGCGCCCGTGATGGCGACCGCGAGGAGCATGGAGACCAGGACGGCGCCGACGACCAGGACGACGGCCGTGCCGCCGCCGACGAGGGCGAGCGCGGTGCCGGGGGTGAGCTGGACCGTGGGCCGGGACGGAACCGGGACCGGGGCGACGGGGGCCGGCGGGGTCGAGGTTCCCGGGATGATCGTGGTCGGCTCGACGACGTCAGGCGGGGTGACCTGGCCAGTGGGCTGGGGCATGGTCGGGAGCTTGGGCCGGAACATGAGCGGATCTCCTTACTTGACGGCGCTGTCGATGACGGGGGCAAGCACGCTGTCGGCGAGGAGAAAGCCGCCGAGGAGAAGCACGGCGATCAGCCACCCGGGCGGGCGGACGAGCTTGATGCCGAGCCAGCCGACGACGATCAGGGCGAGCCAGAGCGGGACGTCCATGGCGGTGGCCTCCTAGCGGACGCGGCAGCGGTGGGTGCGGGCGGCGAGCTGGGCGGCGGACTGGCTGGAGTAGTCGGCGGACCAGCCGCAGCCGTCCGAGCTGCACACGGCGGCGTGTTTGGTGGTGCCGTTGCGGTCGCGGCGGGTGCCGATCTGCACCGGGCCGATCCGCATCACGGAGTGGAAGAAGTCGCGGGCGGGCATGTCAGTCGGTCTCCGTTCGGGTCAGGTGAGTTGGGCGGCGATCGCGTCGGCCAGGTGCGGCGGGACGCCGAGGCGGGCGCGGAGGGTGTTGGCGTCGATGCGTGCGCCGGTCCGTTCTTCGTGGTCGGCGGCGACCTTGCGGGCGTGGTCGACCAGCGCGGCCGGGACGGCAACGGTCGGCGGCGCAGGAGCGGGGTGGACCGGCGGAAGGGTCGGGGCAACGTCGGCGGAGTCGACCGGAGCCGGTTTCGGCTCGACCGCGGGGGCCGGTTCGGGCTCCACCTCGGCCACGGGGTCCGGGGCCTGCGAAGCCGAGGTGTGCCCCGCCGACGTGTGAGCGAGGAGAGTGCCGCCCATGAAGGCGAGGGCAGGCCATGCGGTGACGAGGATGCGTAGCCAGGCCGGTACGTTGTCCAGGTCGAGGAGTCCGGCGGTGGCGACGTTTGCGCCGAGCGAGGCGACGAGGGCGATGAGGAACCAGCACCAGGCCAGCCGGGACGGCCCGTCGGTGCGCAGCCGTCGCCAGGCCGCGACGAGGAGCAGGTCTACGGAGACCGGGTAGGCCCAGGCCTTCCAGCCGTCCTGTCCAGCGGCGGCGGCGAGGTCGTGAAGATGGGCGAAGGACAGTGCCCCGGCGATGACGGCCTGAACAAGCACGGCGTCCACGCGGAGGGCGGAGCGGGTCATGACGCCTCCTCCTGTGATCGGGCATGGCGGGGGTAGGGGCCCGGCGCGAAGGGCAGTCGCGCCGACCGTGGGGGGTGGGGGTCAGGCGGTGGCGGGTGCTGTCTTGGACAGCGGCACACGGGCCGAGGGCAGCGCAGCGACCGAGGGCCGGAAGGCGGCCAGGGCCGGGAGATCCGGGGTGCGGTCGGCGTACTTGTTGCAGATGTTCACGGCGTTCCGCAGCGAGGTGTGCGGGGTACGGATGCGGTGCCAACCGTCGGTGGAGTCCCCGGCGATGGCGAGCCCGCGGGTCTCGGCGGGAATCTGGATCGCGGCCAGGACAGCATCCGGGGCGATGTCGCCGAAGGCCATGTTCGCCGAGGTTTCGTCGTTGACGCGGTGGGCGGTCCGGCCGGTGAGCTGAGCACGGAGCATCGTAATGCCCTTGCCGAGCTCGGAACCGAAGCGCTGCCCGCAGATCTCCAGATAGATGCCGGCCGCGCGACCGAGCTGAGCAAGGCGGACCAGGGCGGTGATGATCCGGTCCCGCCGCTTCTCCTCCTCCTTGCTCGCGAAGAGGGCGAGTTCGGCGACCTCGTCGACCAGGACCACGACCGGCACCGGCCGCAGGTCTTCGGGCAGGTCCCAGATGTCGGCGGCGATCTCCGCATCCGGCACAGCGACGCTGACACGCTGCTCGGCCCGGATGAGCTGATACACGTCCCCCATGTGGGAGACCAGCGCCTCCAGGAGCTCCAGCGCGGTGTCAGGGTTGTCGGCGAGCGCGGAGAACCGGCGCGCCAGCGGGAACAGCTCCACCCCTTGTTTGCAGTCGATGCCGACGAGGGCGACGTGCTGCGGGGCGAGGCCGGCGACGAGGTTGCGCTGATAGACGGACTTGCCGGACTCCGTCGCGCCGAGGGTCAGACCGTGCGGGACGGCACGGTAATCGCGGTAGTGGACCGAGCCGTCTTCCCGTAGCGCGACCGGGACCCGCATCGGGCGGGTTTCGGTCTTAGCAGGCATCTGCACCCGCTTGAGCACGTCGTAGCCGGTCATCCGGATCTCGACCACGCCCGAGCGCAGCTCACGGGAGGTGACGCCGTACCTGCCGAAGGAGTGGCGCAGCCGGTCCGAGGCGGCGGCGACGTCGAAGGCGTCCTGTCCGGGCCGGAGCTTGAGCCGCAGGACCATGCCGGTGCGGGTGGGCCGTACCCGCAGGATGCGGGGCGCACGGGACTCTGGCATCGGGCGGTTGGTCATCCGGGCCAGGGCGAGGCGCCAGCGGGAGGGCGGGACCGTCAGGCCGCAGGCGTCCATGACCGAGCCGTAGCGGACCAAAACCCGCAGGACGGCGAGGGTGACCCCGAAGGTCAGCCAGTACCAGGCGGGACGCCGCCACCGCAGGAGACCCGCAGCGGCGACGACCACCAGCAGTAAGACCGTGGGCCACGTCATGGCTCAGGCCGCCTTCGAGGCCGAGTCGATGTCGACCAGCGAGGTGACGGCGACCGCGCGGAAGGCGATCCCGTGCCGCTTCTGGCCGTTGAACTCGTTCTCCCACGGCCGCGCGACCAGGCCGGTGAGCGCCACTGGGGTACCCATGGCCAGCTCACCGGAGAAACCGGTCTCCGGCACGGTGATGGACAGGATCTCCACCTCGTCGTTGGCCGCGAACATCACGTCGACCGTCATCAGCTTGACGCCGGTCTCCATGTCGGTGGCGATCTCACCGGTACGGCGGTCACGGACCTTGGGCTGCGGGGCCTTGGCGACCATCACGGTGGCACCGGACGTCTCCACGGGAATCTGACGCACAGCAGATCACTCCTCTATAGATGTTGAACTTTGCCACTCATGTACATGAGTGACGAGAAGAAGAGTGCCTGACTCCTGTACATGAGTCAACCCGCCGCGGCTGCGAAGTCACGACGGGTTGCGGTGAGTTGAGCGGGCGTCAGTCGGCGGCAGGGATCCGGTACTCGAAAACGAACTGGTCAGCGGCCATGAGCGTGTCGCAGACCTCAACCACAGGACCGGCCGTCGTGCGAGCCTCACGGATCAGGTGAACCACCGGCGCGCCGGGACTGAGCGCCAGCTCGGACGCCTCCACCTTCGAGGCCGGCCGGGCTTGCAGCGTCTCGACGAACTCGGCGAACTCGTGCCCGTGGTCTTCAAGTCGGGCGTAGATGCCACCGCCGCCGGGGTTCTCGGCGAACAGTTCCGGGATCTCCTTCACGACGTCCCACGGGAGGTACGAGGTGGCGGTCTCGACCGGGGTGCCGTTGCGGAAGTAGAGACGCCGGCGCGCGAGCACCTGAGTGCCGGCGGGAACGCCGAGCCGCCGGGCAGCATCCTCGGGAGCTTCCATGGGCCCGATGTAGAGGACGCTCACCTTCGCCGTGGCACCGGACTGCGCCGACTCCGCAAGATACGCAGCCTTGCCACCCTGCCGATGGGAGCGCCGGAAGCGATCCGAGGACCGGTGCCGCACCGGCGGCCGGTCCTTCACGATCGATCCCTTGCCGTGCCGAGTCTCGACGAGCCCGCTCGCCCGCACCTCGACCATGGCCTTACGGATCGTGCCGCCGGACACGCCATAGCGCTCCACCAGCTCCGATTCACTCGGCACCATGTCACCGGGCTTGAGCACACCGGCCCGGATCTGCCGCACGATCTCATCGGCGATCTGCACGTACCGAGGCCCCGACCTGCCCCCCTCTACCGCAGTTCCCATAGCCGCTCTCCGCCTCCTATGCTCCTGTACATGAGTCAATCACAGGAAGCAACGCCCTCACCCCTGCACTCCGTATCCGTCGCCGGAGTAGTGGTGCGCGAGGACGGGCGCCTCCTGGCGATCCGCCGAGCCGACAACGGCACATGGGAACTTCCCGGCGGCGTACTCGAACTCGACGAAACCCCCGAGGCCGGCGTAGCCCGCGAGGTCCTGGAGGAGACCGGCATCCACGTCGAGGTGGACGAACTCACCGGCGTCTACAAGAACACGACCCGCGGCATCGTCGCCCTGGTCTTCCGCTGCATGCCCTCCGGCGGCACCGAACGCACGTCGAGCGAGTCCACAGCCGTCTCCTGGCTCACACCTGACGAGGTCAGCGAACGCATGGCTGAGGTCTACGCGATCAGACTCCTGGACGCCTTGGACGGCAACGGCCCCCACGTACGAAGCCACGACGGCAAGCAGCTCATCCCAGCGGGATAAGACTTTCCCTACTTCATCAAGCAGCTCATCCCAGCGGGATAAGACTTTCCCTACTTCATCAAGCACCCGTCGTCGCTTCGCTCCTCCGGGCGGGAGCGGGCGGCCGGCGGCGCCCGCGCTCATGTCTCCGCCCCGCTCGGCACCGCCGGCCGCCCGCTCCCGCCCAAGAGATAGGCACACGGGCATGAGGTCAGAACACGTCGTGGCTGGGGCGGTCGGCTCCACGGCTTTAGAGGCCGTTCTCTTTCCGAATCTCGTGTGATGTCTTCGCTGGTCAGGCATGAAGCAGCCGCTGTCGCGGGAGCCTTGGCTCGGTGTTGGACGAGATGTCGTGGAGGTGGCGGATGCCGTCGATGCGGGCGGTTCTGGAGGAGCGGCAGAAGGTCGCAGCAGTGCGGGTGCAGGAGCTCGAGGCCGAGCTGGAACAAGTGCGGGCGGCTCTGGCGGCCGCGGAAGAAGTGCACCGCCACCGAGTGATCGGTCTGGAGCAGTATCTGGAGGCGCTGGCCGAGGGGGGTGCGCCCGTCGAGAGGGCAGTCGAGGTGGCGCAGAAGAAGCCGGTCGGGCCGCGTCGGGCGGTGCCTCACCGGCGACAGGCGAGTGAGGTGGCGGAGTTGTCGCCGGATTATCAGGCGTTGATGGCCGCTGCGGTCGATGCGGGTGGCGACGGGCTGGGTGCCCGGCGGGCGGCGGTGGTGCTGGGCTGGGACAGTGCGTCCGCCTCCCGCGTCGAAGGTGCCAGGGCCCGGCTGAAGCGGCTGGTCGAACGGGGCTGGCTGGTCGAGGGGAAGCCGGGCAGGTTCACGCTGCCCGAGCCGCCTCTTGGTGCCGGGCGGCCAGGCGGCGGCTCATGAGCATGGTCATCGACCACAGGATGACCGCTTCGCTGATGTCGGTGCGGCGTTCGTAGTCGCGGACCAGGCGCCGGCTACGCAGGCACCAGGCGAACGATCTTTCCACGACCCAGCGGCGGGGCAGTACCTGGAAGCCGCGCATGTCGTCGCTGCGGCGGACGATGTCCAGGCCGACCCCGAGCTGTGTGGCACTCCAGTCGACGAGGTGGCCGGTGTATCCGCCGTCGGCCCAGATTCGTGCCAGCCGCCCGAAGCGGTCCCGGGCCGCGGGCAGCAGGAGGCGGGCGGCGTCCCGGTCGGTGGTCGAGGCCGGGGTGACCAGCACGGCCAGCAGCAGCCCGAGCGTGTCGGTGAGCAGGTGCCGCTTGCGTCCGTTGATCTTCTTGCCGGCGTCGAAGCCCCGCGAGGTGCGGGCGACGGTGGTGTCCGCCTTCACCGACTGCGAATCGATGACCGCCGCACTCGGCTCCGCACCGCGGCCCTCGGCCTCGCGGACGGCCTCGCGCAACCGGTCGTGCAGCTCGGCCACCAGCCCCACGTCCCGCCAGCGGGCGAAGAAGGCATACACCCGCGGCCAGGGCGGGAAGTCGCAGGGCATCGCCCGCCACTTGATGCCGTTGTCGACGAGGTAGCGGATCGCGTCGATCATCCAATGCCGCGAAGTTAAGGCCCCGATGGCAATGTCAAGGGGTTCGTGAGATGTGGCAGGGCCTCTGCTATCCAGGGGATCGACCAAGATCTTCCTGAGAGAGCAGAGGCCCTGTGGCCCAGTTTGTCACGGGCGGCACGCCTGACGTGTTCGCGCCCGGTCACATCGGCGAGTTAACCCAAGTCATCCCACCGGAGCTGGTGGATGCGGTGGTGGAGGAGACCGGAGCCCGCGAGAAACGATTGCGGAGTCTGCCATCCCGAGTCGGGGTCTACTTCGTCCTGGCTCTCGGCCTGTTCGAGCATTTGGGTGCCCAGCTGGTGTGGGACAAACTCGTAGCAGGGCTGAGCGGCAACGTGCCACGGCCGTCCGAGAAGGCACTTCGTGATCTGCGCCGGCGGGTGGGCATCGCCCCTCTGCAGCGGCTCTTCGACGTGCTGGCGGGCCCGCTGGCCCAGCCCTCCACCCCTGGAGTGCGCTACCGCCGTTGGCGCACGGTCGCATTCGACGGATGCGGAAGCCTGTCGGTCCCCGACCACGAGCGCAACAGGTCCTGGCTCGGCAGGACGGTACGACGCCATGGCCCGGCGGGATACCCCCGGCTGATGCTGATGACGCTGTGCGAGACAGGCACCCGCGGCCTGATCGCAGCAACCTTCGGCCCCGCCGTCAAAGCCGAGAGCGACTACGCCCGGGAACTGACCGGCCACCTCACCCCGGACATGCTCCTTCTGGCAGACCGCGCATTCGACGGCAACGAGCTCCTGGCCGCCATCACACGACAGGGCGCGCAGTTTCTGGTGCGTTGTACCAGTGCACGGCGCCCACCGGTGCTGGCCCTACTGCCTGACGGCTCGTACCTCACCCGCATCGGCAGCCTCTCGCTGCGAGTGATCGAGGCCGAGGTGCAAGCACGCACCGTCGACGGCGGCACTTTCGGTGACACCTACCGCCTGCTGACAACACTCACCGACCATCGCACAGACCCCGCCGCCCGCTTGATGCGCCTCTACCACGAACGCTGGGAGATCGAGACCGCCTACCTGGCACTGCGCCACACCCTCCTTCAAGGCCGGGTGCTGCGTTCGAAGGACCCGGCAGGTCTCTGCCAGGAAGTGTGGGGACTGCTCACCCTCTACCAGGCACTGCGCTCGATCATGGTGACCGCGGTGGAGACCGAACCTGGCTGTGACCCCGACCGGGCCGGCTTCACCGCCGCCCTGGAGGCAGCCCGCGACACCGTCGTCAGCCTCACCGGAATACTTCCAACAACCGGACCGTACAACTACTCCGACCTGGTCGGACACATCGGCACCCGCATCCTGCGCACGCTCCTTCCCAGACGCCGGATGCGGCTTTCCACCCGCATCGTCAAGAGCGGAATCTCCCGCTACCACACCTGGAATCGCGACGGACGCCCCCGCGACAGCACACCGATCAGCGCTATCGAGATCACCGTCCACCCGCCGGCCCTTCCCGGCACACAGGCCCCCAGCCAGACGACCTCCAGGCGTTGGGACCAGGTCTGCCGGATCCTGGCGGCGAATGCGAATCAAGCCATGCATACCCGAGACATCGCACGCCGCCTCGGCCTCACCACCACACCGTCCATCAAGAGCCTCACAGCACAACTCTGCTACTGGACCCGCAACAACCGACTCATCCGCACAGCCCCCTGCACCTACAAGATCCCGCTCGCCGAACCCTTGACAGCACCATCGGGGCCTTAACTTCGCGGCATTGGTCGATCATCTGCCGGTGGCAGTAGCCCTCCGGCCGCCCGCCCCGGCCCGCCAGCCATCCCGGCACCGGCAGCAGATCCCGCACGGCTGCCCACTCGGCATCGCTCATGTCCGAGCCGTACCGGGGCCGGCGCTCCGGCCGGTCGGCCGCGTTCCCGAACCTGTGGGCGAGGCAGTCACACCCAGGAGTGGACGGACTGGACCCGGCAACCGCGACCACGCAACACTTCGACAACAGGGCCTCTTGCTCCTCGCTGGACTCGACATCCGCGAGCTACCAAGAGGCCCTTCTTTCATGCCCGTGCACCCGACACCTCACCCGATCCAGCACCGTGTTCGAAGCCCGACCGACCACGCACACGGATAGAGAACAGCCAGTTAGGCAGCCACCATGGGGCGAGCCTCGAAAATCATGGCCCCAACGTCGTGCTTTAACGGGCAGGTCCACAGACTGCCCGACGCGCCGGAAGCTTACGGGGCCATGATCACTCGCCCCATGGCAGCTCCCGCCCAAAGCCGCTCCACCGACCTAGCGTTTCCGGCCAACTTCCGGATCAAGCGCCCTGACCAGGGGACGTAGCGAGTGCGTACCCAACGAGTACCCAACGTGTAGCCATAGCGCACCCAACGAGCTTCGGCATCCAAAGACTGCGGTAGCCGGAACTAGGTAGATGTGGAGTTAGCCGGAAGCAGGCAGATCGGATGCGCTGCTACGGTCCTCGCAGCAGGTCAAGCCCCAGCAACTCCAAGCGCTAGCCGACGCTGGCCAGTTGTGACCGCGAGCCTGCTAAAGTACCCACGCACGCACTGTAGGCATGCCAAAAGGACGTCTGCGACACCTCTGACCGCGCGCCGACGCCTCATGGCCTTATGAGGAGGAACCCCCTTGGAGAAGCCCAACCTCACCGATCCACCATTGCTATGCAATGGTTCACGGGTTACCCCGGACAGTACAGCGACGCGACTGCAGGACGCAACTAAGGTGCACCAGGCAGCGTTGCTGATCTCGGCTCTCGCCAGCTTGATTACAGCGCTAGCCGGCGTCGCAGTCTTGTTCCTGCGCTGATCCCTTGAGCGTGCCCCTGGCGTGCCAGATCGAGAGGCACGCCAGGGGCAGCCACGGGGAACACCGGTTACTGCTCTGCGAACGCGCAGGTCAGCGTTCACCCAGGTCGGGGCGGGTCCGCATACGCGATCTTCCAAGTTGGTGCTCTGCAGCGGCCCCGCCATGTATGACTCGGCGAGTAACACGCCACCCGCCTAGAAGAGGTTGGGCAGGGCAAGTACGAGCGCAAACGAGAGACAGACGCTGAGAATGAACCTCCGCGTTCTGAACGGACGTCGGCGGCCTTTGGCATCCACGAGCTGAGCGACCCAAGCCGCCAGGAGTACACCGAGCGACCCTAGTACGGCGTGCCCAAGATGCCCGCCTTGCAGCGCCCTGGAGAGGTAGAAGATGCCCGCCATCTGACAAACAGTTGCAAGCGCTACAGATGCGAGGACGATGCCAGCTCTCCGATCGGCTTCCTCCTCCTCTGGCGTAACGATCCTGACTGGTAAGTATCGAGGCATCGCTCTCCAACCCCGCCCAAGCAAAACAGCGTTGACGACCATCGAGCCTATCGAGGTTCACGCTGAAGAGCTCAGCGTGCGCTCAGGCGCGTCCAGCACTCGCCTTGCTTGCTGGCGGAAAGACGGCCACGATCCCGGCGCACGGCCGGCCAAACGGTCCGGCACGACTGGGTACTGGCACCACCGGGTAAGCACGGATCAAACTCCTAATGCGGTGGTCACACGGCAGCACCGCCGACGGCAGTGACGGCAGCGCTGACGGCAACGACGCCGGACGGCAGCGGCACTCAGCGAACCGTCGCGAGGCCAACGGAAGACGATTGGACCGCCCCACCAAGGCTTGCCCGCATCTTCTAAACGCCCGCTACGCTGAGCTAGCTTGCGCACGCCTGACCACTGCCTAGCATCGCGATCTAGCCATCCGTGGACCGAGGTTGGCCCGTGCTAACCGACAGCAGCAGCCGACGCGATGCGGGAGGCCCGAGCCCAGGTTAGGACGTGCGTTTGGTTGAAACCCTTCATCTGTGGAAGGCAGGGATTGTGGGCGGTGGTTGGGCGGGGTTGGCGGTTGCCGTCGTGGGCGTGGTGGGCACGCTAGGAGCGGCGCTGCTGACGCAGAACCGCGCGGACCGTACAAAACGTCTGGAATTGCAGGCTGCTGCGGAGCAGCGACGAGAAGAACGCCAGCACGCTGAAGCCCTGCTACAGGCGGAGCAGGCGCAAGCACGCCAGCGCGAGAGCCTTGAGCTGAGGCGCAGGTGTTACATCGACCTGAACACTGCTTCCCGTCAATTTCTGACGGCGATGACCAACTACCTGCATGCGCTGCGGCAAAACGTTGACGTTGACGCATCGCTGGCACAACTGGAGACCAGCCGATCGACCTATCGGGACAGTTATTCGGAAGCCCAGATGATTGCCCCGCGCCCGGTGCTACGAGCATCCAGCGTTGCCAAGACCCGGTTGAACACCGCATACGGAAAAATCAAGCAGCTCGGCCCATCTCTGTCCGGATGTGCGGCCGAGCTGCATGCTCTGGAAGACGAACTGCATCAAGAGGTCTGGCCATACGTGGGGGAGCAGAAAGTTGCCATGCGAGCCGACTTGGGAATCGAATCCGCCGATTAGTGCAATGCTGATCGACACCTTTGAGGCAGTCGAGTACGACCAGACGGGAGGGCTGTAGTGAGCGCAGTAGTACAACAGCGAAGTGCAGCAACCACCGCAACCGCAGGCGACCACCAAGGCCGTCAATGACCGACTGACCAGCCCTCCAGTCCGCAATGCCTCCGGCCGAAAGTTCGGGACGAAGAGGTCGCTCCGTTAGGGTGCGCCGCATGACCGACGATACCCCGGCCTGTCCTGAGTGCAGCCAGCCCTTGAAGTCCGGCGGTCTCGTGCTGACTAAACGAGGCGAAGACGGCCGGAGGACCTGCCGCTCTCTGTGGCGGTGTGCTGGCCGGCACACCTGGTGGCAGTGGGCGGACCGGCCGGCCGAACCGCTGGAGGTCTGCCCGGTTCCGGAGCTGTTCCGTTGACATCCAACGCTGACATCAACGAGCCCGGACGGCGGCACACAGCTGCGATCCTGGAAGGCCGCCGGACCAGCCAACGATGGCATCAGGGGCGGGCGTAGATCGAACTCCTAAAGCGGATGTCGCCCACCTCAACGTCTCGGCAGGAGCCATGCCCAGGACGAGCGGACTCAGCAGAGGGACCTTTGTCCGTCATGGGCAGGTGAGGCGGGTTACCGATCACGCTCCGCTGCCGTTTCAGTATGTGCCTCAGTACGTGAGCGGACCTGGGCCGAGTACGGCGGGCCGTAGCCACGAGGATGCAGCCCGCCGTACTCTTAAGTTGTCCTGGCGAAGAAGGCGTCTACCTAACGAACAGGACGTAGTAGCCCACGGTTACGACGATGGCAGTCGTCGTAATCAGGGACTTCAGGCGGGCGGTCCGGGACTCGTCGGCAATTGCGAACCGGACCGTCTGCCCAACCTGCGTGAACAATTCGCGCACCAGCACCTCCATTGATTGTTTAACTCCCGGGTGGAGCTTCTAACCTTCTCTGCAGCGAAACAAGAAAAGCCCGACTTCTAATCACTCCGGCACTAATACGCCATCGTCGCGAAAAGAAATCAGGCTTGCGATTTCATGATATGGATTTATAAATCTTCGAGCTCTGATTCATCCTCTGGCGGCATAGGACCACCCCCTTGATGCCACAGCTCAAGGTACGAGGAGATCGAGCAACAGAACTGTATCACAGCCCATGACCTGCAACTCTGCGTATCTGTAGGCGAGTTCGGCGCCCCGGGACACCCCGTCCCAGGGACTGTTCCCGATGGCTACACAAGCATCAGCCCGTGCCAGTTGCGTGCCAGATGCTGCGGGAATCCACGGGGAACACCGGGGAGACAGTCGACGGCCCATCAGGCGCCTATGACGCTCCGCCGCAGGTCAGCCCTGACAACGAGCTCTGAATAATCTGAGCTTCCCAAGCTGAGGTTCCCTCGTGAAGATGGGTCTTGCTGTCAGACCTGCGCTGTACGGTTCGCTCCATGGCTGAGAGACCGACGACGAACTGGCGCAGGGGCATAGCCAAGGAGGCCGCGGAGCTTTCCGCTGGCACCCTGGATCCCAACTGCGCGTGCATGGTCGAGCTGTTTCCCGAAGAGCTCCTGGTGGAGACTGATGCTGTCCTCGACGTGTTCGATGCCGAGGTGCCCACGCTCGCAGAGGGCGACGACACACGAATTTTCGCCGTAGTGGAGCGCGTCATTCTGGCCCTGAACGCCGTGAACGAGGCTCACGACGAGTGCGCCTTCGAAACCGATGAGCGCGAGCAGTTGTGCGCCTACATCGATGAGGCGCTCAGCGAGCAGGGAGTCGACGTCGCGGCCCTGACCGCCAGGCACGGGCTCGGCCGGCACGAGCTCACGGACCGGTGGCGGGACTGGTGAGCAACCCCTCGTCGTGAGAGATCAGGTCAACTGTGGCCAGCAAGTGGAGTGTCTACGATCGCGCGATGAGCTACGACATCTACTTCTTGAGCCGACGCGACGGGCAATCCTGGGATGAGGTCCTGGAGGCGATGGAAGACGCGGCCGAGCACAGCGAGCCGATCCCTGCTCGTCTCCTTGAAGCTTGGGAACGCATAGTCCCGCAGGCCCGGTTTCTGCTGGGCGAAGTGGACATCACTGAGTACGAACAGGAGTCCCGAGACCTCAGCCACTCGGGCACCGGCATTGACCTGTCCGTCTTCGGTGACGAGGTGAGCATTACAGTGCCCTACTGGCATGCAGGGGAAGATGCCGCGGTCGTGCTCGGCAAGGTCTTTGCCCTGGCGGCCATCGTCGAGAAGGAAACGGGGCTGACTGCCTACGACCCCCAGACGGAACGTCCGCTGGCAGAGGTCCAACCGCAAGGTGCCATAGGGCTGATGTCAAGAACCACCGAAGATTTGCGCAGCCGCTACGGTGGTTGACCAATCGCCAACGGAGGCGTGGCGGAGGACGGTGGGGGTGCAGCGAGGCACACGCGCGCCTGATCGGTCGGCGTACCCGCCATCGTGGCTGACTGTCGTCGGCTGAGGTTCGTGCCACAACCGTGCCAGATGCAGGGGTCAGCCACGGTCAACACCGGTGCCCTGCGGTCGAGTAGTCGCCCGCTTCCTCGGCCGACGAAGTCGCAGCTCAGGCCCGAGATCACCCAGCCTCTCTCCTAAAGCGGGTGTCGCGCTTTGGCAAGGCCGACGTCGTCACGATCATCGGAACCGGCGCCGAGAGATCCGCCGACGAGCCATCGAAGTCAGCCAGTTCCACGCACCCACCAGCCGCGCGACTACAACAGCACCAAAGCGGCTGCATCCCGAAGTGGTCGCCATCCGCTTGCCGCCCCTGTGGCCCCAACTGCTGTCAGTGCAGCCGTTCACAGAGGATGATGCGTCTCACAACAGCACCGCCCCAGGGGGGATCATGAGTACCAACATCACGCCGCCGCCGATGCCAGCTCAGCCGCCGCAACCCGGCAAGAAGAGCCACACCAACGCCTACATTATCGGCGGCGCGGCCATCATTGCCGCCGCCGTCGTCGCCACAGGGATCGCCATCTCTGGCCGCATCGACGACACAGCAAAGCCACAGCCCACCGTCACCGTGACAGAAACCGTCGAGCCCGAGGCCACAGTCGAAGAGGACACCGCAGCAGTAACCGACCAGAACGCAGACGCCAAGGTCGGCGAGCAGGCCCGGAACGGCGGAGCCGTCGTCAAGGTCACCAAGGTGGCAGAGGCCGACACCATCGTGCTCGCCGGAGCCCGCAAATCCGCAGGCGCCGACGCCAAATACGTCGTCCTCAAGACCGTTGTCAGCAACGAGGGAAAGGCCAGCATGGACCTGACGTGCTCGCTGCCCATCGTCAATGCGCTCATCGACGACCAGGGCCGACGCTTCGACACGATCGAAGATCTTTACGACGTCGCCGGCAACCCAGAATGCAACGCGCAGTTGCAACCCGGCTTCGACGACGAGATGCAGTTCGTCTATCGCGTCCCAAAGGACGCGGTGGTCACAACATGGGAGTTCTCCGAGTACGACCTTGAGAACGAAGTGACCCCCACCCTCGTCAATCTGACCTGACCAGCCGCCATCGGCCCTCCACCCCTCAACCAGGAGTCGGGGGCCCGTCGTGCTGTCAGTACCTGCCAGTACAGGCGAGGCGAGCGTGGAGTACGCGTCGATTAGGTGGCCTCCTGCGCACTCATTCGTGTGAGCACCGCACCACAAGCGCATCAGATCGAGCAGGGAGCAGCGGGGAGTGGCGGTGAGAACGATCAAACCCGACGAAGGACGCGCCAACTGTATGCGCAGGTCAGCGCCCTAGGGAGCGCAGAGCGCCGCAGCTTCCCAAGCTGGCTCCGAGTGTGAGACTCCGTAGCTTCCACAAGCAGTCGCCCCTTGCCCGCGCAGGCTCTGCCAGACTCGCTTTATGGGGCGTTGTGCTGGGGTGACACGGCAGGGACGAGCGTGCGGAAACCCTGCCGGATGGAACGGCTACTGCCATCTGCACGGTGGTGGAGGCCGACGAAGCCGAAGCCCACGTGTCTCTACTCCTCCCCGACTTCCGCGCATGCCGGCGCGTCCGGAACCACAGCCGCAACGCAGGCGCAGAGGTTGGTTTTGGTGGCTGAGGTGGCTCTTCATGGGTTGGTTCGAGGCCCTGCGTAACGCGGTAAGCCGACGCTCATGACGGTGCTGGCTGGGCCGTCTCTGGGCCGTCCGAGGTCGCTCGACAGTGGCCAATGACGACCAACGACGACCACCAGGCGCACGAGCCCACTACCCCTGAGCAGGGAAAACCCAGCTCACCAAGATCCCCGGCAAGACCCAGGGCAAGAAGACGTAGCGCACTGAGCGGTTAGAGCGTGTCGTTTGACTCAGGCCGTGGGACGGCGGCGAGCGCGGACCCAGTAGAGACCCTTCACGGCGTAGACGGCGGCCATGAGCACGAAGCCGACGAAGGTGAGCCAGAACCAGGATTCCGCCACTGCGAGACTCAGCAGCAGGCCGCCGAAGAGCAGCAGGGAGCCGACGACGTCCACCAGGTCGAGGCGCGCCTTGGAACGCGTCGTTGAGTCGGATCCGCGCAGTCGGCGGATGACGGGAACGAGGCCGAGGGCCTGTAAGACGGCCAGACCGAGAGCGATCCAGACGAACCAACCGGGTATGTTCACGGCGCGTACGGTATCGCGCCCTTGGGCCCCTTGAGTGTCTAACTGCGTGACAATGCAGATGAACAACGGCGGACAAGCGCGGACGTCTGCGGACCATCAGAGCAGGTAGGAACCACAGCAACCCAAGGCTCCGTTCCGCCCCAAGTTGCTTCAGGACAAAGCAGTCCCTGCCCCAAGGCGCCCAGCGCATCCAGCCCGCAGGGGAAGAGCGGCCGGCGCAGTGCCCGGCCGCGGCCAATTGAGGGCTCCTGCGACACAGCTCCGACACACTGTGCTTTCCCGTACCGCAACGGACTGGCTCCCGCGCAGGTCAGATGGGATACGCGGCTCGATCAGCACAATCACTCCGGAGCCATGTGTGATCCAAGCCGCTCCGTTGGGTCGGCCTGTTCGGCATACTCAGGTGTCTGGATCGCGAGCGCAGGGGGTGGGCGATGTACGGCCGGAGCGACGAGGCATGGGATCAGTTGGTCAATGCCGGCTTGAAGTTCCTCGTTGAGCGGGCACAACTCCGTAAGGTCACGACCTACACGGAGATGACCTCTGTACTGGCCCGGCGGACTGGACTGCCTAGCTTCGACTTCGAGCAAGCGGACGAGCGGGCAGCGATGGGCCACCTGCTTGGACTGATAGTGGAACGGGACTACCCAGAGAGCGGGCTCATGATCTCCGCCTTGGTCCACTACCTCGGGGCAAACGATGCTGGACCTGGTTTCTACACACTCGCGCAGCAGCTCGGTCTGCTTCCAAAGGGTTCCTCCGCAACGGTGAAGCTCGAATTCTGGATTGGGCAGGTCAACTCGCTTCACGAGCGCCATGCCCCTTCGCAGCTGCCTGGATGATGCGTTCTGTCATGGAATTGGGCTCTGGGGCGAGCCGGTCAAGGAGGAAGCTGGAGCCGTCACAGGAGGACCCCCGACCTTCAATGGCATCCCGTCCCATGACATCCACAGGTGACATCAACAGCCATGGATGGCGGCAGTCGACAGAAGCTTGACGCGGCATGGTCAGCTGGCGGGTGCCAGGCGTGATGGGGGTACCGACCGAACTCCTAATGCGGTGGTCACACGGCAGCACCGCCGACGGCAGAAGCCCACGGCATCTGAACTGGTCAGAGCCGTGGGCTTCGCCAATCCCACTGGTCAGCGGAGCCTGTGATCAGTAGACCGGCTGTCCAGGCGGTGACCCCGGCTGGTTGCCACGCGGAGCGTGTCCCTCAGGGCTCCGGTCAGGCTCTTCGCCAGAAGCCGCATGTCGTCCGGGGCCGTATCGGTGGTGAGCATGTCGACCGCCTGGTCCAGTAGTTCGGTTGCCGTGCCGAGTTGTACTGACTCGATGTTGTCGGCCAGGCGGGACATGTAGCCGCCACTGTCATCAGTGCTGAGGAAGCACGGTTTGCCGTCGGGCCCCGTCCAGGGGAGGAGCCGCAATTCGTTTAATGTCGTCATGCTTTTATCGGCCTCTCGTCGATCACGTAGTGAGTGGTGAACACCGCGTCGGCGCGGTCTCCTGGCAGCACCAGGAGGGCCGCCTCGACCACGCGTCCAGCGGTGTCGGCCGTCTGGCGTGTGACGGCGAGCACTGCCAAGGCAGAGCTGATCCGAAGGGTGGATGCCTCCTCCGGTGTCGGGAGGCGAACGCTGATCTCCTCCCGGACCTCAGCCGGCGGCGGGCGGAGTTCCATCAGTCGCGTGACCACCGCCTCGTACGGGAGCGAATCCCGGAGCCCGGCGGCCGGCGCCAGGTCGCAAGGGACGTAAATGTGAGCCAGGCTGTGAGGTCTCTCGTCCTCATGGGCGAGACAGAGGATCTCGGTCAGAGGGCTGCCGGTCGGCATCTTCAGCAGGGACGCGAGATGCCCGCGGGCCTGCACCCTGGTGGTGTGGACGGTGACGCTCAGGGGTGCAAGATCCATGCTGTGCGCGTCCGGAGTTCGCCTCCCGCCGACGTACGTGATCCTGTGGAGCGGACGGCGGACGAAGTTCCCCTTGCCGTGAGTCTTCTCGACGAGGCCTTCCGCCTGGAGTACGGCGAGGGCATTCCGCAGCGTCGGTGTGCTGACCATGTACTGCGCGGCCAGATGTGCCTCAGAGGGCAGGCGGTCGCCAGGCTTGAGCTGACCGGTGACGATCCGGTCCCGGAGGTCATCGGCGATGGCGTTGCGTCGCGAGGGCACGGGTGGGATCACCGCCTCTCACTCGTACGAGCCGCAGGGCGATGAGCCGGGTCCTCGTGTGGATGGTCAGCAGCTCGCCCGAGTCGAACACGAGTCGTTTGGCCCCGCCGGGCAGTTGAAAGAGGTCGGTCACCCGGCACTGCTGGCCCCCGACCTGGATGACGTCGCCGAGCTGCACACTGGCCGAGGTGATCTCGACGGGGGAGAGCACCGCGCCGCTGAGTGCCGACCCCCTCACCGTGCCGCCTCTGTCGGTACTGGGCGCTCGGCGATGGTGTGGCACGAGCAGTCGCAGGCTTCGTAGATCACCGGCACGTCAACCGGTGCAGTGACCGGGGACGACTCCGCGCAGGCGTGGTGTGTGCCGATGCGACAGGAGGCCGACCGGTAGAAGGCGGGCCCGGATTGGGGGCTGTGGGGTTGTTGGCGGGACGACATCAGCGGTCACCCGCCGAGGCGTACCAAGGACCGGTGAAGGGAGCGCAGCTCACGGCCGCCGAGCGGTGCCGTGCTCGCGCCTCACTGGCCAGTACGTACGGGCGGACGAGCGCCGTTTCCTCACCCACGAGACCGTCCGTGTGCTCACGGTGCCGGCGTAGGAACAGCACTGCGCCGTAAGCGACTTCCGGGGACACAACCACCGGCCGCGCAGGCGTTTCGGAGCGGCGGTGCCGGCCCTTGGGAAGGTACCGCGCTCTGAAGCGCGAGGCGGTACGGCGGATACGATCGAGCACGGTGTTCAGCCCCTATCGCTGATGACCCGGTCCCCCGACATCGCCCGTCGCGGGGACCGTTTGCGTACGACCGCCCAGAGGGTGCGGTCGTTCGAACTGGTGGCGAGGAGGCCGAAGCGGTCGGCATCGGCCACCGCTTCGAGGACCTCCCGCCATGACTCCGCGGAGAGTGGTTCCGGCACCTCCGCCTCGATGGCCGTGCAGTCGCCGCGCTCCTCCACGCGCGTGGCGAGCCCGACGGCCGATAACCGGGCTGCGATGGCCTCCGCGCGCACTGTGGAAGCAGGCACAGGGCAGCCCTCCGGTTAGCGACGATCACTTTGAGTGAAGCTAGTTAACTAGATTAGAGCTGGTGGACTAGATTTTCCATATGCCTGAGCAACCGCCCTATCTCCGCATCGCCGACGAGCTTCGGCGACGGATCGCGGAGCACGAGTGGGAGCCGGGGGACCGGCTGCCCTCCCGCGCCCAGATCGGCCAGGAGTACGGCGTCGGCGACAACGTGGTGCGCCGGGCACAGGAGTTGCTGATCTCCCAAGGCGTGCTCGAAGGCCGCGCCGGTTCCGGCACCTACGTCGCCGAGCCCCGGCAACGCGTACGGGTGGTCCGGTCATCGGCGCGTGAGCAGCCCAGCGGCTCGCCGTTCCGCGCGGACATGAAGGCCGTAGGCAGGCAAGGGGACTGGGAGAGCCGGACCGAGGCCAAGGTTCCGGCGCCGGCGGAGGTCGCGGCGCGTCTCGGTATCGCCGAAGGCGATCTGTGCGTGCGGACCGCGTACGAGTTCCTCGCCGACGGCAGGCCGGTGCAGTTGTCGACGAGCTGGGAGCCGTACGACCTCACCGCCGGCACTCTCGTCGTCCTCCCCGAGGGCGGGCCGCACGCCGGGGCAGGGGTCGTGAACCGCATGGCGGAGATCGGCATCACCGTCAGCCACGCCGTGGAACAGCCGGAGCCGAGGCAGGCGACCGCGGAGGAGGCTTCACTCCTTGGCATCCAGAAGGGCTCACTCGTCACACACATCCGGCGGACCTACTACAGCGACCAGGGACGGCCCGTGGAGACCGCGGACATCGTGGTGCCCGCCGCGCTCTGCGAGATCGTCTACGAGATTCCGATCAGTCGCTAGCCGCGTAGTGGAGTAGTGGGCTCAGGGCAGGAGTCGGGACGGGATCTCAGTCGAGGGCGGTCCAGGGGCCGCTGGTTCCGTCCTTCGAGCTCCACAGCTGGGGCTGACTCGCGCGGCAGTACTCCTGCGCCCGGTCGTCCCAGGGGAACCGGCCCTCCTTGTCCGGCCAGAACAGTTGCATGATCGGGAACGGAGGCGCCTGGTAGAAGTCGATCCCGGCACCGAAGAAGCTTCGGTACCAGCTCGGGTGCACCGGCCGGACAGCCACCGAGTAGCCGTTCAGGATGTCGTCACGACGCTGGTCGGATTCCAGAGGGTGACCGTTGCGGATCTCCCGCCCCGCGACGTTGAGGACGGACATCATCGTCTCGACCCGCAGGCCGAAGATGCAGACCTCTGGGCTGCGCAAGGTGTGCCACAGGCCGATCGAGTAGGCCCAGTCCGCCGGTGCCTCGTCCCCGGCTCCGACACCCATCACGTGCCAGCCGTGGTCGGTCACATTCGCGGCTATGTGACCGTCGCGTTCGTCCAAGGCCGGGGCGTCCGTAAGGGGCGCGCACAGGAGGCAGAAGCAGGGAGAGTCATTCACCCGGGGAAGGTTACGGCGTCCTGATCATGGCTCGTGCCGGGCCGTCCCTGGGCCGTGCGAGGGTGCCCGAGGCCGACCGGTGGCGACCGACAGTGACAGGCGAGGCTCAGGCGTCATCCGGGAAAGGCCAGGTCAGAGGCCCCGTACGGAACGGGTTTCCCCCCAGGGGTGGCGGTCGGGCAAGATGGGGTGTATCTGCCCACTGCCTGATTTCAAGCTGCCGGACGGTTTCTCTTGGCTGAGTACATCTACACCATGCGCAAGGCGCGCAAAGCGCACGGCGACAAGGTGATCCTCGACGACGTCACCCTGAGCTTCCTGCCGGGGGCGAAGATCGGTGTCGTCGGGCCGAACGGCGCCGGTAAGTCGACGGTTCTGAAGATCATGGCGGGGCTGGAGCAGCCGTCGAACGGTGACGCCTTCCTCACTCCCGGTTACACCGTGGGCATCCTGCTCCAGGAGCCCCCGCTGAACGAGGACAAGACCGTCCTGGAGAACGTCCAGGAGGGTGTCGCCGAGGTCAAGGGCAAGCTCGACCGGTTCAACGAGATCGCCGAGCAGATGGCGACCGAGTACACCGACGAGCTCATGGACGAGATGGGCAAGCTCCAGGAGCAGCTCGACCACGCCAACGCCTGGGACCTCGACGCCCAGCTCGAGCAGGCCATGGACGCCCTGGGCTGCCCGCCCGGCGACTGGCCGGTCGCCAACCTCTCCGGTGGCGAGAAGCGCCGCGTGGCGCTGTGCAAGCTGCTGCTGGAGGCGCCCGACCTGCTGCTCCTCGACGAGCCCACCAACCACCTCGACGCCGAGTCGGTGAACTGGCTGGAGCAGCACCTCGCCAAGTACGAGGGCACCGTCGTGGCCGTCACCCACGACCGGTACTTCCTGGACAACGTCGCCGGGTGGATCTGCGAGGTCGACCGCGGCCGGCTGCACGGCTACGAGGGCAACTACTCCAAGTACCTGGAGACCAAGGCCACCCGCCTCAAGGTCGAGGGCCAGAAGGACGCCAAGCGCGCCAAGCGGCTCAAGGAAGAGCTGGAGTGGGTGCGGTCCAACGCCAAGGGCCGCCAGGCCAAGTCCAAGGCGCGTCTGGCCCGCTACGAGGAGATGGCCGCCGAGGCCGACAAGATGCGGAAGCTGGACTTCGAGGAGATCCAGATCCCGCCGGGCCCGCGCCTGGGCAACGTGGTCGTCGAGGTCAACAACCTCACCAAGGGCTTCGGCGAGAAGCTCCTCATCGACGACCTGTCGTTCACGCTGCCGCGCAACGGCATCGTCGGCATCATCGGACCGAACGGCGCCGGCAAGACCACGCTGTTCAAGATGATCCAGGGGATCGAGGAGCCCGACTCCGGTTCCATCAAGGTCGGCGACACCGTCAAGATCTCCTACGTCGACCAGAGCCGCGAGAACATCGACCCGAAGAAGACCCTGTGGGCGGTCGTCTCCGACGAGCTCGACTACATCAACGTCGGCCAGGTCGAGATGCCGAGCCGCGCCTATGTCTCGGCCTTCGGCTTCAAGGGCCCGGACCAGCAGAAGCCGGCCGGGGTCCTCTCCGGCGGTGAGCGCAACCGCCTCAACCTCGCGCTCACCCTCAAGCAGGGCGGCAACCTGCTGCTCCTCGACGAGCCGACCAACGACCTCGACGTCGAGACGCTCTCCAGCCTGGAGAACGCCCTGCTCGAGTTCCCCGGGTGCGCCGTGGTCGTCTCCCACGACCGGTGGTTCCTGGACCGGGTCGCCACGCACATCCTCGCCTACGAGGGCGAGTCCAAGTGGTTCTGGTTCGAGGGCAACTTCGAGTCGTACGAGAAGAACAAGGTCGAGCGGCTCGGCCCGGACGCCGCGCGCCCGCACCGTGCCACCTACAAGAAGCTGACCCGGGGCTGATCTCTTGCGGCACATCTACCGCTGCCCGCTGCGCTGGGCGGACATGGACGCGTACGGCCACGTCAACAACGTGGTGTTCCTCCGCTACCTGGAGGAAGCCCGCATCGACTTCCTGTTCCGCCCGGAGAAGGACTTCAAGCAGGGGTCCGTGGTGGCGCGCCACGAGATCGACTACAAGCGGCAGCTCGTCCACCGGCACCACCCGGTCGACATCGAGCTGTGGGTCACGGAGATCAGGGCGGCGTCCTTCACCCTCACCTACGAGGTGAAGGACGACGACCTCGTCTACGTCCGCGCGTCGACGGTGATAGTGCCGTTCGACTTCGAGGCGCAGCGTCCGCGCCGTCTCACCGCGGAGGAGCGCGAGTTCCTCCGGGAGTACACGGACGACACCGCCGGTGAAGAGGAGGAGGCCGTCGCCGCATGACGGTGCTCCACCTCGCCGACGAGAGGGAGGCCGCGGACCTCGCGGCCTTCCTCTCCCGGCTGCTGCACTACGACCGTTCCGCCGCGGTGCGGCTGCAGGCGGCCGGCACGGCGCTCGCCGTCTTCGGCCGGCCGCCCTCCTTCGAGGTGCTCGCCGTCCGCGCCGTACGGCTCGCGAAGCCGTACGAGAACGGGCTCGACGTCACGCTGGACGTGACCGTGTCCGCCGGTGAGCTGCTGGAGTCGGTGGACGAGTCCGCCGCCACGGCCGGCGTGCCGGGTGCGGTGACCGGACCGCCGTGGGCCGGGGTGCTGCCGCCGCGCGGCGGCTGGCGGGCCGAGCCCGGACTGCCG
>NZ_NCTE01000285.1 GCF_002114215.1 Streptomyces sp. 13-12-16 | reverse complement strand
GTTGCGGCGGAGCGTCGCGGCGAGCGCCACGGCGCCGTCGTCGCCCACCGGGTTGCGCTTGAGCCACAGGGCGCGGACGGTGTCGTCCGCGGAGAGCGCGTCGGCGAGCGCGGCGGCGCCTTCCGGGCCGATGCGGTTGCAGCCGAGGTAGAGCGTGTGCAGGCCGTGGCCGTCGGCGAGCGCGCGGGCGACCGTCGACGCCCCTTCGTCGCCGATGGCGTTGGTGCCGAGCAGGACGTGCCGGGCGTGCGGCGATGCGGCGGCGACGGGCATCAGCCGGGCGGCGCCGGCCGCTCCGAGGCCCTGCTTGCACAGGTCGACACGGCCGTCCGCGCGCACGGTGCCGAGCGGGAACGTCTCGTCGCTCTCCACCGCCCGGGCCGACCTCAGCCGGGCCAGCAACGGGTCCAGGCCGACAGGGTCACTGATCGGGATGTCCGGGTGCTCGATCGCCGGGCAGCGCACGGGTGTCGGCTGCGTCATCACCACTCCACCGGTCCATCGCCGGTGCCCGGCTCGCCGAGGGCGGCACCGCCCTCCGCCCGCCCAGGACGGACCGACGCCAATCGACGTTCCTCCACGACAAGGGCGGCAAGGCCGGTCGGATTCGAACCGACGTCCTCCAGCTTGATGCTAGGGCGCGACGACCTCTGCGCTACGGCCTTGCCGTGGAAGATCATAGCGGGATCGGCCGCGATGTCGATCACTTGTTTGAATGAAGTCTTCCGCGCGCCGCCCGCGCCCGGGGCACCACCCGCCGGACGGCGGACCATCACGAACCCACGCCCGCGCGCCACCGGTCCCTCAGCCGCCCGCGAGGGCGACGAGCTTGATGAAGACGAGGTCCGGATCGACCGTGAGGTCCACGACTTCGTCGAGGTCCTCCACCTGGCGGTCGCCGGCCAGCACGAAGAACCCGTTGGCCAGGAAGGCGCGCTCGGCGGTCTCCGCCTGGCGCTCCCAGTCGATGCGGCGCGGCTTGCGGAGCCGGTAGCCGTTCGGTTCGGTCCCGGCGTCGTCAGGGCGGACGAGGCCGTTGAAGTGGTGACTCGGGCGGCTGTTGTACCGGGCGACCTCCTCACGGACCCGGAGGCCGATCAACTCCCGTACGGTCATCCGTTCCGGCAGCCCGGCGACCTCCCACTCGGTGACCGGTCCGCCCGCCGCGGTCTCGTCCCGGAACGTCACGGTGGCCATCAGGCACCTCGCTCGATCTGCGTGAGGATGGACCTGTCGGTGATCTTGGTGTCGGCGGCGAGGAGGAACGCCTTGCTGAGGATCAGGGAGAGCCGTTCGTCCTCGAACGGCAGGAAGACCTTCCCGTCGCCCTTGCCGCGTGACGGGACGATGCACAGGTAGGCGTCGCGCGGTTCCATCAGGACGTTGGCCGAGCCCAGGTGGATCCGGTACGTGCCCAGGTCCCCGCGGACGATCAGGAAGCGGCCGTCGAGCGTGCACCGGCCGGCGATCCTCAGCCGCGGCACGATCCGCTCCAGCGCCTCCCGGCGGACCTCCGCGCTCGCCGTCAACGCACCGAACGTGGCCGTCCGCCAGTACCCGGTGTAGCGGTCCTCGCCCCGGTCGGTCCAGTCGGGATCGGTGGCGATCGAGGTCACGCCGACGAAGAGGTCGACGTCCCGCATCGCCTCGCTGAACACCAGCGGGGGCACCTCGGCCAGCGGAGCCTCCCGCCAGCGCCGGCCGTCCCGGCGTTCGAAGCGGACCTGGTCCGTGGCGGCGTGCTCGGGCGCGTGATCACCGTCGTCGTCGGCGGGCTCGTGGTGGAAGCAGGCCCGCCACGCTCCGTCGCCGAACTCGGCCCGTGCCCGGCCGTCGTAGCCGCCTTCGTGCCGGCCCAGGAAGTCGGCCTGCCAGCCGCGTTCCTTGAACAGCGCGTAGAGCTGCCGGTAGTGGACGATGTGGGCGGCGAACCGGTTGGAGTAGCCGCCGGTCTCCTCCTCCGCCGGGGTGAGCAGGTAGACCTCCCGGAACGCCTGTTTGAACGGCTGCCGCAGCCGCTCGGTGACGAGCCGCTCCCGCCACGCCCTGATGTCGTGCGTCGCTGCCCGGATCGGATGCCACAACCGGACGCGTTCGGGCTCGCCGGGCGGCTCGGCCGTCGGTGCCACCGCACGCCACTCGCCGTCCGCGTCCCGGAACTCCCAGATCAGGCCGCGGACGAGCGTTCCGGTGACCGGATGGTCGCGGTAGTGGCGGCACCACTCGTCGTACGGCCACTCGCGTCCGGCCGACATCAGCGCCTCGACGCGGGTCCGCTCGCCCGACAGCGTCCCCCGCACCTCCCTGGCCAGGTCCTTCAACTCCTCGAGGGCGTCCGGGAAGCCGTCCTTCACGGCCGCCGGAGCCGTGCGGGACGTCCTCCCGTCGGGGCGTGTGAAGGTGAGCCGCACGGTCCTCGCGTCCTCGATCGCCACCCGTACCCGGTGTCCGCCCCACTCCCGTTCCAGCGAACCGTCCGGTGCCAGGCCGTGATCCGGCACGCTGCGCTCGACGAGTTGTTCCGCCGTGATGCCCTGCTTCCCCGCCGCCGTCACCAGCGCGGTGTCGAGCTGCTTGCGCAGCGCCCGGTGCCTGATCCGGGACCGCAGCCGCCACAGGGCCTCCAGAGAGGCCGGATCGCCGGTCTCGGCCAGCGCGTTGATCGCCGCGCCCGCCAGCTTGAGGTCCACCGCCACGCCGGTCCCGGGACCGCCGGTCCGCAGCGCGAGCGTGCCGAGATGCCGCACCACGGCCGGGCCGCCGGTCAGCGCGGCCGCCCAGAGGACGCCGCGCGCCAGGTCCCCGTCGTTCTGGTGGACGAGGTAGTGGTAGTGGTGATCGTCGTGGACCCAACCGGTGTGCGCACCGTTTCCCCTGCTGCACAGCGGATCGTCCTCGGCCAGGGCCCGCAGGACGTCGGCCACGAGGTCCCGCGCCGACGCCGCGTCCACGAGTCCCAGGCACGTCCGCCGCCACTTCTGTGTGGGACGCGGCCCCGACGGGTCGGCCAGGTGACGTACGAGACGTGCCAGTTCCACTGTCGGTGCGGTCTTCGCCCGGTCGCCCAGCGGGGCCGCCCAGGGAGCGTCGGCGGGGATCAGTCCCTCGGGGATGTGTGCCTGGTCCACGCTCACGAGCAGTGCTCGCAGGCGCTGGGCGAGTGACGCGCGCGTGCTCGCCCCCACCGTGGTGTCCATGAGCTCCTGGTGTGCGTGCCGCAGCCAGGGCATGACCGCGCGGCGGCCGTCGGCGTCGAGCCGGTCGGCGGCGTCCAGCGCCGACCCCAGCGAGTCCGCGAACCAGAAGCCCATGTCGTGCTCGGTGGCACGGAGCAGCATCACCGCGACCTCGTCGGGTGTCCAGCCCCGCACCCGCGCGGTGAGAGACCCGATCTCGGCGCTGTAGTCCCACATCGTGTCGCCGAAGCAGGCGGCCAGCGTCAGACACAGGACCGCGGCCCTGCCCTCCTCGTCCGCGCAGGCCGCGAGCCGCCCGTCGATCTCGGCCTGGGTGGCCGCGCCCGCCGCCCTGAACCGCCGGTGCTCGTGCCCCAGGGACTGCCGGAACTCGGTCCGCTGACGCTCCAGGAGCCCGACGAGCCAGCGGACGCGGTCGAGCGCGGCGGACCTCACGTCGTCGAGCGAGTCGTTCCTGCGGGATTCGGCCACCAAGGCGTCGTACAGCATGGCGGGATGATGGCAGGGGGGACTGACAACGCGATCGGCTCAAGGGCCTCGCCCCCGGAACGACGCCCTCTCGAACGCGCTCGTGACACCCGTCCACGGCCGACGGGCTGCTCGTGGACCGTGTCGCCGGTCTCCTCGGCCGGCGGCTCCGTCAGGCGCGGGCAGGCACCGGGCGTGCCGCCGCGATGTCCTCCTGACCGGCAGCGGAGCACCGTACGGCGACGGACCCGTCCGCGGCCCGGCACGACAGGCGTCGGTGTCCCGGAACCGGCGTGACCACGGGCCCGCCCCCGGTGTCCGGGCCGGGGCCGGACCGGATGCCGGCCAGGGCCGCGAACCCG
>NZ_NCTE01000284.1 GCF_002114215.1 Streptomyces sp. 13-12-16 | reverse complement strand
AAGAAGGTCTACGAGGCGTTCGCCGCGGCGCGGTGAGCCGGCCGCGCGCGCGGCCGTCGGGGCCGGTCCGGTGCCCCGCCCCGACGGCCGGTCACCGGCCCCTCGCGGCAGCCGACTTGCGCAGCACCCCTGCTGATCAGCTAGAGTCTGGAGCACGCCGAGGGGCGAGGCCGAAAGGCCCGGCTCACGGAGTACACGCGGGTGTAGTTCAGTAGTAGAACATCCCCCTTCCAGGGGGAAGGCGCAGTGTGCAATTCCTGTCACCCGCTCCGCACCGCCGTACCGATCACCGTTGTGGATCGGGTAGGCTGGTGCTCGCGCCGATCGGCGAGAGCCGGTCGGAGGCAATGCGGACGTAGCTCAGTTGGTAGAGCGCAACCTTGCCAAGGTTGAGGTCGCGAGTTCGAGCCTCGTCGTCCGCTCCAGATCAAGGCCCCGGTCATCGACCGGGGCCTTCGTCGTGCGCCCGCCCAAGTCCCGTCTGACATTTGTCATGTCCGGTGATGACAGGCCGCACTGCCGGGCCGCCCCGGCCGCCGGGATGCTCGAAGCATGGAAGCGAACGAACACGAACACGTGATCGAGGTCACCGGCCTGCGACGTGTCTACGGGGGCGGGTTCGAAGCGGTGCGCGGGATCGACTTCTCGGTGCGGCGCGGCGAGGTCTTCGCCCTGCTGGGCACCAACGGCGCCGGCAAGACCTCCACCGTCGAACTGCTGGAGGGGCTCGCCGCCCCGGCCGGCGGGCGGGTCCGGGTGCTCGGCCACGACCCGTACGCCGAACGCGCCGCCGTACGGCCCCGCACCGGCGTGATGCTCCAGGAAGGCGGGTTCCCCTCCGAGTTGACCGTCGCCGAGACCGCCCGGATGTGGGCGGGGTGCGTCAGCGGGGCCCGCCCCGAGCGGGAGGTGCTGGCGCTGGTCGGGCTGGAGTCGAAGACCGGTGTCCGGGTGAAGCAGCTCTCCGGGGGCCAGCGGCGCCGCCTGGACCTGGCGCTCGCACTGCTCGGCGACCCCGAGGTGCTCTTCCTCGACGAACCCACCACCGGGCTCGACGCCGAAGGCCGCCGGGACACCTGGGAGCTGGTGGGCGCGCTGCGCGACGGCGGTACGACCGTGCTGCTCACCACGCACTACCTGGAGGAGGCCGAGAACCTCGCCGACCGGCTCGCGATCATGCACGAGGGCCGGATCGCCGCCACCGGCACCCCGGCCGAGGTGACCGCGAGCGAGCCGTCCCGGATCACCTTCGAACTGCCCGAGGGCTACTTCGTGGGCGACCTGCCGCCCCTCGCCGAACTGGGTGTGAGCGACCACACGGTCGACGGCCGGACCGTCCGGCTGCGCACCCGCGAACTGCAGCGGGCGGCCACCGGACTGCTGATGTGGGCGCACGGCGCCGGGGTGGAACTGCGCCGGCTGGACGTGCGGTCGGCATCCCTGGAGGAGGCGTTCCTCGGGATCGCCAAGGACGCGTCGGCGGGGACGACGGCGCCGAAGGAGTACGCGGCATGAGCACGACCACGACCACACCGATGAGCCGGATGACCTCCCTCGCCCGCGCCGAACTGACGCTGCTGGGGCGGAGCAAGGGCACCCTCGTCGCCGCGCTGTTCGTGCCGCTGGTGCTGCCGCTGAGCGTGCGGTCGGCGGCCGAGGAGATGGACCTCGCCGAGGCGGGACTGACCCCCGGCACCGTGGTGCTGCCCGCCGCCGTCGGCTTCTCCCTGCTGTTCGCCGTCTACTCCGCCCTCGTCGGCGTCTTCGTCGTCCGCCGCGAGGAACTCGTCCTCAAACGGCTGCGCACGGGCGAGCTGCGGGACGCCGAGATCCTCGGCGGGTCCGCGCTGCCGTCCGTCCTCACCGGACTGGTGCAGTGCCTGGTGCTGGCCGTGGCCTGTGCGGTGCTGCTGGACATGTCCGCACCGTCCGCGCCGCATCTGGCCGTCCTGGGCCTGGTGTTGGGGCTCGTGATGTGCGCCGCCCTCGCGGCCGTCACCGCGGCCTTCACCCGGACCGCCGAGAGCGCGCAGGTCACGCCGATGCCGCTGCTGATCGTCTCGATGATCGGCTCCGGCATGTTCGTCCCGCTGGAGCTGCTCCCCGACCGGGTGGCCTCGGTCTGCGAACTGCTGCCGCTGACCCCCGTCGTCGCCCTGGTGCGCGGCGGCTGGACCGGCGACCTGTCGGCCGCCGAGACGATCGGCGCCCTCGCGACGGCGGTGGCCTGGATCCTGCTGGCGGTGTTTGCTGTACGGCGGCGGTTCCGCTGGGAGCCGAGGCACTGACGCGCGCGAGGGCGGGAGGGACGGGACATGGGCAGGCCGGGCGGCTGGTGGGGGCGCAAGAGCACACCCGCGAAGGTCGAGACGTACACGCGGTGGTCGTTCCACTCCGTCTGCCTCTCCGAGATGGCCGCGATCGGCCTGCCCGCCTTCGGGCAGGTGGGAGGACGGCTCGCACTCGCCCTGTCGCTGCCGGTCATCGCGCACGCCGCGCTGGGCATGGTGATCGTCTCCCGGGCCCTGGACTGGACCCGTGGACGGCGTCCCCAGCCCCTGCGGCTGCTGTGGACGCACGGTGTCCTGTCCGCGGCGCTCTCGGTCGCCGCCCTCGCCGTCGCGGAGCACGGGCCGCCGGGTGACGGCGTCGACACCGTCGCGGGCTCGGTCTTCGGGGGCGTGCTCTGCTTCGGCGCGGGCATCGTCACGCTCGGGGTGCGCGACCGGCGGCGCGCCCTCGCCGTCGTCGGCGGGTTCGTGACCGGGACGTTCCTCGTGCTCCTGCTGCTGGGCGCGCCCGCTCTCACCGCGCTGGGAACGTCCGCGATCGTGCTGGCCGGTGCCGGCTTCCTCGCCTTCACCGCGGTCTTCTCCGTCTGGCTGCTCAACGCCGTCTTCGCGCTCGACGAGGCGCGCGAGACCCGGGCCCGGCTCGCGGTCGCCGAGGAGCGGCTGCGGTTCGGGCGGGACCTGCACGACGTGATGGGGAGGAACCTCGCCGTGATCGCGCTCAAGAGCGAGCTGGCCGTCCAGCTCGCGCGGCGCGAGCGGCCCGAGGCGGTGGAGCAGATGATCGAGGTGCAGCGCATCGCCCAGGAGTCCCAGCGGGAGGTGCGCGACGTGGTGCGCGGCTACCGGGAGATCGACCTGGAGGCCGAACTCAGCGGTGCGCGGGGGGTGCTGAGGGCCGCCGGGATCGACTGCGAGGTGAGCGGTGAGACGGGCGGGCTGCCCACCGAGGTGCAGTCGGCCCTCGGCTGGGTCGTGCGGGAGGCGACCACCAACGTGCTGCGGCACGGGGACGCGAAGAAGTGCACCGTGTCGGTGCGGATGCCTGAGGGGCGTGTGGTGTTGACGGTGCAGAACGACGGGGTCACGGCTCCGTCCGGCAGGACCGGGCCGGCCGGTGCGGGCGGCTCGGGTCTGGCGGGGCTGCGGGAGCGGCTGTCGGCGGTGGGCGGCACGCTGGACGCCAAGGGGGCCGGCAAGGGCGTGTTCCGGCTGGTCGCGGAGGTCCCGTTGGCGGCGGACACGGCGGACACGGTGCTGGAGGTCGCGTCGTGACGGACGTCGTCCGGGTCCTGCTCGCCGACGACGAGCACCTGATCCGGGGCGCGCTGGCCGCCCTGCTCTCCCTGGAGGACGACCTCCTCGTGGTCGCCGAGGCGGCCTCCGGTCCCGAGGCGCTGGCGATGGCACGGGCGCACGCCCCCGACGTCGCCGTACTGGATCTGCAGATGCCCGGCGCGGACGGTGTGAAGGTCGCCACATCCCTGCGGACGGAACTGCCCGGCTGCCGGGTGCTGATCGTGACCGGTCACGGGCGGCCCGGCCATCTGAAGCGGGCGCTCGCGGCGGGTGTGCGGGGATTCGTCCCCAAGACCGTCAGCGCCCAGCGGCTCGCGGAGCTCATCCGCACGGTGCACGCGGGAAACCGTTACGTCGACCCCGAGTTGGCCGCCGACGCGATCGCCGCCGGGGACTCCCCGCTGACCGCGCGCGAGGCCGAGGTGCTGGAACTCGCGGCGGACGGGGCACCCGTGGCGGAGATCGCGGAGCGGGCCGCGCTGTCCCAGGGGACCGTGCGGAACTACCTCTCCTCGGCCGTCTCGAAGCTCGGCGCGGAGAATCGTCATGCGGCGGTCCGTCTCGCACGGGAGCGGGGTTGGGTATAGTGGGTGTCGCGCCACGGCGCATGCGAACGTAGCTCAGTTGGTAGAGCGCAACCTTGCCAAGGTTGAGGTCGCGAGTTCGAACCTCGTCGTTCGCTCCACATCGGGGCCCCGGTCGATCGACCGGGGCCTTCGTCGTGCGCTCAGCTCCAGGTGGTGCCGGTCAGGCGCTCGTACGCCTCCACGTACTTGGTGCGGGTCGCGTCCACGATCCGCTCCGGCAGCGGCGGCGGGGGCTGCTCGCTCCTGCGGTCCCAGCCCGACTCGGCGGAGGTCAGCCAGTCCCGCACGAACTGCTTGTCGTACGACGGCTGCGCGCGGCCCGGCTCCCACTGCCCGGCCGGCCAGAAGCGGGAGGAGTCCGGGGTGAGCACCTCGTCCGCGAGGACCAGGGTCTCGCCGTCGAAGCCGAACTCGAACTTGGTGTCCGCGAGGATGATGCCCCGGTCGCGGGCGATGTCCCGGGCGCGGGAGTAGGCGGCGAGGGTCGCCTGGCGCAGCTGGGCCGCGGTCTCCGCGCCGACCTGGCGGGCGACCTCCTCGTAGGAGACGTTCTCGTCGTGCTCGCCGACGGCGGCCTTGGTGGCCGGGGTGAAGATCGGGGCGGGCAGTTCGGAGCCGTCCACCAGGCCCTCGGGGAGGGCGAGGCCGCAGACCGTACGGGACTGGTCGTACTCGGCCAGGCCCGAGCCGGTGAGGTAGCCGCGGGCCACGCACTCGACCGGGACCATGTTCAGGGACTTGCAGACCAGGGTGCGGCCGGCCCAGTCGGCGGGGGCGCCGTCCGGGAGTGCGGTGCTCAGGACGTGGTTGGGGAGCAGGTCGGCGAGCTGGTCGAACCACCACAGGGAGAGCTGGGTGAGGACCCGGCCCTTGTCGGGGATCTCGGTCGGCAGCACCCAGTCGTAGGCGGAGATGCGGTCACTGGCGACCATCACGAGGTCGCCCGCCTCGCTCCGGTACAGCTCGCGCACCTTGCCGGTGTGCAGATGCACCAGACCCGGAACCTGGATCGGCTCGGGCTTTTCGACGAATCCGGACACGGTTTCTCCTTGTGGTTCTTTCCAAGTGACTCGATTCTCCCGTATGGGGCGAACGGTCGCGGCCCGGGGTCAGTCGCGTTTGCAGATGCGGTCCAGGAGGTTGGCGGTGGCGCGCTGGACGCGGGCGTCGACGTGGCCGGGGCGGTCCAGGGCCGGTGACCAGGCGAAGGTGCCGGAGGCGAAGACCCAGGCGCCGGAGGGTGCCCGGTAGAGGGACGTCTCCTGGTGGCGGCGGGCGCCCCGGCGGTCGGTGTACGGGGAGTGGGCGAGCAGGACGCGTTCCTCGTGCTCGGGCAGCGGGGTGCGCGGGTAGTAGCGGTCGGCCTCGGCCGCGACCATGCCCTCGATGCCGTCGCCCTCCTGCGCGCCGGTCCCCTCCCACATCCAGTGGCCGGCGTTGCGGACGATCAGCGGGTGCGGCTCCGGGACGGGACCTTCGTACTGGATGCCCAGCAGCTGCTGTTCGGCGCGGTCCTGCTCCCGCCACAGCGTGGGTCTGCCCGGGCCCCGGCGTTTGCGGCAGGTCAGCAGGCGGGCGGGGCCGGACGGGGAGGGGGCGAGCTCCACCTGCCAGTACATGGTGTTGGCGGAGAGGAAGACGAGGGACGTGCCGTGCTCACGGGCGTGCTCCACGGCGGTGCGCATGGGGGCCGACCAGTACTCGTCGTGGCCGGGGAAGATCAGGCCCCGGTAGCGGGCGGGGTCGATCCGGCCGGCGTGCAGGTCGCGGGCGTCGGCGTAGGCGAGGTCGTAGCCGTAGCGCTCGGCCCAGCGGATGACGTCGTAGGCGTGGCCGACGTGCAGCGGGAGGCCGGCGCCCGCGTACGGGCGGTCGAAGGAGACGGTGGTGGCGGCGTCGGCCTCGCCGAGCAGCCGGCCCTGTTCGTCCCAGGCGTGGTAGAGGCTCGCGCCGGTGCGGCCGTCCTCCGGGTAGAGGTTGTACGCCTGCCAGGTGACGTCGGGCAGCACCAGGAGGAGGTCGGCGGGGCGGTTGTCGCGGACGGTGAACGGGATGTGCGAGCGGTAGCCGTCGGCGGTGGTGAGGACGGCGACGTACGCGCCGACGCTCCAGTACGACGGGACCGGCAGCCGCCAGGACAGCCACCAGTGGTGGCAGGAGACGGTGCGGTCGGCGGTGAGCGGCGCCGGCTGCACGATGCCGGAGAGGCGGGGGCTGGAGGTGATCTTGGTGGCGCCGTGGTCGCTGTAGTGACCGATGCGGTAGACGTCGACGTCGAACGGCTGGGGCGGGTCGACGGTGATGTGGAAGTCGATGGAGTCGCCGGGGGCGACCGCGCCGGTGGAGGCGAAGCCCTTGATCTGGCGGTGCACGTCGTCGGCGGCGCGGGGTCCGACGGAGTCGGAGGAGGTTCGGGGGGCCGGGATCCTCGGGCCGCCCTGTTTCAAAACACAAGCGGCGGCCCGTTCCGCGTCCGTGTACGGCTCCGGGTCCACGTACCAGGGGACGACCTGGCCGCTGTCGCCGAAGTACGTCTCGCTGCCGCGCAGCCACGGGAGGGGGCCCTGTCCGAAGGGGTCGTTCACGGCGTGCGCCAGTGCTCCCGATTCCCAGCGGCGGATCTGCTCCGAACCCATGATCGCTCCCCTCCCCGGTGTTATGTGGTTGTCGTATGTCGCGTGCTCTTGCCAGTGGGCGCGAACGGTCCAAGCACATCACATTGCGCACGCCTTCCGTCACCGTTCGTCTTGAATTGACCGAAAACGGAAGGGCGGACTCCGGAGCTCCGGGGAGGCGGTCCGCCGGCTCAGACGAGCCGTACGGGCTTCTCGGGGCGTATGCCCTGCCGGGTCAGCCACAGCCGGAGGGCGGAGGGGTCGCCGTCCTCGATGAGGACCAGGACCTGGGAGGAGAGGTCGGTGGCCCGTGCCCCGCCGAGGAGGAGCACGGGTCCGTCGAGCCAGTCGAGGCCGGGGGTGGCGTCCGCGGTGTCCATCGCGGCACAGCAGACCATCGCCGCGATGTGATCGGCGAGCAGCTCACGTGCGGTGCGCGGGGGCTGGAGCGGGAAGAGGGGGAGCGCCTGGTCGTCCCGGGGGGCGACGGTGCCCGCGCCGGCGGCGGAGGTTCCCGCCGCCTCCTCCCGGGCCAGCTCGGCACTCAGCCGGACGGCGAGAGCGGCACTGCGGGGAGTGGCACCGGCCAGGTCCTCGTCGTCGGGGTCGGGAGCCGAAGCCGGGCCGGCGCCCGCACCCGGCTCGACGGGCCGGGCGGAGGACACGGCCGGGGCGGGCTCGGCGGGAGATCCGGGCTCCGTGGAGGAGGCGGGATCCGTCGGCGGGACGGACGCCGTGGGCGGGGCGG
>NZ_NCTE01000028.1 GCF_002114215.1 Streptomyces sp. 13-12-16 | reverse complement strand
GGCGACCGCCGCCACCTCCCCCACGCCCTCCACGGCCGCCGCGCCCCCGGTCCCCGCCCGCGCCGCGGCCTGCGGCGACGGCTCCTACCAGGCCGAGGCCGTGCTCAACGGCAGCACCTGGACCGCCAGGCGCGGCGGCAGCACGGTCTACACCGGCGGCGACATGCGCGCGGCCGTGCAGGCGGCGATCAGCAGCCTGTCCGCCGGCCGCACCAGCAAGGAACGGGTGGTGGTGCGCGGCTCGGGCTCCATCTCCGCCGGTTCCCGCATCTCCCTGCCGAGCTACACGGCCCTGGACGTCTGCGGCACCATCGACGTCACCGGCAGCGGCTCCGGCGACCAGGCCCCGGTCTACTCCCGCGGCACCCGCGACATCGAGGTGCAGCACCTCAACGTCACCGGCGCCCCGCTGTACGGGATCTTCATGCGCAACGTGCAGAACGTCGTCCTCGGCCAGATCGACATGCGCCTGACGCGCGGCCTCGGCGTCCGCATCGACAACCGCGGCGACACCAGCCAGTGGACGCGCAACGTGCGCATCGACGACGTGTACGTCTCCGGCGCGTCCAGCCACGCCGTGGAGACGTACGGCGTCGACGGCCTCACCGTCGGCACGGTGACCGCCCGCAACGTCGGCGAGTCGGGCCTGCTGCTGAACCAGACGATCAACGCCACGGTCTCCAAGGTGGACGCGGAGAACGCCGGCACCGGCACCGGGTACGCGGCCTTCCGCATGGCCAACCGCAACGGCCGGATCGGCAGCTCCTACCCCACCAACATCCGCGTCGGCGAGGTCGTCGCGCGCGGCGGCGGACGGGGCGTGTTCTGCGTCTCGGAGAGCGGCGGGGCGACGATCGACAGGATCACGCTCTCGAACACGGGCAACAACGCGATCCTGATCGAGAACTGCTACAACGTGAACCTCGCCGCCCAGAGCGGCACGGTCACCGGCGGCGGCGAGATCCGCCTGGCCGCGCGCTCGGAGTTCGCGAACAACAGGGACATCACCGTCCAGAACCTCACGGTGACGAACTCGTCGATCCGCGAGAGCCCCTGCGGCGAGAACACGACGTTCCGCAACAACCGACTGGTGAACAGCAGCCAGTCGATCTGCTGACACGGGGGGACGGGGTGCGGCATGGTGTGCCGCACCCCGTCCCCGTGCGCCCGCCCGGTCTCAGCTCGTGGTGAGCATCCCCGCGCGCAGCCGCTTCAGCGTGCGGGACAGCAGCCGCGAGACGTGCATCTGGGAGCAGCCGAGCCGCTCGCCGATCTCCGCCTGCGTCAGCTCCTCCACGAACCGCCAGTGCACGATCTTGCGCTCGCGCTCGTCGAGCTCGGCGATCATCGGGGCGAGCGCGTGGAAGTCCTCGACCAGTTCCAGCGCGGCGTCCTCGGTGCCGATGAAGTCGGCGAGCACGCTCTCGCCGTCCGGCTCGCTGCCGATGGCGGCGTCCAGGGAGGCGGAGTTGTAGCCGTTGGAGGCGATCCGGGCCTCGTTGACCTCTTCCTCGGTCAGGCTCATCAGCTGCGCGAGTTCGGCGGTCGTGGGCGTACGGCCCAGCCGGCTGCGCAGTTCCTCGGTGGCGCGGGCGAGCTGCACCCGGGCCTCCTGGAGCCGGCGCGGCACGTGCACGGACCACGAGGTGTCGCGGAAGAACCGCTTGATCTCGCCGACGATGTAGGGGATCGCGAAGGAGGTGAACTCCACCTCGCGGGACAGCTCGAACCGGTCGATCGCCTTGATCAGCCCGATCATGCCGACCTGGACGATGTCCTCCATCTCCTCCGGCCCGCGGCTGCGGAACCGGCCGGCCGCGAAGCGGACGAGGGACATGTTCATCTCGATGAGGGTGTTGCGCGCGTACTGGTACTCGTGCGTGCCCTCCTCCAGCTCCGTCAGCCGGCGGAAGAACTGCTTGGACAGCTCCCGCGCGTCCTTCGGCGCGACCTGACCGGGATCGGCGACCTCCGGCAGTTCGGTCACTGTCTGAGCTCGGTCGGTCCGCGCCATCGTCGACGTCACTGTTCGCCCTCCCTGGTCGGTCGGCCCCACTTCCGGCACCGGCTCAACCGCGTGTACCCCGGTTCACGCGATACACGCACCCTCTTTTCACCCGTTCACCGGCGGCGCAGCAGCCGTACGAGAGCGGACACGACGGTGAGCACGGCGGCGACGACGAGGAACGCGTCACCCCAGACCGGCAGGTCGACCCCGGCCCCGGGGAAGGCGAGCACGGGCCTCACCCCTCCGCGATCACGACCGCCGAGGCCACCCCGGCGTCATGGCTGAGCGACACGTGCCAGGACCGTACGCCCAGCTCGGCGGCGCGGGCGGCCACCGTTCCCTTCACCCGCAGCCGCGGCTGCCCGCTGTCCTCGCACCACACCTCGGCGTCGGTCCAGTACAGCCCCGCGGGCGCGCCGAGCGCCTTGGCGAGCGCCTCCTTGGCCGCGAACCGCGCGGCGAGCGAGGCGACACCGCGCCGCTCCCCGCTGGGCAGCAGCAGCTCGCTCTCCAGGAAGAGCCGCCGGGCCAGCGCGGGCGTCCGCTCCAACGACTGCGCGAACCGCTCGATCTCCGCCACGTCGATCCCGACTCCGATGATGCTCATGCGCAGCACCTTACGAGGCCGCGCCGGGGGACGTCGGACGCCGGCGTGGAGGCCGCCGGTTCCCGTGCGCACCGGCGCCCGACGGGCGGGCGGGTGCCCGCCGGTCCGCCCGTCACGCACCATTTCACCCTTTCCACGCACATGCGGAGGGCCCCGGTGGGATCACCGGGGCCCTCCGCACACATTCCGCCGCCCTACCAGCGGTACCAGCGGCCCCGCGCGCCGCCCGTGCCCGCCGGGCGGACGAAGAAGCCCACCAGCCACAGCACGAGCACGATGGCCGCGATCCACCACAGTGCCTTGAGCGCGAAGCCCGCGCCGAACAGGATCAGTGCCAGAAGAAGAACCAGAAGCAGGGGAACCATGTGTATCAACCTCCGGTCCCGCGAGTGCCCCGGCACCCCGCACACAAGCTCCCCAACTCCACGTTAATTTCACAGTCTTGGGGGAATCCGCGCGGAACTGCCGCCCCGGCGGCGGCTCGGACCGGCAGGAGCGCGTGACCCGGCCGGGGCGGCCCCGGCCTTCCCCGCCGGGGCCTTCAGCGCGTTTCCCGGAGGTCTGGGGACCTACTCCACCGTCACCGACTTCGCCAGGTTCCGCGGCTGGTCCACCTCGTTGCCCCGCGCCGTCGCCAGCTCGCAGGCGAAGACCTGGAGCGGCACCGTCGCCACCAGGGGCTGGAGCAGCGTCGGGGTGGCCGGGACGCGGATCAGGTGGTCGGCGTACTCGGCGACCGCCTCGTCCCCCTCCTCCGCGATGACGATCGTCCGCGCGCCCCGGGCCCGGATCTCCTGGATGTTGGAGACGATCTTGTCGTGGAGGACGGACCGTCCGCGCGGCGACGGGGCGACCACGACCACCGGCATGCCGTCCTCGATCAGCGCGATCGGGCCGTGCTTCAGCTCGCCCGCCGCGAAGCCCTCCGCGTGCATGTACGCGAGTTCCTTCAGCTTCAGCGCGCCCTCCAGCGCGACCGGGTAGCCCACGTGCCGGCCCAGGAACAGCACCGTGTCCTTCGCGGCCAGCGACCGCGCCAGCTCCCGTACCGGCTCCATCGTCTCCAGGACCCGGTCCACCGCACCGGAGATCGACGACAGGTCCCGCACCACCGCGCGGATCTCGTCGGCCCACTTGGTGCCCCGCACCTGGCCCAGGTACAGCGCGACCAGGTAGCAGGCGACGAGCTGGGTCAGGAACGCCTTGGTCGAGGCGACCGCGACCTCCGGACCGGCGTGCGTGTACAGCACGGCGTCGGACTCGCGCGGGATCGTGGAACCGTTGGTGTTGCAGATCGCCAGCACGTGCGCGCCCTGCTCGCGGGCGTGGCGCAGGGCCATCAGCGTGTCCATGGTCTCGCCGGACTGGGAGACGGCGATGACGAGGGTCTGCTGGTCGAGGATCGGGTCCCGGTAGCGGAACTCGCTCGCCAGTTCCACCTCGCAGGGGATCCTGGTCCAGTGCTCGATGGCGTACTTGGCGATCAGCCCGGCGTGGAAGGCCGTACCGCAGGCGACGATGACGACCTTGTCGACCTCGCGCAGCACGTTCGCCGGGATGCGGACCTCGTCCAGGGTCAGTGAGCCCGACCCGTCGATGCGGCCCAGCAGGGTGTCGGCGACCGCCTTCGGCTGCTCGGCGATCTCCTTGAGCATGAAGGAGGCGTAGCCGCCCTTCTCGGCGGCGGAGGCGTCCCAGTCGACGTGGTACTCGCGGACGTCGGCCGCACGGCCGTCGAAGTCGGTGACCGTCACCGCGTCCCGGCGCAGCTCGACCACCTGGTCCTGCCCCAGTTCGACGGCGTCCCGCGTGTGCGCGATGAACGCGGCCACGTCGGAGGCGAGGAAGGCCTCGCCCTCCCCCACGCCCACCACCAGCGGGGAGTTGCGGCGCGCGCCGACCACCACGTCCGGCTCGTCCGCGTGGACGGCGACCAGGGTGAACGCGCCCTCCAGGCGCCGGCAGACCAGCCGCATCGCCTCCGCGAGGTCGGCGCAGGCGGAGAACTCCTCGGCGAGGAGGTGGGCGACGACCTCGGTGTCCGTCTCGGAGGCGAGGTCGTGGCCGCGCTCGGCCAGCTCGGCGCGGAGCGCGGCGAAGTTCTCGATGATGCCGTTGTGGACGACGGCGACCCGGCCCGCGTTGTCGAGGTGCGGGTGGGCGTTGGCGTCCGTCGGGCCGCCGTGGGTGGCCCAGCGGGTGTGTCCGATGCCGGTGGTCCCGGTCGGCAGCGGCCGTTCGGCCAGCTCCTTCTCCAGGTTGACGAGTTTCCCGGCCCGTTTGGCGGTGGCCAGCCCGCCGTCGGCCAGCACGGCGACGCCCGCCGAGTCGTACCCCCGGTACTCCAGCCGCTTCAGTCCGGCCGTCACGACGTTCAGCGCCGACTGCGGCCCCACGTATCCCACGATTCCGCACATGCCCGGCAGCCTACGGTCCGTCAGCCGCCGGAAAAGGCCTTCGCCTGCCCGAAATCGGAAATTCCCACCGGTGCACGAAGCACCGGTGGGAACGGAACCCGAGGGTGACTCAGGCGAGCTTGCCGAGCTGGGCCTCGACGACGTCCGCCGGGACGTCGAAGTCCTCGCCGGTGCCCATGGCGGCCAGGTTGACGGCGCTGAAGGTGACGAGCGTGGCGCCCTTGCGCACCACGATGATCTTGTTCGGGGCCTTGACGCCCTCGTCGACGGCCACGGTCAGGGTGATGGCGGAGCCCTCGTCGCCACCCTCCGCGGCGGCCGCGGCGACCTTGACGACCTGCATCTTCTCACCGGAGACGGTGGCGGTGAAGCCGCCCGCGCACTTCGTGGCGGCGTCGGTCAGGCCCTTCATCGCCTGCGCGGCACCGTCACCCTCGTAGGAGGCGAGGTTGATGAGCATCTTGTCGACGTCGAGGGCGGCCAGCAGGGCGTCCTCGGGGTTCGTGCCCTCGGAGGGCTTCACGGGGTCGCCCGTCCAGGACCGCTTCACGGTCGCGGCGGGCTCGCCCTGGGCCACACCGGCCTGGGCGTGGGCCAGCGGCAGGCAGGCCGCGTCGTCCGTCTTCACCTGGTCCTTGGCGATGTCGTCCGTCGCCGCGACCTTGGTGGCCACCTTGCCGCTCTTGACGTCCGCCTGCGCCAGCGCGGCCTTCTCCAGCTCGGCGGCGGTCAACGCCTCGGCCGCCGGCGCGGCGGAGGCGGAGGCGCTCGACTCCGCCTTGCCCTTGCCGTCGCCGGCCTTGTCCTCGTCGCCGGAGCCACCGCAGGCGGTGGCGAGCAGGGCGAGCGCGGCGGCGGAGGCGGCGAGCACGGTACGGCGGACGGCGATGGTTCTCACGGGGAACTCTTTCTCGAAGGCGCGGAGGAATCCGCGGCACATTGCGCGCACTTTAAACGGATCCCGCACACAGCCGCCGCACAGATGATCATCAGACGATCACCCGGTATGCGACCGTGACAACCGCGTGATCCCGGACGGCCACCGGCGACCGCCGTACGTGACACAGCCCACCTGTCGCCCCGTTCGAACTCCGTTAACAATGGACTGTGATCTCTCCGGTCTCCTCGACACCCCGGAGCGCCCACCGGCAGCGGCCGGAGGCGACTCCCTACGTCGACCTCACCCGCGCCGAGTGGAGCGCGCTGCGCGACAAGACTCCGCTGCCCCTGTCGGCGGCGGAGGTCGAACAGCTGCGCGGCCTCGGTGACGTCATCGACCTCGACGAGGTGCGGGACATCTACCTCCCGCTGTCCCGGCTGCTCAATCTCTACGTCGGCGCCACCGACGGACTGCGGGGCGCGCTGAACACGTTCCTCGGCGAGCAGGGCTCCCAGTCGGGCACCCCCTTCGTCATAGGGGTCGCCGGTTCCGTCGCCGTCGGCAAGTCCACGGTGGCCCGGCTGCTGCGCGCCCTGCTCTCCCGCTGGCCCGAGCACCCGCGCGTGGAGCTGGTGACGACGGACGGGTTCCTGCTGCCGACGCGCGAGCTCCAGGAACGGGGCCTGATGTCGCGGAAAGGTTTCCCCGAGTCGTACGACCGCCGCGCGCTGACCCGTTTCGTCGCCGACGTCAAGGCGGGCAAGGGGGAGGTCTCCGCCCCCGTCTACTCCCACCTGATCTACGACATCGTGCCCGGCGAGAAGCTCACCGTGCGCCGCCCGGACATCCTGATCGTCGAAGGGCTCAACGTCCTCCAGCCGGCCCTCCCCGGCCAGGACGGCCGCACGCGCGTGGGCCTCGCCGACTACTTCGACTTCAGCGTGTACGTCGACGCCCGCACGGAGGACATCGAGCGCTGGTACCTCCACCGCTTCAAGCGGCTGCGCGAGACCGCGTTCCAGGACCCGTCGTCGTACTTCCGCAAGTACACCCAGGTCTCCGAGGAGGAGGCCCTCGACTACGCCCGCACGATGTGGCGCACCATCAACAAGCCCAACCTCGTGGAGAACATCGCCCCGACCCGGGGCCGGGCCACGCTGGTGCTGCGCAAGGGCCCGGACCACAAGGTGCAGCGCCTCAGCCTGCGCAAACTCTGACCGCTACGCTGCCGTCATGCTGCACCTGCGACTGATCACGCCGGTCGAGAGGACCGAGGACGTGATCCGGCTGATCGAGGGGACGATCGGCACCGCGCACCTGTGCGTGCTGCCGGGTGCGGCCCGCGACCCCGCGGGGGACGTGGTGATGTGCGACGTGGCGCGGGAGGCGGGTGACGACCTGCTGAGCGAGCTCCAGCGGATGGGGCTGGACGTCAGCGGCTCCATCGCCGTGGAGGACATCGGCCTGTCGCTGTCGAAGCGGGCCGAGAAGGCGGAGAAGGACGCACCGGGCGAGCCCGCGGACGCGGTGCTGTGGGAGCACCTGACCGAGGCCACCCACGAGGAGTCGACCCTCTCGGTCACCTATCTCGCGTTCCTCACCCTGGCCACGATGATCGCGGCCAGCGGCGTGGTGCTGGACAACGCGATCCTGATCGTGGGCGCGATGGCGGTGGGCCCGGAGTTCGGGCCGCTGGCCGGCATCTCCACCGCCGCCGTGCAGCGCCGGCCGCGTCTCGCGCTGCGCGCGGTGACCGCCCTGCTGGTGGGCTTCGCGGTGGCGATGGCGGTGACGGTGGCCTTCAGCCTCTTCATGGACGCGGTCGGGCTGTTCACCAAGGAGCGGTTGGAGGGTGAACGGCCGCAGACCGGCTTCGTGTACGCCCCCGACTGGTTCTCCTTCGTGGTGGCGGTACTGGCCGGAGTGGCCGGCACGCTCTCGCTGACGTCCGCGAAGTCCGGCGCGCTGGTCGGCGTCGCCATCTCGGTGACGACGGTGCCGGCCGCCGCGAACGCCGCGGTGGCGCTGAGCTACGGCGACACGGTGCAGACCTGGGGGTCGACCGAGCAACTGCTGCTCAACCTGTTCGGCATCACCCTGGCGGGCACCGCCACCCTGCTGGCGCAGAAGTACTTCTGGGCCGGCCGGCGCGAGCGGCTGCGCAAGCGCGCCGGGAGCTGACCGACGGCCGGCGCCCTCCGCGTCCACCCCGACACCCGTCGATAATCAGCCAACTTCGATCAGCGAATCACCACTTCCTCCACCACGTGAACACCAAAGGTTCACAAACGTCCCCTGCGGTGCGAGGAGAGGGTGAGCCGGAAAAACTACCGGCCAGTAGTAAAGATCGAGCCACCCCGGCCCCCGGCCCGGGAACCCGGCCTCTTCCCAGCTCCTGGGGTTCTGCCTAGTGTTGCCCCCCGCGTGCCCGGACCTGACCAGTCCGTTCCCGCACATCCATCAGCGACCGGGGGAACGGCGCCGCCACGGGGAGGGGCGCGTCGCGTGCCGCACCATCCGTCATCCGTGCATCCCGTACCGGACGGACACCGCCGTTCCCGACACCGCGGGAGCCGAGGTGTCCTCACCGACTCCTCGCGCTCGCCGGCGCCCTCCCGGTCGTCTCCCTCCTGTGCAGAAGGGGATGCACACGTGCGTTCCAGACCACCGTGGCCCGTCGGGCACGGACCACGCCGATCGAGACTCCTCGCCGGAGTACTTCCCGCCTCCCTCGGCCTCGCGATCGTCGCGGGCCTCGTCGCCCCACCACAGCCGCTCGGCCGGACCACCGGGGACGACGCCGTTCCCACGGGTGCCTCCGCCGACTGGAACGAGGACACGGCCGCCGAGCGGCTGCGGCAGGACCAGTGCCTGATGTCGGACGTACTGCGGCTGGGCGGGCCGGCCATGGCCGCCACCGCGCAGGACGGCCTCAACCAGCCGCCGGACAGGCTGCGCGAGCTGGCCGACCGCGACTACTGGGAGGACACGCCGCTCGCCGCCGCGTACACCAAGGACCGGGACGCCGCCTCCAAGGAGCTGGACGCGCTCAACGGCCGCCGGGACGCCTGGGCTGCGCCCCTCAGCGGGCTGGAGACACCCGGCGGCTTCACCGTCACCGGGTTCCACTGGCCGCCCGGATCGCCCGGTGACGGCCAGGAGGACTTCTACTCCCAGGCCGGTCTGACCCCGTGGGTCGCCGACCGGTTCTGGAAGAGCGAGAGCGACTTCTACGAGGACCCCACGCCCCCGGCCGACGAGCAGACCGTCAAGGCCGTCAAGGACCTGGGCACACCCCTGTACACGAAGGACCCCGATCCGCACTCCCCCGACTGGAACCGGGACCTCGCCGAGCGGGACGCCTTCGAGCACCTGACGGACTGGTCGCTGGAGCCGACCGGCGCGGACAACGCCCGCGTCTTCCTCGCCTCCGGCGGGTTCCCGCGCACGGCTCCGAGTCCGGGGTCCGCCGAGTACCGCATCGCGGTCGAGGACCTGAAGACCCGGTTCGCGTCCTGCGCCTGGCGGGACCCGATCGACCCGAACGAGGTGCTGGGCGGGATCACCGGCACCGCCGCCACCGAGTGGCAGGAGGAGGTCGCCGCCCAGGCCGGGCAGCGCAACCTGATCCTCGACGCCAACGAGGACGCCACCAAGGCCCTCGCCGCCGGCGCGAAGTCGCTCGGGGAGATGCTCGGCAACTCGTGGGTCGCCGACCACCTCGTCCAGTGGCAGGACTACTGGTCCTCCGGCGGGGTGGGCTGGATCGGTGACAGCCACGTGACGATCGAGGTGCCGGGCGCGAAGGGCAGCTGCCTGGACGTCGCCGGCGGCGGCAAGACCAACGGCACCCCCGTCCAGATCTACACCTGCAACGGCGGCGCGGCCCAGCAGTGGACGCTCGAGGGCAGTGAGAACGACCTGCACCTCCGCAACGTCGGCTCGCAGAAGTGCCTGGACGTGGCCGGGAACGCCTCGGCGAACGGCACGAAGATCCAGATCTCGGACTGCTACAAGTCCAAGGGACAGTCGTGGAAGGGCGACGCCCGCGCCACCGCGCCCCTGAAGAGCGTGACCACCGGCAAGTGCCTGGACCTGAGCGCGTTCACCAAGAGCACGGACGCGCGGCTGTGGGACTGCAAGGACGCCTCCTCGCAGAAGTTCCTGATCAAGCCGTCCGGCCACAAGGGCACCGACAGCCCGTCGTACCCGAACACGGCCCAGTTCAACAAGGCGAAGACGGGCGTCGCCACCGCGCAGGCGCAGGCCAAGAAGCAGCTCGCCGTCGTCAAGGCGCAGTGGGAGCTCGCCAAGAAGGCCGCCGCTTCGTCGGACACCGCCACCCAGGCCGCCTACGCCATCGCCGACGCCAACGGCGCTCCGCGCGGCCGCGGTCTGCTGGTCGGCCAGCAGAAGGCGCAGGTCACCAAGGGCGCCGCGGCAGCGCTGGAGGCGATGGTGAAGGCCGCCGAGACCGCCGAGGCCGCCACCCGCGCGTCCGCCGGCGACAGCGCGACCATCGCCCAGCGGGCGCTGGCGCAGGCCGCCCAGTCCAAGGCGGAGTTCCGCAAGGAGGCCGCCCACACCGCCGAACTGCAGGCGAAGGCCGCCGCCGACGCCGCCAAGGTGCACCGGGACAACGCCAAGAAGGACAAGGAGACCGCCGAGGCCAAGCTCACCGAGGCCCTGAAGGCCGAGGGCGAGGCCAAGACGGCCGCCGCCGAGGCCCACACCAAGCGCCTGGCCGCCGAGGCCGAGGAGAAGACGGCCGAGGCGGAGAAGAAGACGGCCGCCGCCAAGCAGGCCGAGGCGGCCGGGCACCGCAAGACCGCCGAGACCGAGGCGACGAAGGCCAAGGACGCCAAGGACAAGGCCGAGGCGGCCGAGAGCACGGCGTCCGACAAGAGGGACGCCGCGGTCAAGGCCAAGGACAAGGCCCGCGACCTGCGCGACGACGCCTGGGACGCCGAGCAGAAGGCCGACGCCGCACGCGCCAAGGCCGACGCGAAGGAGGCGTACGCCCAGGCGCACGAGGCCGACAGCAACGCCCAGGAGTCCAGGGCGGCGGCCGACGCGGCCGCCGGGCACGCCGACGACGCCGAGGCCGCCGCGGTGAAGGCCCGCTCCGCGGCCGACGCCGCGACCAAGGCGG
>NZ_NCTE01000283.1 GCF_002114215.1 Streptomyces sp. 13-12-16 | reverse complement strand
CCCCCGCGCGGCCCGCGCCGTCCCCGCCTCCCACCGCCTGGGACGACGCGCACCCCCGCCCCCTCGCCCTCGGTTCCGCGCCCCTGCCCGAATACGGCACCGGTTCGCTCGCCGACCTGCTGCCCACGCTCGCCGCCGGCATGGCCGTCCCCGGTACGACCGCCGCGATCCCCGAGCTGACCCCCGCCGACCGGAACTGCGTGTTCCTGATCGACGGGCTGGGCTGGGAGCAGCTGAAGGCGCACCCCGAGGAAGCCCCCTTCATGACGTCCCTGCTCGCCGCCTCGCGCGGCGGCACCGGCCGTCCGATCACCGCCGGGTACCCGGCCACGACCGCCACCTCCCTGGCCTCCGTCGGCACCGGCCTGCCGCCGGGCGCGCACGGCCTGCCCGGCTACACCGTGCGCAACCCGGACACCGGCGAGCTGATGAACCAGCTGCGCTGGCAGCCCTGGACCCCGCCCGGCCCCTGGCAGCCGTACCCCACCGTCTTCGAGCTGGCCCACCGCGCGGGCGTGCACGCCGCGCAGGTCACCTCCCCGGCCTTCGCGAACACCCCGCTGACCAAGGTCGCGCTCAGCGGAGGCAGCTTCCACGGGCGGCTGTCCGGCGAGGAGCGCATGGACGTCGCGGCCGAGCAGCTGGCCGCCGCCGACCGCTCCCTGGTCTACACGTACTACGCCGAGGTCGACGGCGCGGGCCACCGCTTCGGCGTCGACTCCGACACCTGGCGCGGCCAGCTCATGTACGTCGACCGGCTGGTCCAGCGCCTGGCCGAACAGCTCCCTGCGCGCAGCGCGCTCTACGTCACCGCCGACCACGGCATGGTCGACATCCCCTTCGACGAGGACCACCGCGTCGACTTCGACGAGGACTGGGAGCTGAAGGCGGGCGTCGCCCTGCTCGGCGGCGAGGGCCGCGCCCGGCACGTGTACGCCGTACCGGGCGCCGCCGACGACGTGCTGACCTGCTGGCGCGAGGTGCTCGGCGAGCAGTTCTGGGTGGCCTCGCGCGACGAGGCGATCGAGGCGGGCTGGTTCGGTCCGGCGGTCGACGAGCGCGTGTACCACCGGATCGGCGACGTGGTCGCCGCCGCGCGGGACGACGTCCTGCTGATCGCCTCCGAGCGGGAGCCCAGGGAGTCGGCGATGGTCGGCAACCACGGTTCGATGACCCCTGCCGAGCAGCTGGTCCCCCTGCTCGAAGTACGCTCCTGAGTCTCCGCCCGCAACCCCTGCCGAAAGGTGCCCGACCTCCCATGCCCGAGCTGGTGTTCTTCTCCGGAACGATGGACTGCGGGAAGTCGACGCTGGCTCTCCAGATCGAGCACAACCGTTCGGCACGCGGTCTGGTCGGCATGATCTTCACCCGCAACGACCGGGCCGGCGAGGGCAAGCTGTCCTCCCGCCTCGGCCTGGTCACGGACGCGGTGGAGGTCGGCGACGGCGCGGACCTGTACGCGTACCTCGTCGACCACCTCTCCCAGGGCCGCCGCGCGGACTACGTGATCGCGGACGAGGCGCAGTTCCTGGCCCCGGAGCAGATCGACCAGCTCGCGCGGGTCGTGGACGACCTGGAGCTCGACGTCTACGCCTTCGGCATCACCACCGACTTCCGCTCCAAGCTGTTCCCCGGCTCCCAGCGGCTGGTGGAGCTGGCCGACCGGGTCGAGGTGCTCCAGGTGGAGGCCCTGTGCTGGTGCGGCGCCCGCGCCACGCACAACGCGCGCACGGTCGGCGGGGTCATGGTCGTCGAGGGTGCCCAGGTGGTCGTCGGCGACGTCACCGGCTCCGCGGACGAGGTCGGCTACGAGGTCCTGTGCCGCCGTCACCACCGCCGCCGCATGACGGCCGCGACGGCCCACGCGGCGGCACTGTCGCCCGACGTCCTGCCGGTCACGTCGGGCTGACCGGACGGCCGCGGGGCACCGGCGGGTTCGCGGCCCTGGCCGGCATCCGGTCCGGCCCCGGCCCGGACACCGGGGG
>NZ_NCTE01000282.1 GCF_002114215.1 Streptomyces sp. 13-12-16 | reverse complement strand
GTCCGCTGGGCGCGGTGGCGGTGGCGATCTGGGCGGCCGGCGCCGACGGGTCGCTCACCCTGGCGGGCAGCGCAGGGTTCTCCCCCGCGGAGGCGGCGCGCTGGTACTACGTGCCGCCGGACGTGGCGACGGTCGCCCGGTGCGGCCTGGCGGAGCGCGACGGTCTGTGGATCACGTCGCTGGCCGAGAGGGGCCTGCCCAGTGTCGGCCGGCACCACCACCCGGACGGCGGCCGGGCGGCCCTGCCCGCCGGCACGGGGGGCCGTGTGTACGGCGTGCTGGAGATCGTCTGGCCGGACCCGCTGCCCGAGCAGCCACCGCAGATCGTGCGCCAGGTGGAGGCCCTGGCGGAGCTGTGCGCGCACACCCTGGAGACGTACACGGTGCCCGACGGCCCGGCCGTGCAGCCCCGGGTGCTGCCGGACGCCGCGGAGCTGATGGACCTGGCCGACGGACTGTACGACCCGGCGCTCGTCCTGGTGCCGCACCTGGACGACCAGGGCAACCTGCTGGACTTCCGCATCCAGCACGTCAACAGCCGTTTCCTGGACCCGGCGGGCCGGCCGCGCGCCATGGTCAGCGGCGCGCTGCTCCTGGAGGCCTACCCGATGGCCGCCGGGAACAGCGAGCTGTTCCAGCGGATCGAACGGGTGTACGCCACGGGGGAGCCGTTCCGCGCCCGGCGCATGAACCTGACCGCCCTCGTCGACCAGGTGCCGCTGGCGTCGGTGGCCGACATCAGCGTCAGCCGGCACGGCTCCGGCATCCTGTTCATCTGGCGGATCGAGGACGAGACGGCCCGCCTGGCGAGCCTGCTCCAGCACGCCCAGCGGCTCGGCCGGATCGGCGGTTTCGAGGAGAACCTGCTGACCGGGGAGATCACCTGGAACGGGCAGCTCTTCGACCTGTACGGGCGTCCCGAGTCCAGTCCGCCGGTGCCGCTGGAGGAGCTGCCGGCGCACGCCCACCCGGACGACGCCGTCACCATCGGCCGCTTCCTGCGCACGCTGCTGCACCACCGGCGGCCGGCGTCGGCCGCCTTCCGGCTGCAGCGCCCCGACGGGGTGACCCGGCACATCCGGGTCGTCGCCGAGCCGGTCCTGGACACCGACGGCCGGCTGCTCACCACCCGCGGCGCCTACCAGGACATCTCCGCCCAGCACTGGACGGAGGTGGCGCTGGCCGCCACCCGCGACCAGCTCGCGCACACCGAGCAGCAGGCCAGCGAGCGCGACCGGCTGGCACTGCAGTTGCAGCGCGCCATCATGCCGCCCACCCAGGCGCCGCTGCAGGTGCCCGACCTGGACGTGGCCGTCCGCTACCGGCCCGCGGAGGCCGAGCAGCTGGTGGGCGGCGACTGGTACGACGCCGTGGTGCTGCCGTCCCGGCTGGTGCTGCTGTGCGTGGGCGACGTCGCCGGCCACGGCATCGAGGCGGCGACCAGCATGGTCGTCCTGCGCAACGCGCTGCGCGGCCTCGCGGTCACCGGGGCGGGCCCCGGACAGCTGCTGTCCTGGCTGAACATCGTGACGCACCACCTGACGGGCGGCGTCACCGCCACCGCCGTGTGCGGCCTGTACGACCCGGACTCGCGCACCCTGCGGTGGGCCCGTGCGGGGCATCTGCCGCCGGTGCTGGTGCGGGGCTCCGAGGCCGCTCCGCTGCCGCTGGTGCGCGGGATGCTGCTCGGTGCCGTACCGGAGGCGGTGTACGAGGAGTCGGAGGTGCGGCTGGCCGCCGAGGACAACCTGCTGATGTACACGGACGGTCTGATCGAGCGCCGGGACCGCAGTGTGGAGGAGTCCCTGACCCATCTGCTCACCGCCGCGGCCTCGGCCCCGGACACGCTCGACCAGCGGCTGGACCGGCTGCTCACGTACAGCAGGTCGGACACGGACGACGACACCTGCATCGTCGGCATCCGGGTCGGCTGAGGAGGGTGCCTCGGCCCGCCCGGCGGGCCGAGGCATGACCGGGCGATTCGGGGGTACGCGCGGCTGCGCGACGAAGAGCTTGATCACCTTGTTGGAGGTACTCGTGCCCATTGCCCAGGACCCGTTGTCCGTCGAGGTGACCCTGCCGCGTGAGGACGTGGCGCTGCTCACGGTGGAGGGGTACTTGGACGTCGACACGGCGACCGAGTTCCAGCACCACCTGGCGAACCAGCTGCATCACGGCCGCCGGCACTTCCTGCTCGACCTGTCGGCGGTCCCCTTCATGGACTCGTCCGGCATGAACATCATCCTCCGGGTCTACCAGGAGGCCCGTGAGCTGCCGGGGAGCGTGCACATCATCTCCCCCACCTCCGCGGTGCGCCGCATCCTGGACCTGACGGGGGTGAGCATCACCGTGCCCGTCTCGGAGAGCGTCGACGAGGCGCTGAAGCGCGTGGACGGGCTGCCGGGAACCCCGGTCGAACCGGAGGTCTGAGCGCGGTCCGCACACTCCGGCGTCCACGGCGCCCGAGCGTGGTTAGAGTGGCCATCCGGCCAAGGTCGCATCGCGGTCCCGGCGTTGGGGCGCGGTGCGACGCGACGACGACGAGGAGAACAAACAGGTGCCGGAGCACGAAACGGGCGGATCACTCGGAACACCGGCGCACGAGGTCAGGGACTTCCTGCGGCGCCGGCGCGAGCAGATCGCCCAGCGGTGGGCGGACGAGCCCCTGTTCCGTACGGTGTTCACCACCTCGCGCGACGAGGCGGTGGAGGCGGGGAAGGCGGTCGTCGACGCGCTGGCCCGGGTCGCCGACGCGCAGCAGGTCGAGGACCCGGACGCCGCGGGCTTCTCGGCGGTGCGCGAGCAGCTGGCCCGGATGGGGGCGGCCCGCTCCCGCGCGGGACTGTCCAACACGCAGGTGTCGAGCGAGCTGGCGGCGCTGTGGCCGCCGGCCGAGAATCTCCTGGTCGCCGAATCGGACCAGGCGTCGCCGGAGGAACTGCGGGCGTGGTCGACCACGCTCAGCATGCTTCTGGGCACACTGCGTCTGGTGGCCATGCAGACGGCGCTGAGCGAGACGCAGTCCCTCATCGACCGGCAGCGGCTGCAGCTGCTGGAGGTGGCGACGCCGGTGATCAAGCTGTGGGACGGCATCGTGGCGGTGCCGCTGATCGGGACGCTGGACAGCGCCCGCAGCCAGGTGGTGATGGAGACCCTGCTGAACGCGGTCGTCGAGCAGCACGCCCGGTTCGCGATCCTCGACATCACCGGTGTGCCGACGGTCGACTCCCTGGTGGCGCAGCACCTGATGAAGACGGTCGCCGCGGCCCGGCTGATGGGCGCGGAGTGCGTGGTGTCCGGCATCCGCCCGGCGATCGCGCAGACCATCGTGCACCTCGGTCTGGACCTCGGCACGGTGAAGACGCGGGCGAGCCTCGCCGACGCGCTCGGGTACTGCCTGCACGAGCTGGGGACGAACATCGTGCACGCGGCCCCCGACGGAGCGGGCCGGCGGTGAACGAGGGGTTCGCCCGCCCGGTCGCGGGACATGTGCCGGTCCTCAGGCTCGGTGACGTTCTGCTGGTCACCCTCCAGGGGGACCTGTACGACAGCACGGCACACCAGCTTCAGCAGGACCTCTCCGAGACGATCACCCGCAGCGGGGCCACGGGGGTGGTCATCGACATCTCCGGGGTGGAGATCGTCGACTCCTTCCTCGGCCGGGTGCTGGCCGAGACCGCGGCGCAGACCGAGCTGCTGGCCGCGCGCACCGTGGTGGCCGGCATGCGGCCCGCGGTCGCCATCACCCTGGTGGAGCTGGGTCTGACGCTGCCGGGGCTGCGGACCGCGCTCACCACCGAGGCGGCGATGGAGCTTCTCGCGCAGCCCGTCGTGCCGCCGCGTTCCGGCGGCACGCGCGAGGAGAGTCCGTGATGTCCACCGCCGCGGGCGTCGAGGCCCGCCTGCCCATCCGGTCGGACATGGACCTGGTGTGGGTACGTCAGCACGTGCGGCAGGCCGCCGCCCGGCTCGGCTTCGGTCTGGTGGACCAGACGAAACTGGTGACCGCCGCCAGCGAACTGGCCCGCAACACCCTGGTGCACGGCGGGGGCGGCCTGATGGAGGCGTCGCACGTCACCACCGGCGGGGTCGACGGGCTGCGGCTGGCCTTCAGCGACTCGGGCCCCGGCATCCCGGACCTCGACCGGGCGCTCAGCGACGGCTACACCTCCGGCGGCGGGCTGGGGATGGGGCTGGGCGGCGCCCGGCGCCTGGTGCACGACTTCGAGGTCGAGAGCGTCCCGGAGTCGGGGACCACGGTGCGGGTGACCTCGTGGGTGGCCCGGCCGCCGCGCCGGCGTGAGGACGTCTGATGCCCCGCGTCCGGTACGTGCCGGTGCAGGACTCGACCCGGGTGCGTGACGTCCGGGTCGCGGCGGAGGAGGCCGCGGCGGAGGCCGGTCTCGACGAACGGCGCACCGCCGACGCGGCGCTGGTGGCGACCGAGCTCGCCACCAATCTCCTCAAGCACGCGCAGGCGGGAGAGGTGGTCGTCGACGTCGTGGATCCGCCCGTACCGGGTGAGGGCCGGCCGGGACGGGTCGTGCAGATCACCGCGCTCGACCACGGGCCGGGGATCTCCGACGTGGACGGCGCGCTGCGGGACGGGTTCTCCACCACCGACTCGCTCGGCGCGGGCCTCGGCACCTGCCGGCGCCTGGCCGACGACTTCGCTCTGCACAGCGCCCTCGGCCGGGGCACCGTGGCGGTGGCCCGCATCGGCTCCGCCGCCGGCGAGGTCCCGGCCGAGGCCCCCGGCGTGCGCGTCGGCGGGGTGAACGTCCCGTTCGCCGGGGCGGACTTCTCGGGGGACGCCTGGGCCTGGGTCAGGTCCGGTGACCGGCTGACCCTGATGCTGGCCGACGGGCTGGGCCACGGGAGCGAGGCGGCGCGTG
>NZ_NCTE01000281.1 GCF_002114215.1 Streptomyces sp. 13-12-16 | reverse complement strand
GTACTCCTCGAGGTAGGCGCGGCGCTGGCGCCGGGTGGCCTCGGAGCGCAGGGTGTCGAGGAAGCGGTTCACGGCGGTGACGGCGCGGGCGGGGACGCTCATGGGGTTGTCCGCTCCGACGAGGGGGGTCAGCTTCGGCAACGTCTCTTCTCCTTCGCCGTATCCGACTGCAGTGTTATTAAATAACAGCAAATAGCTATAGGTCGTTCCGCTTCCGTCCTCCAACAAGCCCATCGTTCCGGCTCGTGTCGAACCGAGTCGTACGGACCGGCCCGGTACGTACAATACGGCCCTCCGGCCTCCCGGCCACGTACCTCCCCGCCTCGGCCGACCCCAGTCACTGGGTGTTCGGCTACTTGCTTTTATTGAGAGTCGGCCCTGGCTACGATCCGGCCGTACCGGGGACCACACACCCGTCCTGGGTGAGCGGGGCCGGTGGCGCCGCACGATGAGCGCATGCATGACACGACCTTGGTATCCCGTTTCCTCCACCTGTCGCCGGAGAAGACCGAGGCCGACGCCGAACCGTGGCTCCCGGTGGAGCCCGAGCACGGCCCGGGTGGGAGACACCGCCGACTCCCGCGCCCGGTCCAGCCCCGGGCGTCACTCAGCGCTGCACGTCCGTTCGCCGTAGCTGTACAAGAGCAGGGCACTGACGGGAACAAGGTCACGGACATGCCTACGGGATACGTGGCGACCACCGCACTTTTGACCTGGTGCACCTTCTTCGCCGTTGTGGCGGTGTGATCGGTGTCGACACGAACGCGGACCATCCGGCCGCGTGGGCCGGACGGGTCAGCACCGTCACCGCCCGCACGGACCGGGTGGACGTCGACGCGTTGGTCATCCGGCCCGACGGCTGTGTCGCCCGGGCCCTGCCCACCGGACAGGACCTCGACGCCACCACGCCGGTGCGTGCGCCGGGCACGTGGTCCGGCCGACCGGCCTGAGCACCGTATTAACAGTCGTCTCAGGTTCCCTCAGTACGAAGTAGGCCTCCAGACAAGCGATGTGACCCGTATGCAGGAGGCTAGTGATGACAGTCGACGCAGCACCGTCCGGGCAGGCGCCGGCCGGTCGGTTGGCAGGCCGGTGGGTGCCGTGGTTGGTGATCGGCTTGTGGCTGGTGCTGGCGGCGGGCATGGTGCCGCTGAGCGGAAAGCTGAGCTCGGTCACCACCGACAGCGCCGTGGACACCCTGCCGGCCGGTGCCGAGTCCACCAAGGTGGCGGCGCTGGACGACAGTCTCCCCGGCGGTGAGGACAGCACGTTCGTCTTCGTGTACCACCGGGCCGACGGCATGACCGACGCCGACCGCGCGGCGGTCGAGCGCCACTACGACACCCTTGCCGAGCGGTACCCGCCGAAGGAGACGGAGGCGGCCGGCGAGGACGACGAGGGCTCACCGACGAGCCTCTCCACCGACCGCAAGGCGATGACGTTCACCCTCGAGGTGAGCACGGCCTACGGCCCACCGGAGGAGATCATCGGCCCGTTGCGTGACGCCGCGAAGGACCGCCCCTCCGGCCTGGAACTCGACGTGACCGGCCCGGGCGCGATCGACGGCGACATGGACGCCGTCTTCGACGGCATCGACGAGCAGGTCCTCCTCACCACCATCGCCGTCGTCACGCTCCTGCTCATCCTCACCTACCGCAGCCCGGTGTTGTGGATCATCCCGCTGGTGGCCGTCGGCGCGGCCGCGCTGACCGCGATGGGGACCGTCTACCTGCTCGTCAAGGGCTTCGGCATCGTGGTCAACGACCAGAACTCGGCGCTGCTGACGATCCTGGTGTTCGGCGTCGGCACGGACTACGCGCTGTTGCTCATCGCCCGATACCGGGAGGCACTGCACCACCACGAGAACGTCCGGGTCGCGATGGTCCACGCGCTGCGCGGCGCGGCGCCGGCCGTCGTCGCGTCCGCGGCCACCGTGGTCGCCGGCCTGCTCTGCCTGCTCGTCGCGGACCTGAACAGCACCAGCGGCTTGGGTCCGATCGGTGCGGCCGGCATCCTGTGCGCGCTGGTGGCCATGCTGACGCTGTTCCCGGCGGTGCTCGTGGTGCTCGGCAGGCGGATCTTCTGGCCGGCCGTCCCGCGGTTCAGCACGGCCGTGGAGGAGAAGCCGGGGCTGTGGGGACGGCTCGGCACCTCCATCGGCCGCCGCCGGTGGGTGGCTGCGCTCGGCTCCCTCGGAGTCCTCGGCGTGCTCGCCCTCGGGCTGGCGGGCAACACCGGAGCCCTGCGGGAACAGGACCAGTTCCTGTCCGCGCCGGAGTCGGTCACCGGCTTCAGCGTTCTCCGCCAGCACTTCCCGGAGCTCGGCGGCCAGCCGATGACGGTCCTCACGCGGCCGGCGCACCGGGAGCGGGTGCTCGACGTCGTCAAGGACACTCGCGGCGTGGCCCTGGCCGTCCCGGAGGAGACCAGCGGTGGCTGGGCCAACATCTCCGTGTTCCCGAAGGACGCGCCGGACACCGCCGCCGAGTAGGGGTCTGAGGAACATCGGCGTCAGATCGTGCGCTAAGGGCTCTCCGGTCCGTTTGGGGCTTTGACCTGGGGTGATTTGGCGTCGGAGCCTTCGAGGGTTGCTGTTGTCGATCTTCGGAGAGCTGTTGTGGCGGTCGAGTTCCTGACGGACGAGCAGGCGGCCCGGTACGGGTCGTTTCACGAGGCGCCCTCGCGGGCGGAGCTGGAGCGGTACTTCTTCCTGGACGACGCGGACCGGGAGGCGGTGCAGGCCAAGCGCCGGGCCCATAACCGGCTCGGGTTCGCGGTCCAGCTCACGAGCGTGCGGTTCTTGGGCCGGTTCATGCCGGACCCACGGCAGGTGCCCGCGGAGGTGGCCGAGTACCTGGCCGAGCAGTTGGAGATCGCGGACGTCTCGTGCCTGAAGCTGTACGGCGAGCGGGACGGGACGGCCCGTACGCACGCCGGGGAAATCCAGGAGGCCGGGGGCTGGCGGGACTTCGCCGAGGTCCGTGAGGAGCTGGCGGCCTGGCTGGACGCGCGGGCGTGGACGACCGGGGACGGACCGAAGGCGTTGTTCGACGCGGCGGCCAGCTGGCTGCGCGAGGGGCGGGTGCTGCTGCCGGGGGCGAGCCGCCTGGCCCGGCTGGTGGCCTCGGTGCGCGAGGCGGCGAACCAGCGGTTGTGGGACACGCTGTACGGGCTGCTGAACACCGGCCAGCGGGCGGTGCTGGACTCGCTGCTGACCGTCCCGGCCGGTGAGCGGGTCTCGGAGCTGGACCGGCTACGGCGCGGGCCGGTACGGGTATCCGGCCCGCAGATGAAGGCGGCGCTGAAGCGCGCGGAGGAGATCGCCGCCCTCGGGATGGGCGACCTGGACGTGTCGGCGGTCCCGCCTCGGCGGCTGGCGGAGCTGTCCCGGTACGGGGTCGACGGGAAGGCGTCGCTGCTGCGCCGGCACGGTGATTCCCGCCGGCTGGCGACGCTGCTGGCCACCACCGTCTACCTGACGACCCGGGCCGTCGACGACGCGCTCGACCTTCTGGAGGTGCTGATCGCGACGAAGCTGCTGGCCAAGGCCGAGCGCGAGACGGTCAAGGAGAAGATGAAGACGCTGCCGCGGGTCGAGCGGGCCTCGGCGAAGCTGGCGACCGCGTTCCAGGTCGTGTTCGACACCACGAGCGAGCTGGTCGACACCGACACCGGCGAGGTCACCGGGCCGGCGGTGGAGTCGTTCGAGGCGATGTGGGAGCGGATCGAGGCGGTCGTGCCCCGGCACGAGCTGGCCGCCGCGATCGCCGCGCTGTTCGAGCTGACGCCGCCGCTGGACTCCGACGCGGACGAGGCGTGGCGGTCCATGCTGGTCAGCCGGTTCGGCACGGTCCGGCCGTTCCTGAAACTCCTGGTTGCGGTCGTCGACTTCGGTGCCACCCCCGAGGGCGAGGCCGTGCTGGCCGCGCTCAAGTCGCTGCCGGACCTGATGGGCCGCAAGAAGGTCAGTCCGGCCGAGATCGACACCGGGCTGCTGGCCGGGTCGTGGCGGCGCCTGGTGCTCTCGGCGCCGCACCTGGAGCCGGGAACGGTGGACTGGAAGGCGTACACGTTCTGCGTCCTGGAACAGCTGCACCGGATGCTGCGCAGCAAGCAGGTGTTCGCGAAGAACTCCTCGAAGTGGGGCGACCCGCGGGCGAAGCTGCTGGCCGGTGAGGCGTGGGAGCAGGCCCGGCCGACCGTGCTTGCCTCGCTCGGGCTGCCCGGCCAGGCCGGCGAGCACCTGGCGGCGCGGGCCGCGCTGCTGGACGGCACGTACCGGGAGGTCGCCGGGCGCCTGCCGGACAACGCGCAGATCGTCTTCGACGACGACGGCCGACTGCACTTCGCCGCGCTGGAGCCAGAGCCCGAACCGGCCTCCCTGCTCGACCTGCGGGCCGCGGTGAACGCGATGCTGCCCCGCGTGGACCTGCCCGAGGTGCTGCTGGAGGTCTTCTCCTGGACCGGCGCCGACCAGGCGTTCACCTCGGTCACCGGCTCCGGGCCCCGCCTGAAAGACCTGCACGTCACGATCGCCGCGCTGCTGGTCGCCCACGGCTGCAACGTCGGCTACACCCCGGTCATCGGCGGGGTCGACGCGCTGAAGTACGGCCGGCTGTCCCACGTCGACCAGACGTATCTGCGGCTCGCGACGTACCGGGCCGCGAACGCCACGCTGATCGAGCACCAGGCGTCCATCGGCCTCGCGACCGCGTGGGGCGGCGGCCTGGTGGCCTCGGTGGACGGAATGCGGTTCGTCGTCCCGGTCCCCTCGGTGTACGCGAGGCCGAACCCGAAGTACTTCGGCCGCCGAGGCGGCGCCACCTGGCTCAACATGATCAACGACCAGGCTGCAGGTCTCGGCGGGAAGGTCGTAGCCGGCACCCCCCGCGACTCGCTGTACGTGCTGGATGTCCTCTACGACCGCGACGGCGGCAAGCGGCCGGAGATGATCGTCACCGACACCGCGAGCTACAGCGACATCGTGTTCGGACTGCTGACCCTGGCAGGGTTCGCCTACGCCCCGCAGCTCGCGGACCTGCCGGATCAGAAGATGTGGCGCATCGACCGTGCCGCCGACTACGGCGCCTTCCAGGACGCGGCCCGCGGCCGGATCGACCTCGCCCGCATCGAACGGCACTGGGAGGACATCCTGCGGATCATCGGCTCCATCCACACCGGAGCCGTCCGTGCCTACGACGTCATCCGGATGCTTTCCCGCGACGGACGGCCCACCCCGCTCGGCGACGCGATCGCCCACTACGGGCGGATCGCCAAGACCCTGCACATCCTGCGCCTGGCCGACGAGCCCGGCTACCGCCGCCAAATCAAGGTGCAGGCCAACCTCCAGGAAGGCCGCCACGCACTGGCCCGGAAGATCTTCCACGGCAAGCAGGGGCAGCTCTACCAGCGCTACCAGGAGGGTATGGAGGACCAGATCGGCGCCCTCGGCCTGGTCCTCAACGCCCTCGTGCTGTTCAACACCCGATACATGGACGCCGCGGTGAACCAGCTGCGGGCGGACGGCTTCGACGTCCGCGGCGAGGACGTCGCCCGCCTCTCGCCGTTCATACGGCATCACATCAATATGCTCGGCCGGTACTCCTTCCAGCTTCCCGATCTGCCCGGCGGCCTGCGTCCCCTGCGAGACAAGAACGCCACCGACGACATGTGACGGTGGGACATGAGACCGGTCCGGCTTCCAGGACTTTCTGGGGGCCGGACCGTGGGCATGTCAGCAGGTGGCCCCGCTCAGGGCTATCGACGAAGTTGGGCAGCACGACCCTGCCCAAGGCGAGAACGGCCAGTCCGCAGTGGAGGCGGTCGGCCAGCACCCAGGACTACGAGGTGGCTTCCGCGACGACGACGTACAGCGTCACTGCGGCGAAGAAGGGCCCCGTGGCGAGATGGTCAAGCCACCTCTGCGATGCCAGGGCGGGCAGGTAGCCCGCGGACACGGCGCGCTCGGTATTGCGCTGAAGGCCGAGGATTTGGTCTGCGGCCTGAGCATCACGAAAGACCGAGGTGATCGGGACGACGGTCGGCACGGCGAATCCCGCATCCAGCGCGATCCGGGCCAGCTGACGGCCAATGGCCCCGTTGCGTACGACCTTGTCCGTCACGTGGCGGGTGTAAGCACGCGAGACCTCAAGGTCGGGGTAGTCGATGGTCAGCGAATCCCAGTCGGGTTCGCCCATGACGAGTCTGCCGCCTGGGCGCAGGACACGCCGGGCCTCTGCAAGTGCCTGGGCCGGGTCCGCCACGTGCTGGAGCACGCGGTCGGTCCGGGCACGGTCGATGCTGCCGTCCTTGAGCGGGAGCGTGTGGATGTCGCCCAGCTCTACCTCGACCGCGGGCAGATTTTCCGTACGCCTGCGTGCTTGCTCAACCATCTCCTGGCTGGAGTCGATGCCGATCACCCTGCCCGACGGGCTGACCGTCTTGGCGAGAGTGCTGAGATCTGTGCCCGGTCCGCAACCCAGATCGAGTGCGGTCTCACCGGGCCGGGCATCCAGTGCGTCAAGCATGACGCTCTTGTAAGAACGCGCCGCGTCCGTCGCGGCCAGTTGGTCGAGGTAGCCGACCTCGTCAGGAACAGCGCTCTCGAATACACGCCCGGACAGGCGGGCCATGGAGTGCGCCTCTCGCTCAAGCAGCTCCCGCCCCGCGGGCGTGAGGCAGAACGGGCGTTGGCGGCCCTTTTCCTCCAGGGGCATCACCAGCTGCTTCGCCTCCAGACGGGCCAAGGCTCCATAGAGACTCCCGGGCCCGAGGCGGTGACCGGAGACCTGCTCGATGGCCGCGTTGATGGCGTACCCGTGCAGCGGCCCGTCGGCCAGTGCGCACAGCACGAGCATCTGGGCGTCGTTGGTGCGCATGGCTTCTCCAGGTGTGGTCGGCCTCCGGAATGATTCCCATGATGCTACACAGCGCGTAGTACGTGCCGCGTAGTATTCCGTAGCGGTGAAACGACGGACGCCGACTGCGCGAGTGCCCGACCTGGTTCCTCCGGGCCGGTATCACGGGCGACGCCGGAGACCGCGACGAACCGACCTCTGCAGTGCACCAAGAACTTCCGTCTTTGCCCTGGACACCATGCGAAAGGCCTCACGATGCGCACCGCCGATCTCTTCTACGCCCTGTACGCCCGTCGGCTGCGGCGGCAGACGGCAGTGGGGCCGCTGCCCAAGCACATCGGTCTGATCATGGACGGGAACCGCAGGTGGGCCCGCCAGATGGGCATGGCCAACCCAAGCATCGGCCATCGGTACGGTGCCGAACACGTGGAGAACGTGCTGTCCTGGTGCGAGACGGCCGGCATCAAGCACGTGACGGTCTTCGTCTGCTCCACGGAGAACTTGCAGCGCCGCGGCGACACCGAGGTCTCCTTTCTGATGCAGGTGATTGAGCAGGTGGTGGCAGTTCATCTCGCTCGTCCTGACGCCCGCTGGCAGGTGCGCATAGCAGGAACCCTCGACGCCCTGCCTGACTCCACGGCCCACGCCCTTAAGGAAGCGGTGGAGGCGACCCGCGGCTGCACCACCGGATCACAAGTGACCCTTGCCATCGGCTACGGCGGAAGGCAGGAAGTCATCGATGCCATGCGCGAACTGCTCCACGAACAGGCAGCAGCCGGAACCACCCTCGAAGACCTCGCAGCACGCCTGACGATGGACGACATCACCCGTCACCTCTACACGGCAGGACAACCTGACCCAGACCTCGTCATCCGCACCAGCGGAGAACAGCGCATGTCGAACTTCCTCCTGTGGCAGAGCGCCTACTCGGAGCTGTACTTCTGCGAGGCCTACTGGCCCGCCTTCCGAGAGATCGACTTTCTGCGGGCCCTGCGCAGCTATTCGGCCCGGCAACGCCGATACGGCGCATGAGACAGGCACACAGCCTCGCCCGGACCCGAGCGAGAACCGACGTTCACCTGCTGCTGTCGCCCGGAGCAAGCAGGCTCGTGAGCTCGGCGATCGCCTCCGGGGAGGGCTTGAAGTAGCGGCGGACGTTCTCCGGCTTCTTGTGCCGGGACTTCGCCATCAGCATCAGCAGGCTCGCGCCTTGCTCACCGAGATGGGTCAGAGCGGAGTGGCGGTACTCGTGCAGGTCCCAGCCCGCGCCCGCTCCGCGCACCGCAGTGTGGTGGTCCAGCAGCGCGCGGGCCTGCCCGTACGACAGCCGGGCGAAGCCGGTGTCCGGGCAGATGTCACGTGGGCTGACGACCTTCCCCGGGCCGGGGCGGCGGTGGGTGACGAACACCGGCCCGCGGGTGCGGCCCTTGAGCAGCCGGGGCAGGAGCCGGGCGGTGCCGGCGTCCCAGTACACCTTCTCCAGCACGAAGTCCTCGCGGACCTGGCCTCGGCGGCGGGACTTCGACTTCGCCCCCTTGGCCTTTACCAGGCAGCGGCGGCCGGCGAAGTCCAGATCCTCGATGTTCACGCCCAGGATCTCCTCCGAGCGCCCGGCGGTCTCGTAGAGCATCCGCCACAGCGTCTTCTCCCGCAGGTGCACCTCACGCCGCGCGATCAGCCGGTCGATGGCCATGCGGGAGCGAGCCGGGGTCTCGGAGTCCGGCACCGCGAGCCGTTTCGCCCAGGCCGGAACGGCGGGGCCGTCGTAGCCGCGCTCCCGGCACCAGCCGAGCCAGGACAACACCGCCGCGCGCCGGGAGTTCCAGGTGTTCACCGCGGCAGTGCCCCAGAGCAGTTCGAGGGCCTCGCCGATCTCGTCGTCCGCGACCGAGGCCAGCGGTCGGGACTCGCCGAGCCGTTCGGCGGTCTTGCCCACCCCGATTCCGTAGTTGCGGACCGTGTTCGGGTTGCCAAGCGAGTCCAGGAACACGTCGGCCGCCGTCCGGACGGTGAGCGCCTTGCCGGTCGGCAACTTTTCGACGGTGGGCACCGCTTCCCCCTTGCCACAGATAACAGGGCCACTTCACGTACGGCCCAGAGAGCGTCACCGCAGGTTACGGATCAAGTTACCGCAGATATTGGGGTGTTATCTGCAGCAAGACTTCAGCCCGTCCCTGCCGCCCAGGCCCCGTCAGTCGCCCACCAGGGCCGACGTCGGCTTAGCGCACGATCCGACATGGATGTTCCTCAACCCCCGAGTACGACACGATTCTGCGGGTGCGCACCGCCGTGCACGCGGTGAGCGGGGCGGAGGCGATCGTCGGCGGGCCGAGTGCGGAGAACCTCGACACCGAGGTGACCACCAGGCGCGACGAGAAGCTGGTGATCCCGCTGGTGCTCGTCGTCGTCCTGATCGTCCTCGGGCTGCTGCTGCGCGCGGTCCTGGCCCCGCTGGTCCTGATGGCCACCGTGATCGTCTCGTTCGCCGCGGCCTTCGGCGGCAGCGTGTTCGTCTTCGACACCGTCCTCGGGTTCAAGGGCATCGACTATTCGGTGCCGCTGCTGGCATTCCTGTTCCTGGTGGCGCTCGGCGTCGACTACAACATCTTCCTGACCAGCCGGGCCCGGGAGGAGACCGTGCGCCTCGGCACCGGAGAGGGCATGCTCAAGGCCCTCTCGGCCACCGGTGGCGTCATCACCTCGGCGGGCCTGGTCCTGGCGGCCACGTTCGCGGTCCTCGTCACCCTTCCGCTGGTGATGCTGGTCGAGGTCGGGTTCCTGGTGGCCTTCGGCGTGCTGCTCGACGCCCTGCTGGTGCGGTCGGTCCTGGTGCCCGCCCTCACCCTGCTGATCGGCCGGCGGATGTGGTGGCCGAGCCGGCTGTCCCGGCCGGCGGCGGAGCTGCCGGCCGGTCGACGGCCGCTCGCCGACGACGAGGAGCCCGCGCTGCAACGGTGAGCGCGGCGGCACGGACGAGTTCCGGGACGGGCCCCAGGCCCGTCCCGGATTCTCATGGGCCCGCGGCCGCCGCCCTTTGGCCCCGCGCCACGCGCCGGGGCCGGG
>NZ_NCTE01000280.1 GCF_002114215.1 Streptomyces sp. 13-12-16 | reverse complement strand
CACCGCCCGCGCGCTGCGCGCCGAGCGCTCCGAGATCGCGGGCGCCCCCGACGACGTGCCCGAGGACGGCACCGCAGCGCCGCAGGCCTCCCTGCCCGCCCTGCGCGAGGCCTACCGCGCCGCGTCCCAGCTGTACGAGAAGGTCGGCGTCGGCGCCGACCTGCGCGCCGAACAGGCCCGCGCGGAGAGCGACGAGAGCGCCGCCCGCGCCGAACTGGACCGGCTCAGCAACAAGGTCCGCACCCGCGCCGAGCAGTTGCTCCAGTCGCCCGACGGCTCCGACGGCCCCAGCCGGCAGGCCGCCGCCGCCCGCGCCGAGGAGCTGGTGCAGCTCCTGGAGACCCGCATGTCCAGCGCGAGCGAGCAGCTCGGACGGCTGCGCGGCGAGACCGAACGGCTCGCGCCCGAGGACGGCGAGGCGCACACCGGGCTCCCCGAGGAGCTGGTGCCGCGCGACGCCGAGCACGCGCAGACCCTCCTGCGCACCGCCACCACCGAACTCGCCTCCCGCAGCGAGGCCCTGGGCCAGGCCCGGGAGGCCCACGCCGGACTCCTCGACGCGCACCGCGCCGCCGAGGACGCGGCCAGTGGCTTCGACGAGATCGCCGCCATGCTCCGCGACCTGCTGCGCGAGCACGCCGGCGAGGAGGAGCAGGAGCAGCCCGAGCCCTACCCGGGCGGACTGGAGGACGCCCGGCAGTCCGCCGCCGAGGCCCGCCGCTCCCTGCGCGGCTGCGCCGCGGACCTGTCCGCCGCCGAGTCCGCCGTGCGCGAGGCGAGCGACGTCCTCGTCCGGCACGCCAACTCCACGCGCTACGAGCAGGTCCGCACCCCCGCGCGCCAGCAGATCCGCGAACTGCCCGCCTCGGCGCTGCCCGAGCACGCCCAGAAGTGGGCGGACGCCTTCGCCCCCCGGCTGCGGGTCCTCACCGACGAGCTGGAGCAGCTGGAGCGCAACCGCGACTCGATCGTGGACCGGCTGCGGGGCCTGGTCGAGTCCTCCCTCGCCACCCTCCGCTCCGCCCAGCGGCTGTCCCGGCTGCCGGAAGGGCTCGGCGAGTGGTCCGGACAGGAGTTCCTGCGCATCCGCTTCGAGGAGCCCGACCAGGCCACCCTCACCGAGCGGCTCGGCGAGGTCGTCGACGAGGCGACCCGGGCGGCCGTCAGGAAGAACTCCGACCTCCGGCGCGACGGCATGTCCCTGCTGCTGCGCGGGGTCGCCGCCGCCCTCCAGCCCAAGGGCGTCGCCGTCGAGATCCTCAAGCCCGACGCGGTACTGCGCGCCGAACGCGTCCCCGTGGGCCAGATGGGCGACGTGTTCTCCGGCGGCCAGCTGCTCACCGCGGCCATCGCCCTGTACTGCACGATGGCCGCACTGCGCTCCAACGACCGCGGCCGGGACAAGCACCGCCACGCCGGCACGCTGTTCCTGGACAACCCCATCGGCCGCGCCAACGCCACCTATCTCCTGGAGCTCCAGCGCGCGGTCTCCGACGCGCTCGGCGTCCAGCTCCTGTACACCACCGGTCTGTTCGACACCACGGCGCTCGCGGAGTTCCCGCTGGTCATCCGGCTGCGGAACGACGCCGACCTGCGGGCCGGCCTGAAGTACATCAGCGTGGAGGAACACCTCCGGCCGGGGCTCCCGCAGCAGGACCCGGCCGAGGAGGCACACAGCGAGATCACGGCGACCCGCATGTTCAAGCGGCCCGCGGCGGCGAGCGGCTGATCAGGCAGTGCCCCGGAGGAGGCCCCGAAGCCGATCAGGCGGCGCCCCGGCCGGGGCTCAGAGGCCGTAGCCCATGCGCCGGGACAACTCGGCCGCCGCCGTCACCGCCCGGCCGCCCAGTTCGGGCAGCCGGTCCGCACCCAGCCGGTACACCGGTCCGGAGACACTGATCGCCGCCATCACCGTGCCGTCGTGCGAGCGGACCGGCGCCGCGACGGCCGCGAGTCCCAGCTCCAGCTCCTCCAGCGTGGCGCCGTACCCCCGCTCGACCACCGTCTCCAGCTCACCGCGCAGCTCCGACGCCACGACGATCGTCCGCTCCGTGAACCGACGCAGCGGGCGCGCGAGGTGACCCTCACGAACGACGGGTGGCAGGTGGGCCAGGAACACCTTGCCGCCGGCGGTGGCGTGCAGCGGGGTGCGCCTGCCGAGCCAGTCCTGCGCGGTGACCGACGCCGTGCCCCGGGCCTGCATGATGTTGACGGCGGCGTCGTCGTCCAGCACCGCTATGTTCACCGTCTCGCCCAGCTCGTCGGCGAGCTCCCGGCAGACCGGGACGCCCTCCTGCGAGATGTCCAGCCGTACGGCGGCCGCCCCCGCGAGGCGCAGCACACCGGCACCCAGGTGGTACTTGCCGCGGTCCTTCGTCTGTGCCACGAGACCGCGGTTCTCCAGGACACCGAGCAGCCGGAAGGCCGTGGACTTGTGCACGCCCAGCTCGCCGGCGATCTCCGTGACACCCGCCTCGCCGTGCCGTGCCAGGATCTCCAGCACGCTCACCGCACGGTCCACCGACTGCACGGCACTCGTCGTGCCCCTCCCGGTCCCCCCGGGCTGTTTCCGCTCGCCGGTCATGGCTCGGCTCTCACCATCTGTCGGTAACCGTTGCGCAGGGCGCCTGCCGGCGCGCCATGTGCGACTTCAGCGTACCGAGGGCCCGCGTCCCGGCGAGGAAGCGGTCTCAGGGGTGCGAGAGCTGCCCGGCTCCGCCCCGTCGGCGTATTCGAGCCTGCGCCCGCTGGGCGGCCCGCTGCTGACGGCGGGCGCGGCGCCGCTCGCGCCGCAGGGCCCGCGCGGTGCTGCTGGGCGCGGACACCACGCCGTTGCGCTGATTCCA
>NZ_NCTE01000279.1 GCF_002114215.1 Streptomyces sp. 13-12-16 | reverse complement strand
CGGTGGCCGCACCGGCTCACGCGTGCCGCTCATCGCGGCGGTCGGCGTCGGTATCGCCGTCCTCGGCGTCGGCGCGGGCGCGCTGCTCGGCAGCCCGGGCGGCGACGACGACGGCGACAACCAGAACGTGTCCGCGACCGCGCCCGCGAGCGTGGAGGCATCCGCCTCGCCGTCCGCCGACCCGGCCCGCGAGCAGGCCGTCGAGCTGGACAAGCTGCTGGCCGACAGCGGCAACAGCCGCACCACCGTGATCAACGCGGTCGCCGACGTGAAGGCCTGCCGCGACCTCGACCGGGCGGCCGAGGACCTGCGGGAAGCGGCCGGGCAGCGCACCCAGCTCGTGACCGACCTCTCCGGCCTGTCCGTGGACAAGCTGCCCGACCACCAGGCGCTGACCACCGCGCTCACCAAGGCGTGGCAGGCGTCGGCGTCGGCCGACAACCACTACGCCGCCTGGGCCGACCAGACCGCCGGCAAGAAGGGCTGCAAGAAGGGCCAGGCCCGCTCCACCGGCCAGACCCAGGCCGGCAACCGGGCCAGCGGCACCGCGACCACCGAGAAGCAGAAGGCCGCCAAGCTGTGGAACGCGATCGCCAAGCGGTACGGCCTGACCGAGCGCCAGCCGACCCAGCTCTGACCGGACGCCGCCGACCCGTGGTCCCGCCCGGCCGGGCGGAACCACGGGTCAGCCCAGATCCGCGTCCCGCAGCGTCTTCGTCACATCGGTGAAGCCCCCGCGGGCCGCGACCAGCCGGCCGCCCTCGACCACCTGCAGCGTCACGTTCGCGTTGACCAGGCGGGGGAAACCGACGGCGGCGAGCTCGTCCTGGAAGTCCCACCGCAGGGTGGGGGTGAGCCCGCCCGTGGTGACCTTCAGCCCGCCGTCCAGCGCCCCGCTCACCGTGTCGGCGCTCACCTCGCCGTCCCCCAGGGACTCGACGACCTGCTTGAACACGGTGTAGGCGATCCAGGTGGTCTGCACCCCGGCGTCCGCGGCGTCGATCCGGTTGTCGCCGAACGCCTCCTCCTCGATCACCTTCTTCATCGGGTTCCAGCGGGCGTCACCCGCCGCCGGGTACCAGCCGGTGACGTACGACCCCTCGTACGGCCCCGACGCCCCGCCGGACGCGTCGATCGTGCTCTGGTCGACGCTGCCGAGCACGGTCGCGGTGCGCACCTCGGGATAGTCGGCGCGGGCCCGCCGGAAGGAGTCCATGAAGGTGCCCGTGCGGTCGCCGAGGGCGGGCACCACACAGCCCCGCTCGGCCACGTCCGCGGTGGTGCGCTCCAGGGCCTGCCGCGCCTGGCTCTCGTACGAGGTGGCGTCCTCCGCCGCCCGCTGGTCACCGGAGCGCGCGTGCCCGCCCGCCGCCAGGCCCGAGTCGAGCAGCGGGGGGAGCTGGTCGCCCACGATGGTGTCGGGCCGGATCAGGGCGACCGGCCCGCAACTGTCGGCCAGGGTGCGGCCGAGGCCGGCCAGCAGCACCGGCTGGCCGCCGTTGACGGGATAGGACAGCGGGCTGGTGAACTCGTTGGTGGTGATGCCGTAACCGCCGATGTACGGGATCCCGGCGCCCTCCAGGGTGGGCATGAAGGAGTCGGCGTACTGGCTGTAGGAACCGACGACCGCGACGGCGCCCTCCTGCACCGCGCGCCGGGCGCACCGCGCGGCGGCCACGGTGTCGTTCTTGTCGTTGCAGGTCAGTACGGTGAGCCGGCGGCCGTTGATGCCGCCCTGGGAGTTGATCCAGCGGGCGTACGCCTCGGCGAACGCGGGCATCCCGGGCTTGTTGGTGGCCCGGGTGTCCTGGGGCGCCCACGTCATCACGGTGACGGTGCCGTCGTCCCCGGAGCCCCCCGTGGCACCGGGGACGATCCCGCACCCGGCGGCGAGCGACGCGCACGCGATCAGCGCGCCCGTGGTCAGGGCGCCGGCCCTGACGGGCCGCCGGAGGAGGCGGGGGAGGAGGATGCTGCGGGTGCGTCGCCTGCCGGTCATGCCCCCGCACGATTCCGCCACACGGCCAACCCCGGTGTGACCCTTGGTCAACGGGCGGTGACGGTGAGGTGAATTGCGGGGTCCCGTATGACTCGTGTGGCGCGGAAACGTACGATCGACGATCGTGCAAGGTTCGGAGAACTCTTCCCGTCGCGGCCGTCGCTCCTCCACCATGGGCGGCATGCCACTCAACGACATGCCGTGGTGGCGCTGGCGCAGCAATGTGCGCTCCGCGCTGCACATGCTCTCCGACCCCGCCTTCCAGCGGGGCGTCTGGCTGGCCGGCGTCGACGGCTACGGCGACGTCACCGACGCCGTCTACCGGCTGGTCGAGGACACCTGGCTGGACAACTGGTCCGCCGAGAAGTACGTCGGCACGATCTTCCGCGACTCGCAGGAGGCGGCGCTCGTCGACACCGCGGTGCTGCGCGTGCTGCGGATCATGCACCAGGTCGGCCCGGACGCGCCGGTGGCCGCCTACCTCGAGCACGAGGGGTGGCCGGAGGCGGTGCGGGCCGCGCGGGACGCGCACGTGCGGATGGCGGCGAGCGACGGCGACGACCCCGACGCACCGCCGAGCACCCTCGAGGTGCTGCGGATCGTGACGCGGTCCGCGTAGCGGAACGGTCGGCGGCCGTGACCGCGCGTGTGGGACCCTTTTCTGCATGAGCGAGCAGTCCACCCGAGCCGCGGCCCCCGCCGACCAGTACGTCCTCACCCTGTCCTGCCCCGACAAGCAGGGCATCGTGCACGCCGTGTCGAGCTACCTCTTCATGACCGGCTGCAACATCGAGGACAGCCAGCAGTTCGGCGACCACGACACGGGACTGTTCTTCATGCGCGTCCACTTCTCGGCGGACGCCCCGGTGACCGTGGAGAAGCTGCGGGCGAGCTTCGCGGCGATCGGTGACTCCTTCCACATGGACTGGCAGATCAACCGGGCCGACGAGAAGATGCGCATCCTGCTCATGGTCAGCCGGTTCGGGCACTGCCTGAACGACCTGCTGTTCCGCGCGCAGACCGGCGCGCTGCCGGTGGAGATCGCCGGGGTGGTGTCCAATCACACCGACTTCGCCGAACTGGTGGCTTCGTACAACATCCCCTTCCACCACATCCCGGTGCCGAAGGACGGCAAGCCGGAGGCCGAGGCCCGGCTGCTGGAGATCGTGCGCGAGAACGACGTCGAACTCGTCGTCCTCGCCCGCTACATGCAGGTCCTCTCGGACGACCTGTGCAAGCAGCTCTCCGGGCGGATCATCAACATCCACCACTCCTTCCTGCCGAGCTTCAAGGGCGCGAAGCCGTACCACCAGGCGCACGCGCGAGGGGTGAAGCTCATCGGCGCGACCGCGCACTACGTCACCGCCGACCTCGACGAGGGGCCGATCATCGAGCAGGAGGTCGAGCGGGTGGGGCACGACGTCACGCCCGAGGGGCTCGTCGCGATCGGGCGGGACGTGGAGTGCCAGGCGCTGGCGCGGGCGGTGAAGTGGCACGCGGAACGCCGCATCCTGCTCAACGGGCGGCGGACGGTGATTTTCGCCTAGGAGCTCGATCCGTCCGGTTCGCCGGCGGGCGCGAGCGTGTGGAGGTCGTTCGCGCCCGCGCGGCGGAGCGCGTATCGGTACGGTCCCGCGCCCCTGGGGGCGTCCTGCCGTGGTCCCGCACGGGTGCGTTGCGGCTTGTCGCGCAGTTCCCCGCCCCCTGTAGGTACGTCCACTGCACGTACGTCAAGGGGCGCGGGACCCTGTCGGTGTGCGGCTGCGCCGCGCGGGCGCGAACGACCCCCACACGCTCGCGCCCGCCGACGGGACGGAACCCGTCCCTACATCCGGCTCATGCTCGCCGCCGCGAACAGCACGTCCTTGATGGCGTCGCGGTCTCCGACCTGTCCCACCGCGGCCTCTCGCGGCGGGACGTGCCCCGCCGCGAGCCTGCAGAACTCCGCCCCGTCCAGCGCGACGTGCGCCACCTCGTGCTCGGCCGACCCCTTCGCCGCCGGAGAGTCCAGCGGGATCAGCCACTCGCCCCCGCCGGACCCCTCGATCTCCAGCCGCAGGCTGCGCCCCGGCTCCCCGGCGGCGACCAGGTGCCGCTCCACGGGGGAGGCCAGCCCGTGCTGCCGGCGGTGTTCCAGCACGGCCGGCAGCATGCGCGCGGCCAGGTCGACGATGCGGTGCAGATGCCGCCCGGAGGGCGGGTCGTACGGGTAGTCCACCGCCTCGGCGATGTCCTCCGCGTGCACCCAGCACTCGAAGGCCCGGTCCAGCATCGCGTCGTGCAGCGGCAGTTCGTAGTCGCCGTACGACACCGGCAGCCGTCCGGTGCCGCCGCCCGTGAAGGACACCGTCCGTACGAGGTCGTGGCTCTGCTCCCGCCAGGGCGCCCGCACCGAGCGGGTGGGCGGGAAACGGGCCGCCCGCCAGTACGCCTCGGTGCGGTCCGTCGGGGTGGGCCGGGCGGCCGTGGCGTCGCCGAGCGGGTCGTCGAGGCCGAGGGCGACCGCGACCAGCCCGTCGACCGTCAGCAGATGCGCCATGACCCCGGCGACGGTGGTACGGCGGCTGCTCGCCTCGTCGGACTCGTACCAGCGCAGCCGCACCGGCGCGTGCCACTCGGAGTCGCCGAAGTCCTGGAGCAGCGCGTCCAGCCGCGCGGTCTCGGCGTCGTACGCGGCGGCCCACTCCGGCACGGGGACGCGGGGCGGACGCCGCTCCAGGCAGGACTCCAGGACGCGGGTGCGCAGGCCGGGGTCCAGGTCCAGGCTCTCGGGCCGCTGGAGCAGGCCGACCGCCTCGCGCAGCCGCAGCGCCTCGTCCGCGCAGGACCCGCAGGCGCCGAGGTGCTCCTCGACGGCGTCCGCCTCCGCCTGCG
>NZ_NCTE01000278.1 GCF_002114215.1 Streptomyces sp. 13-12-16 | reverse complement strand
CGGTGCCGTCGTCCGCCGTGTCCAGGACGGCGGCGACCGACGCCAGGGCGAAGGCGTACGAGGCGCGGTCGCGGGCCTTGCGGTAGGCGGAGGGCAGCGACGCCGTGGCGGGCGGGAGCACCACGCCGGTGATCAGCTCGCCGGGCCTGATCCCGGTGTCCCGCTCCGGGTGGTCGCCGGGGAGGCGGTGGAACCGGTCCGCCGGGACGTCCCGGGCGCCCTCGTGGCCGTACAGCTCCACGCGTGCGTCCAGGGCGGCCAGGGCGACGGCCATGTCGGAGGGGTGGGTGGCGATGCAGTGCTCGGAGTGGCCGAGGACCGCGTGGTCGCGGTGGGTTCCCTCCCGGGCGCCGCAACCGCTGCCGGGCACACGCTTGTTGCAGGGCTTGGACAGGTCCTGGAAGTGGGGGCAGCGGGTGCGCTGGAGGAGGTTGCCGCCGGTGGTGGCGGCGTTGCGCAACTGTCCGGAGGCTCCGGCGAGGAGCGCCTGGGACAGGGCGGGGTAGCGGTCGCGGACCAGGGGGTGGGCCGCGAGGTCGCTGTTGCGGACGGTGGCGCCGACGCGCACGGAGCCGTCGGGCAGTTCCTCCACCGTGTCCAGCGGCAGCCGGCCGACGTCGACGAGGACGTCGGGGCGTTCCACGCCCAGCTTCATCAGGTCGACCAGGTTGGTGCCGCCGCCGAGGCAGCGGGCGCCGGGATGCGCGGCGAGCGCCTCGGCCGCCTCCTCGACGGTGCCGGCCCGCACGTACCCGAAGGGCTCCACTCAGATCACGTCCTCGACGGCCTCGACGATGTGCGGGTAGGCGCCGCAGCGGCACAGGTTTCCGCTGAGCCGCTCGCGGATCTCGGCGGCGTCCAGCGGAACGGGCCGCCCGGAGGGGGCGGCGGGGTCGGTGACGTGGGAGGGATGGCCCGCCTCGGCCTCGGCGAGGGCGCCGACGGCGGAGCAGATCTGTCCCGGTGTGCAGTACCCGCACTGGAAGGCGTCCCGGTCGAGGAAGGCCTGCTGCAGGGGGTGCAGGCCGTCGCCGCCGTCGGTGAGGCCCTCGACCGTGGTGACGTCGCGGCCGTCCAGGGACACGGCCAGGAGCAGGCAGCTGTTGACGCGGCGGCCGTCGACCAGGACCGTGCAGGCCCCGCACTGGCCGTGGTCGCAGCCCTTCTTGGCCCCGGTGAGGTCGAGGTCCTCGCGCAGGACGTCCAGCAGGACCCGCCGGTGGTCGAGGCGGAGGGTGTGCGGCTTGCCGTTGACCCTGAGTGCGGTGTCCGAGCGGTGCTCGGGGGTGGGCTCACTGCTCATGGTGGGGTGGCCTTCCGGACGGGGCGGACGGTCAGCCGGCGGCGTTGTCGACACGGAGCCGTACCTGTTCCTCCAGGCGCCGGAGGCTGGAGTCCAGGGCGTCGCCGACGGCCTTCTCGCCCGGGTCGTGGCTGTCGTCGAAGAAGGACAGGTGCACCGTGACCTCGCTGGCCCCGCTGCCGATGCCGGCGACCTGCAGCCAGCCGGTGTAGCCGCCCTGCTCGCGCGTGCCCCATTCGAGCCGCATCTGGTCCCGCTGGGCACGGAGCAGTGCGGAGGTGTCCTCGTCGGAGCGGTCCTCGTGCACGGTGACGGCGGGCAGGTCCTCGGCGTGCACGTGCAGGGCCTCGGGCAGCCAGTCGTCCATCTGGTCGACGTTGGCCGCCTGGTCGAAGACGTGCTCGGGTGATGCGGGCATCGTGTGTGAACGTTCGTACTCGGTCATCGCGGTACCGTCCCTCGTCTCGGTTGTCCGGCAGGAGCGGAGGCTGCCGTGCGGGCAGCCCCCGGACACGGCGCTATTCGTTGCCGAAGACCGCCTTCTGGACCTCGTCGGGGCCGTCGAACCGCTTGGTTCCGGTCTGCCCCAGCTTCTTGACCAGGGTGTCGTCCGCGCCGTTGCTCTTGGCCACGGAGACGAGGTCGTCCTGGCCGGCGGGGTATTCGGCGCCTTTGAGGGCCTTCTGCAGGTCGATCGGGCTGAGGTCGGCCATGGCAGCCTCCCGTGGTGGAGCGGCGCGGCGTGTCCGCGCGGGGAAGGGGCGGGTACCCAGGGCGTCCGGGGGTGATTCAGCCCTGGTTCCCGGCCCTGAACCGAGTAGGGGGCGCCGCCGGTCCGAGTACGCGTACTCAGGCGCGGGGAGCCCGCCGCGCCCGAAGCTGACCGGCAGGAACCCCGTCTGCCGGAAGGACGTCCCTTGCTCAGCCGTACCGCCGCCGTCCTGCTGCCGTTGTTCGGGCGGCTCACCGTCACCCGTGAGACCGCCGGGCCGTTCCCCGCGGGCAGTGTCTTCGTCGCCAACCACGACTCGACGGCCGATCCGGTGCTCGTGCTGGCCGCCCTGCGCGAGGTGGGCGTGACACCGGTCGTCCTGGCGACGGCGGGGCTGTGGCGGGTGCCGGTGCTGGGGCACGCCCTGTCGAGGGGCGGACACGTTCCCGTGCACCGGGGATCGGCCCGTGCGGCGGACGCGCTGGAGGCCGCGGCGGAGGCGGTGCGGTCGGGACGCCATGTGCTCATGTACCCGGAAGGGGGCCTGCCGTCACGCCTGGACGCGGGGTGCGCCGCGCCCCGGTCGTTCCGTACGGGACTGGCACGGCTGTCGGCCGCGACCGGCGCGCCGGTCGTCCCCGTGGGCCAGGTGGGGGCCCGGCGGCTGGCCTCCGGGCCGGTCGCGAAGCAACTGGCCGGTGTGTTCACGGCCCCGGTGCGCCGTCCGCGTCTCCATGTCCACATCGGCCGTCCCGTGCACCTGCCGCCCGGCACGGCGGCCGGGACGGCGACGGCGCACCGGGCGGTGAGTGCCGCCTGG
>NZ_NCTE01000277.1 GCF_002114215.1 Streptomyces sp. 13-12-16 | reverse complement strand
CTGCGGGGCACGGACACCTGCCGTCCGGGCACGGCCACCGGCCTTCTGGGCCCGCCACCCGGCCGTGGGGCGCTCGCCAGGGCGCGCACGGCATGGAGTGCGCCCCTCGCGCTCCGCGCCCCTCTCGCGCCCGGCTGCACGCCCGCACGGTGGTGCCGTCCGTCGCTGTGCAGCAGGACACCGGGCGCGAAGGGCCGCAGCACCGGTCCGTCGAGGCCCGGGGCCGGCCGCAGTTCGGGATACGCCGTGGACAGCAGTCGTCCGATCCGGTCGAGCCGGAAGCCGTCGACCTTCTCGGTCGCCATCCGGCCGCCCACCTCATGGGCGGCCTCCAGGACCATGGTGGTGACTCCTGCGCTGGTCAGCCGTCGCGCCGCGGAGAGTCCGGCGACCCCGGCTCCCACGACGACGACGTCCGCCTGGTACGTGGGCTCAAGCACGTGCCCCTCCTCGAGGTTGCGCGGGCGCTGGAGACGTCATGCCCTCAACAGGCCCCAGGGATACCCGAGTTCGGGTCGAGGTTAGGACCGTGGCCGAGTACCTGGTCAGTCGCGCATGGACAGAGCACGGGCGCACGACGGTCGCATACGCACGCCGGACGGGCACGATGTGGTCGCAGAGGGATCAGAGCCGGATCGGTTCCGGGCGGATCGTGGTCACGCGGGTGCGCCCTCCCGTCTTTGCGCGGGTGCGCCCTCCCGCCTTCGTGCGGGCGTGCCTTCACGCCCCCACGCCGCGCGCTCACAGCGCCGCCCGGACCGCCCCCTCGATCCGGGGGAACGCGAACCGGAAGCCGGACTCCAGCAGCCGGGCCGGCAGCACCCGGGCGCTGCCGAGGACGTCCCCGGCCATCTCCCCGAGCACCGTCCGCAGCACCGGCGCCGGCACCGCGAACACCGCCGGGCGGTGCAGCACACGCGCCATCGCCGCGGTGATCTCACGGTTGGTCACCGGGTGGGGCGCGGTCAGGTTGAACGGTCCGGACAGCCCGTCGGTGTCGAGGAGGTGGCGCAGGGCCGCCACCTCGTCGTGCAGCGCGACGAACGACCAGTACTGGCGCCCGTCGCCCATCCGTCCGCCCAGCCCGGCCCGGAAGAGGGGGAAGAGCCTGCCCCACGCCCCGCCCCCGCGCGCCACCACCAGCCCGGTGCGCGCGAACACCGTCCGTACGCCCGCCTCCCGCGCCGGTGCCGCGGCCGCCTCCCACTCGACGCACACCTCCGGCAGGAAGCCCTCGCCCGGCGGCGCGCTCTCGTCCACCGGCCGGTCGCCGGTCTCGCCGTAG
>NZ_NCTE01000276.1:9536-12224 GCF_002114215.1 Streptomyces sp. 13-12-16 | reverse complement strand
CCGCCGGGCCCGCGCAGTCCAGGTACGGGGTGCGCGGTGACCGGCCGCAGCCGCAGCAGCGCTGGCTGCCGGAGCTGTGGAACGGGCAGGCGTGGCAGCTGTGCGGCACCCCGCGCCGGGACCGGCGCGAGGCGGAGCTGTTCGTCGCGGCGCAGCGGCGCGGGCCCCGGCCCGCCATGGCGTACCGGATCGTGCACGAGTTCACCGACTACGAGGTGCTGCGCGTGTGGGGAACACCGGTCAGGGTCGACATCGAACCGATGGGCAACCCCTGACCTTCACGCCGCAGGCACGCCCAAAGGGGCGCGGGGCCGTGTCGACCTGCGGCTCCGCCGCGCGGGCGCAAAGGGGGTCTGGGGGCGGAGCCCCCAGGGACGATGGGGGCACCTCCCGCTCGAGCGAAGCCGAGAGCGGGGGAGGGAAGGGGCGGCGGGGGCGAAAAACACACCACCCCCGCCCCGGACTCACGCCTTGGGCACCCCCGCGGCCTCCGCCACACGCCCGGCGACGGCCCCCTCCGCCCCCGCGGCCCGCTGCCGCGGAATGAACGCGGCGATGACGAACCCGAGCAGCGCCGCCCCCGCCCCGAGCGCCAGCACCGTACGGAACGCGTCCTCGGACGGCAGCGCGAACCCGCCGAACTCCGTGGTCATCTGGGCCAGGACGACACCGGCGACGGCACTGGCGACGGAGGTGCCGATGGACCGCATGAGGGTGTTGAGGGCGTTGGCGGCACCCGTCTCGGAGGCGGGCACGGCGCCCATGATCAGCGTGGGCATCGCACCGTAGGTGAAGCCGATGCCGGCGCCGATGACGCAGGAGGCCAGCACGAAGTGCCAGACCTCGCTCATGAGCAGGACGTTCAGGCCGTAGCCGGCCGCCACGATCAGGGCGCCGATCATCAGCGTCACCTTCGGGCCCTTGGCGCGGGAGACGAGCGCGGAGACCGGGGCCAGCGCCATCATCACCAGGCCGGACGGCGCCATGACCAGACCGGCCGTCAGCAGCGACTGGCCCAGACCGTGGCCGGTCTCCTCCGGGAGCTGCAGCACCTGCGGGATGACCAGGGACATCGAGAACATCGCGAAGCCGATGGCGATCGAGGCGAGGTTGGTGATCAGCACCTGGGGGCGGGCCGTGCTGCGCAGGTCCACCAGCGGCCGGTCGCCGCGCAGTTCGTAGAAGCCCCAGGCCACCAGGATCACGACGGCCGCCGCGAACAGGCCGAGGGTGGTGCCGCTCGCCCAGCCCCAGTCGCCGCCCTTGGAGATCGCCAGCAGCAGGCAGATCAGTCCGGCCGCCATGCCGATCGAGCCGGGCAGGTCGAACCGGCCACCGGTGCGCACCTTCGACTCCGGTACGAGGATCAGCACCAGGACCAGCGCGACCACGCCCAGCGCGGCCGAGATCCAGAAGAGCGTGTGCCAGTCGAAGTTGTCGGCGATGAGCGCGGCGATGGGCAGGCCGAGGGCGCCGCCGACGCCGAGTGAGGCGCTGATCATCGCGGTGGCCGAGCCCAGCTTCTCCGCGGGCAGTTCGTCGCGCAGGATGCTGATGCCGAGCGGGATCACACCGGACGACAGGCCCTGCAGGGCGCGGCCGACGATCATCGGGACCAGGGAGTCGCTGAGTCCGGCGACGACGGAGCCGACGACCAGCATGGCCATGCTGACCAGCAGCATGCGGCGCTTGCCGTACATGTCGCCGAGACGGCCCATGACGGGCGTGGCGACGGCGGCGGCGAGCAGGGTGGCGGTGATGGCCCAGGCGGTGTCCGCGGCGGAGGCGTTCAGGTACTGCGGCAGTTGCCCCACGATCGGGATCACCAGGGTCTGCATCAGCGAGACCACGATGCCGCCGAAGGCCAGCACGGGCACCACGGCGCCGGTCCTGGGCGGCGCGGCGGTGCCGGGCGTGGGGGAACGGTCGAGTGCGTCGGACATGAAGGGGGTCTCCGTCGGGACTCAGGCCAATACTTGACTCAGGCAACTTTAAGGCGATTGATTGACTTAAGCAAATTAAAAACGGGTGACATGCCGATGACGCCCCCGCTTCCGGGAGCGCCATCGGCCGGCTCGGCCCGGCGTCCGCACGGACACCGACCCGTACGCCGTCAGCCCGGCGCCTCCACGGACGCCGACCCGTACGGCCTCGACTCAAGGTCCGCACGGACACCGACCCGTACGGCCTCAGCCCGGCACCTTCACGGACGCCGACCCGTACGGCCTCAGCTCAGGGTCTGGATGGACGCCGGCTCGTACGGCGCCAGCTCGTCGAAGCGGCCGGCCAGCACCTTGGCCGCCCAGTTCGGGTCCTGGAGCAGCGCGCGGCCCACGGCGACGAGGTCGAACTCGTCCCGCTCCATCCGGTCGAGCAGGTTGTCGATGCTGCCCAGCTCGGCGCCCTGCCCCTGGAAGGCCTTGAGGAACTCGCCGTTCAGACCGACGGAGCCGACCGTGATGGCGGGCCTTCCGGTCAGCTTCTTCGTCCAGCCGGCCAGGTTGAGGTCGGAGTCCTCGAACTCCGGGAGCCAGTAGCGGCGCGTGGACGCGTGGAAGGCGTCGACACCGGCCGCGGCGAGCGGGGCGAGGATCGCCTCCAGCTCCTGGGGCGTCTCGGCGAGCCGGGCGTCGTAGGCGTCCTGCTTCCACTGCGAGTAGCGGAAGATCACGGGGAACCCGGGCGACA
>NZ_NCTE01000276.1:0-9390 GCF_002114215.1 Streptomyces sp. 13-12-16 | reverse complement strand
CCCCCGGGTCACCGCCGTAGGCGTCGGTGCGGCGGTTGGTGCCGGCCCACAGGAACTGGTCGATGAGGTAGCCGTGGGCGCCGTGCAGCTCCACGCCGTCGAAGCCGATGCGCTCGGCGTCGGCGGCTGCCCGGGCGAACGCGGCGACGACGGCGTCGATGTCGGCCTGCGTCATCGCCTCGCCCTTGCCCTCGGTGCCGTCCGTGCGCACCCCGGACGGACCGACCGCCGGGGCCTCGGGGTACGGCGCCTGGCCCTGCTCGCGGACCATGCCGATGTGCCAGAGCTGCGGCACGATGGTGCCGCCCGCCGCGTGCACGGCCTCGGCGACCTTCGCCCAGCCCGCGAGCTGCTCCTCCCCGTGGAACCGCGGCACCCGGTCGCTCTGCCCGGCCGACTCGTGCCCCACGTACGTCCCCTCGGTGACGATCAGTCCGACACCGGCCGCGGCGCGACGCGAGTAGTACGACACCACGTCCGCACCGGGCACGCCGCCCGGCGAGAACATCCGGGTCATCGGTGCCATGGCGATGCGGTTGGGGACGGTCAGGCCGTTGATCGTGACGGGCCGGGAGAGGATCCCGGCGGCTCGGGCGGTGGTGTCCGGGGAGGTGACGGTCACGTGGGGCTCCTCTGTTTTGAATACCGGTCAGTATGTGTACGTGCATCGAATGCACGCTCAGCACCAACCGGGAAGCGGGCGGGGGCATTCCCCCCGGGCCCCGAGCGTGACCCCGGTCACAAGGCGCCTCCCGAGCGCCGGGGTACGGTCGCCCGATGAGAACACGTCTCCTGCGCTTCGGCCTGTACGCGGACGAGGAGGGGCTGGCATGGGCCGGCTCGGTCGTCGACCGGGCCGTGGGGTCCCGGAACGCCCGGACCGTCGGCCTGGCCGTCGTCCGCACGCTCCCAGGCGGGATGACGACCGCCGACCTCTACGACCACCTGGCGCAGCAGTGGGCCTGGGAGCACCCGGGCCGGAGCAGCGGCGCGCGGGAGCCGGTCGAGCTGCGCGTCCGCCTGGCGTGCTCGCTGCGGACCTGGCGGGCGGTCCGCAAGGCGGTGCTGCGGGGCCTGTGTCCGCAGGGCACGGCACCGCACGTCTGCCGGGTGCCGTGGTGCGCCTCCTGAAACGCCCGAGGGCGGCACCCCCTGCCGGAACAGGGGGTGCCGCCCTCGGTCGTACGACGGACGGTTCCGATCCTCGGAAGGATCAGAAGTCCATGTCACCGCCCGGCATGCCGCCGCCGGCCGGAGCCGCGGCCTTCTCCGGCTTGTCGGCGATGACGGCCTCGGTGGTGAGGAACAGCGCGGCGATCGACGCGGCGTTCTGCAGCGCGGAGCGCGTCACCTTCGCCGGGTCGATGATGCCCTCGGCGATCATGTCGACGTACTCGCCGGTCGCGGCGTTCAGGCCGTGGCCGACCGTGAGGTTGCGGACCTTCTCCACGACGACGCCGCCCTCGAGACCACCGTTGACGGCGATCTGCTTCAGCGGAGCCTCCAGCGCGAGCTTCACGGCGTTGGCGCCGGTCGCCTCGTCACCGTCGAGCTCCAGCTTCTCGAAGACCTGGGAGGCCTGCAGCAGGGCCACGCCACCACCGGCGACGATGCCCTCCTCGACGGCCGCCTTGGCGTTGCGCACGGCGTCCTCGATGCGGTGCTTGCGCTCCTTGAGCTCCACCTCGGTGGCGGCACCGGCCTTGATGACCGCGACGCCGCCGGCGAGCTTCGCCAGGCGCTCCTGCAGCTTCTCGCGGTCGTAGTCCGAGTCGCTGTTCTCGATCTCGGCGCGGATCTGGTTCACGCGGCCCTGGACCTGGTCGGCCGAGCCCGAACCGTCGACGATGGTGGTCTCGTCCTTGGTGATGACGACCTTGCGCGCCTTGCCCAGCAGGTCGAGCGTGGCGTTCTCCAGCTTGAGGCCGACCTCCTCGGAGATGACCTCGCCGCCCGTGAGGATGGCGATGTCGCCGAGCATGGCCTTGCGGCGGTCGCCGAAGCCCGGGGCCTTGACGGCGACGGACTTGAAGGTGCCGCGGATCTTGTTGACGACCAGGGTCGACAGGGCCTCGCCCTCGACGTCCTCGGCGATGATCAGCAGCGGCTTGCCCGACTGCATGACCTTCTCCAGGAGCGGGAGCAGGTCCTTGACGTTGGAGATCTTGGAGTTCGCGATCAGGATGTACGGGTCGTCGAGGACGGCCTCCATACGCTCCATGTCGGTGGCGAAGTACGCCGAGATGTAGCCCTTGTCGAAGCGCATACCCTCGGTGAGCTCCAGCTCCAGACCGAAGGTCTGGGACTCCTCGACGGTGATGACGCCTTCCTTGCCGACCTTGTCCATGGCCTCGGCGATCAGCTCGCCGATCTGGGTGTCGGCGGCGGAGATGGAGGCCGTGGAGGCGATCTGCTCCTTGGTCTCGACATCCTTCGCCTGCTCGAGCAGGGCACCGGAGACGGCCTCGACGGCCTTCTCGATACCGCGCTTCAGGGCCATCGGGTTGGCGCCGGCGGCGACGTTGCGCAGACCCTCGCGCACCAGGGCCTGGGCGAGGACGGTCGCGGTGGTCGTACCGTCACCGGCGACGTCGTCCGTCTTCTTGGCGACTTCCTTGACCAGCTCGGCGCCGATCTTCTCGTACGGGTCCTCGAGCTCGATCTCCTTGGCGATGGACACACCATCGTTGGTGATCGTGGGGGCGCCCCACTTCTTCTCGAGGACGACGTTGCGGCCCTTGGGGCCGAGCGTCACCTTGACGGCGTCCGCGAGCTGGTTCATGCCGCGCTCGAGGCCGCGCCGCGCCTCCTCGTCGAACGCGATGATCTTGGCCATGTGAAGTGGTCCCTCCAGGACTGGGGGTGATTCCTTCGGACCGCGCCCGCGCCCGCGACGGACGGCTCGCCGGCCCCGTGGTTCCTTGCCCCACACGGCCCGCGGGCCTCACCGACCCGGTCCTTCGTTGTCACTCTCACCTTCAGAGTGCTAACGCCAATGATTAGCACTCGACCCACCCGAGTGCAAGGCGCGCCCGCGAAGCGGGCTCGTTGAGGGGTGGCGGTCGGGTGACGGGTGGGCGCAAGCGCCCATGGGGAGTACACGGGGGTGCTCGGCCGCACGCGAACACCGTCCGGCCGCGCGTGGGCACGGCGAAGGGCCCGCACCCCGGGGGGTGCGGGCCCTTCGTCGGCAGAAGATGCTTGCGGCTGGTAGCGCGTTCAGGCGCTGAGACGAACCATGTCGGCCTGTGGGCCCTTCTGACCCTGCGAGATCTCGAACTCGACCCGCTGGCCTTCTTCGAGGGTGCGGTAGCCGTCCATCTGGATCGCGCTGTAGTGGACGAAAACATCCGCACCACCGTCGACCGCGATGAAGCCGTACCCCTTCTCCGCGTTGAACCACTTGACGGTGCCCTGAGCCATGCCTAACTCCCCTATTACTGGCCCTTGCACAGATCCACACTTCGCGGATCCGGGTCAGACCTCACCCCCCAACGGTTGGGGGCGTGCGCCGGAACGCGTCGACCGCGGCTGAATGTATCTGTCCAACTGCCGTCTGCAACAGGTCAATCGGACGAGAAATCTGGACGACACCGGTCCGGAATGTGGCGAGAATTCGCCTTAATCCAGGGCAAGTCGGGCCACACAAAGGGCGCAAATGCCGCGGAAGGTGCCCATACTTTGGCTACATCCAGTCGGGCCTGCGGCAGGAATTCAGTGTTTCCGATCAGCGGATCGGGAGCGCGTTCCCCAACTCTACCGCGCTCAATCCCATGGAATTGCCCCCTCCGTTTCTCTCACGGAGGGGGCGATGCCCCGAACGCTCGGTAACCCTCATTACCGAAGGTAATGATCAGCCGCCGGCCACCGCCGGAATGATCGACACGCCGGCTCCGTCCGGGGTGGCCGTCTCGAGCCCCTGCTCGAACCGGACGTCGTCGTCATTGACGTAGACGTTCACGAACCGCCGCAGCTTGCCCTGGTCGTCCAGCACCCGGGCGGCGATCCCGGTGTGGTTCTTCTCCAGGTCCTGGATGACCTCGCCGAGGGTCGCGCCCTCGGCGGCGACCTCGGCCTGCCCACCGGTGTAGGTGCGCAGGATGGTCGGAATACGAACGGTGACGCTCACGAGGAGACCTCCGGGAGGGACAGCACCCTGGGGGCGCGGGACTGTGTTTGACATGCGGCTGCCGCCGCGTGGGCGCGACCGGCCACGGACGGTCCGCGGACGGACGACTCAGACGAGCCCGGCTTCGCGGAACGACTCGAGGCTGGGACGGATCGTCGCGGTCAACCCGGTGCCTGCCACCGCGTCCAGCGTCTTCAGACCGTCCCCGGTGTTGAGCACGACGGTGGTCAGGGACGGGTCGAGCGCCCCGCTCTCGAGGAGCTTCCTGGTGACCCCCACGGTCACGCCCCCCGCGGTCTCCGCGAAGATCCCCTCGGTACGCGCCAGCAGCTTGATCGCGTCGACGATCTGTTCGTCGTTCACGTCCTCCACCGCCCCGCCCGTCCGGCGGGCGATGTCCAGGACGTACGGCCCGTCCGCCGGGTTCCCGATCGCCAGCGACTTGGCGATCGTGTCCGGCTTCTGCGGACGTACGACGTCGTGCCCCGCCTTGTACGCGGTGGACACCGGCGAGCACCCCTCGGCCTGCGCGCCGAAGATCTTGTACGGCTTGTCCTCGACCAGGCCGAGCCCGATCAGCTCCTGCAGCCCCTTGTCGATCTTCGTGAGCTGGGAGCCGGAGGCGATCGGGATCACGATCTGGTCCGGGAGCCGCCAGCCGAGCTGCTCGCAGATCTCGTACGCGAGGGTCTTGGACCCCTCCGCGTAGTACGGCCGCAGGTTGACGTTGACGAAGCCCCAGCCCTCGCCGGCCGGGTCGCCGATCAGCTCGGAGCAGAAGCGGTTCACGTCGTCGTAGTTGCCCTCGATGCCGACGAGTTCACCGCCGTAGACGGCGGCCATGACGACCTTGCCCTGCTCCAGGTCGTGCGGGATGAACACGCAGGACCGGAACCCGGCGCGGGCCGCGGCGGCGCCGACGGCGCCGGCGAGGTTGCCGGTGGAGGAGCAGGAGAGGGTGGTGAAGCCGAAGGCGCGGGCGGCCTCGATGGCCTGGGCGACGACGCGGTCCTTGAAGGAGTGCGTCGGGTTGCCGGAGTCGTCCTTGACGAACAGCTTGCCGGCGTCGACGCCCAGTTCACGCGCGAGGTTGTCGGCCTGGACGAGCTTGGTCCAGCCGGGGTTCAGGTTCGGCTTGGTCGCCACGTCCGCCGGGACGGGCAGCAGCGGCGCGTAGCGCCAGATGTTCGCGGGTCCCGCTTCGATCCGCTTGCGGAGCTCCTCGGTGTCGTGGGCCGAGAAGTCGTACGCGATCTCCAGCGGGCCGAAACACTCCTCGCAGGCGAAGACGGGACCGAGGGGGACGCGGTGCCCGCATTCGCGGCAGGAGAGCGCCGCGGCGGGGCCGAGGTCTACGGCGGCGGAATCGGTGGTGCTTGCAACGGTCTGCACAGCCATGGAGGCGAGGCCCTTTCTCCTCATCTTCCTCACGACGCACCTCGCCGTGAGACGGATTTGGCACCTTCCCTAGCCGGGAGCCTCGCCACGTCCGTGTGACAAGAACCGACTGGAGGGTTGCCGGGGCTTCATCGGGCCGTATCCCTCTGCCCCTCTGGATGAGCGGTGTTCAGTTGTCGTCCGCGCGGTGACCCCGGCATGCGGTGGTCATCGGCGTTGTTCAAGACTGTAACCGAAGGCCTGCATGGTTGAGATAGTCGTCCGTACCGCGAGATGGATCACAGGCCAGTGAGGAGCCCGGGACCGTGCTGGAAGAAGTCGAGCGCTGGCTGATCGACCGTTCCTGGTCCGTGGCCGACCGCCCGCTCCACCGGATCCTGGCGGCGAAACGCGCGACGGGGCAGACGGTGAGCGTGGTGCTGCCCGCGCTCGACGAGGAGGCGACGGTCGGCGAGATCGTGTCGGTGATCCGGCACGACCTGGTGCTCCAGGTCCCGCTGGTCGACGAGGTGGTGGTGGTCGACTCGGGTTCGACCGACCGCACGGCCGAGGTGGCGGCGGCGGCGGGCGCGACCGTGGTGCACCGGGACGCGATCCTGCCCCGGATACCGGCGGTGCCCGGCAAGGGCGAGGTGCTGTGGCGTTCCCTGCTCGTCACCCGCGGCGACATCGTGTGCTTCGTCGACGCGGATCTGCGGGAGTTCTCCTCCGACTTCGTCTCCGGCATCGTCGGCCCGCTGCTCACCGAGCCGGACGTGCACCTGGTCAAGGCCATGTACGACCGTCCCCTCACGGTGTCCGACGGACGCGCCTCCGGCACGATCGCCGCCGGTCAGGGCGGCCGGGTCACGGAGCTGATGGCCCGCCCGCTGCTGAACATGCACTGGCCCCAGCTCGCCGGGTTCGTCCAGCCGCTCGGCGGCGAGTACGCGGCCCGCCGGAGCCTGCTGGAACAACTGCCGTTCCCGGTCGGGTACGGCGTCGAACTCGGCATGCTGGTCGACGCCCTGCACCTGGTGGGCCTGGACGCCCTCGCCCAGGTGGACGTCGGCGTCCGCATCCACCGCCACCAGGACGGCCAGGCCCTCGGCCGGATGGCCGCCGCGATCTACCGGACCGCCCAGCTCCGCCTGGCCCGCGGCCATCTGCTCCGCCCGTCCCTGACCCAGTTCGAGCGGACCGGCGACAGCTTCGAACCCCGTACGTACTCCGTGGACACGGAGGAACGGCCGCCGATGGCGGAGATCGCGGAGTACCAGGCACGGCGAGTGGCCTGACCGCCCGGCCGCCCCCGTGGCCGTCAGCCGGAAACGCCGTCCGACCAGCGCCAGGTGCCGCCGGAGTCCTGCGCGCAGGTCAGGTACTCGCCGCCGCGGCCGTGGGTGCTCAGACCGCGGTGCTTCCCGGCGCAGAACTGGCCGTCGGCGTAGCAGTTGCCGGCCGGGCTGGTGAGTTCGCAGGCACCGGTACCACCGCCGCTGCCGCCGGAGTCCTGGGTCCTCGCCGGTTCCGGGGTGGGGGCCGGCTCCGGGGTGTGCAGCGGGCGTCCGTCGCAGTCGTGGCCGTCACGGGGGACGGTGAACGTCACCGTGCCGGAGCCGTCGGTCTGCTCGCATACCTTCTCGCCCGTGCCCCAGGACGAGGCCCGCTTCCCGGTGCCCTGGAGGCGGACGGTGTAGTCGACGCCGGCCTTCTCGGCGGCGCGGACGGCCGGCCCGATGTTCTCGCCGGTGTGGTCCGGCAACGTGACGGGGGTCGGGGTCGGTGTGGGCGTGGGTGTGGGCGTCGGGGTGCCGGAGGACGCCTCGGGGGTGGGGCTGCCGCTGCTCGGCGTGGCGGTGGCCGCCGCGGGCCGTCCCTCCGCCTCCGTGTCGGCGCCGCCGTCACCGCATCCGGCCAGCACCAGTGCGGAGGCCGCGAGCAGCGCAGCCGTGCCGGTGAGTCCGCGCACGCCGGTGGATCCGCGCATGGACCTACGTATGGACATGATCGTCCGCCCCCCTAAAAGTTGAAATGCGCACCACACATCCTCAGCCTGTTCACATCTCCCACACAAGACGCGTGACCAAATCGCCACCGAGGTGACGCACGGGCACGTTTGAGGTTCCGGGGGCCGGGCTAGGTTGACGCGTATGGCTGTCACGCAGGGTGCTCAGGTGCTGGTCGCGTCGAATCGCGGGCCCGTCTCGTACACGGTGGAGGACGACGGTTCGCTGCGGACCGGGCGGGGTGGTGGCGGGCTGGTCTCCGGGCTGTCGGCGATCGGGCCGGACGCCGGGGCGCTGTGGGTGTGCTCGGCGCTGTCCGACGGCGACCGCGAGGCGGTGCGGCGCGGGGTCGGCGAGGACGGCGTGCGGATGCTGGACGTCCCGGCGGACATGCACGCGGACGCGTACAACGGGATCGCCAACTCGGTGCTGTGGTTCGTGCACCACATGCTCTACCAGACGCCGCTGGAGCCGGTCTTCGACGCGGAGTTCCGCCGGCGGTGGGCGTCGTACGAGGCCTACAACCGGGCGTTCGCCGAGGCGCTGGCCGAGGAGGCGGCGCGGGGTGCGGCGGTGCTGGTCCAGGACTACCACCTGACACTCGTCCCGGGGATGCTCCGCGAGCTCCGCCCCGACCTGCGCATCGCGCACTTCTCGCACACCCCGTGGGCGCCGCCGGAGTACTTCGCGATGCTGCCCGACGACATCGCGCGGCAGGTGCTGCGCGGGATGCTCGGCGCCGACCGGCTCGGCTTCCTCACCCACCGCTGGGCGGACGCGTTCACCGCGTGCTGCGAACGCTTCGCGGACGGGCTCGGGGACACCCGGATCGGCGTGCACGGCCTGGGCGCCGACGCGGACTTCCTGCGCGCCCGCGCCCACGAGGCGGACGTCGAGGAGCGGATCACCGCGCTGCGGGAGGAGGTCGGCGAGGGGCGCCGGACGATCGTCCGGGTCGACCGGACCGAGCTGTCGAAGAACATCGTGCGGGGCCTGCTGGCCTACCGGCAGCTCCTGGACGACCGCCCCGAGTGGCGCGAGCGCGTGGTGCACGTCGCCTTCGCCTACCCCTCCCGGCAGGACCTCGCCGTCTACCGCGACTACACCGCCGAGGTGCGGCGGCTCGCCGAGGACATCAACGAGCGCTACGGCACGCCCGGCTGGCGGCCGGTCGTCCTGCACGTCAAGGACGACTTCGCGCGCTCGCTGGCCGCGTACCGGATGGCGGACGTGGCGCTGGTCAACCCGATCCGCGACGGCATGAACCTGGTCGCCAAGGAGGTCCCGGTCGTCTCCGACGCGGGCTGCGCGCTGGTGCTGTCGCGGGAGGCGGGCGCCCACGAGGAGCTGGGCGAGGACGCGATCACGGTCAACCCGTACGACGTCGTCGGGACCGCCCGCGCCCTGCACGAGGCCCTGACGATGGGCCCGGACGAACGCGCCGAGCGCACCAAGCGCCTGTCCGCGGCGGCGACCGCGCTGCCCCCGGCCCGCTGGTTCCTGGAACAGCTGGACGCGCTGCGGGACGGAACGCCCGGCCGGCCGGAGGTATGACCGGTCACACAGGCGTGCGGGGGTGCGGGCGCGGATAGGTTGGACGGTATGGCCAGCCATACGGATTCCACGGAGCCGAGTGCCACGCCGACGCCCGCCACGCAGGCCGGGCGGGAAGGGCTGGAGGCGCTTCTCTCCCGCCCGGGGAAGGCACTGATCGGGCTCGACTTCGACGGGACGCTCGCGCCGATCGTGGCCGATCCCGAGCAGGCCCGCGCGCACCCGGACGCGGTGGACGCGCTCGCCGCGCTCGCGCCCCGGGTGGCCGCGGTCGCGGTCGTCACCGGACGGCCGGCGGGTGTCGCGGTCCGCCACGGCGGC
>NZ_NCTE01000275.1 GCF_002114215.1 Streptomyces sp. 13-12-16 | reverse complement strand
CGGGCGGCGAGCACGGCGGCGGCGGTGCGCAGGGCGGCGAGGTGGGCCGTCGCGTAGCGCTCGTTGGGTGTCTCCAGGACGGCGGCCTCGTCGAGTCCGGCACGGGCCTGGGCGAGCAGGTCGAGGGCGGCGGGCGGGGCCGTGGCGCGGCGCAGCACGGGGTGGATGTCGCTCGCCGGGCCGTTCAGTGAGGGGGCAGGGCCGGTTGCGCGGCGCCGACGGGCGGCGGCTGCGGACGGGTTGGCCATGACGAACCTCCTGTCGTCTTTGTGACGGCTCCCCTACTAAGAGGTGCCGTATGTACACATCGTGAGGTATGCCACTGACAATCCGTTCTGACCTGGGCTTTTGCTTCGATCGATTGTTCGCGTTAGTTTTTGCACTGACCAGTCAGTTCAAAAACAGGGGGACTTGGTGGACGGTCCGTCCGGACTCGCCGTCACGGCCCGCGGCTTCGGCCTGAGGGGGCCCCGGGGATGGGCGTTCCGCGGGGTCTCGGCCGACGCGGAGCCCGGCTCGCTGATCGCGGTGGAGGGGCCGTCCGGGTCGGGCCGCACCTGCCTGCTGCTCGCCCTCACCGGCCGGATGCGGCCCACGGAGGGCCTGGCCTCCGTGGGCGGGCTGGAACTGCCCCGGCGGATGTCCGCGGTCCGCCGGGCCAGCGCCCTCGCCCACGTCAGCGGCGTCACCGACCTCGATCCCGCCCTCACCGTCGGTGAGCACCTGCGCGAACAGACCCTGCTGCAACGCCGTTTCGGCGGCTCGCCGTTCCTCCGGCCACCGCGTCCGCGCACCGCGCGCGCCGACGAGGAGCGGAGCCTCGTCGACACGGCCCTCACCACCGCCGGGCTCGACCTCGCGGCCCTGCCCAAGGGCGCGCGGACCGCCGTACGGGATCTGGAGCGGGTGGAGGCGCTGCGGCTGGCGCTGGCGCTGGCGCTGCTGGGGCGCCCCCGCCTTCTCGGCGTGGACGACACCGACCTGAAGCTGTCGCCCGCCGAACGGGAAGCGGTCTGGGCCCTGCTGCGGTCCATCGCCGGTGCCGGCACCACCGTGCTGGCCGTGTGCGGCGAGGCACCGCCCGACGCGACGCCCGTCCGCACGGGGACCGACCGGCACGACGACGGGATGGAGGCCGCCGATGCGATCGCCGCGACTGGCCGCTCTTGAGCTCCGGCGCTTCGGCCGGGGCAGACTGCCGCGCGCGGCCCTGGTCGCCCTGCTGGTGCTGCCGCTGCTGTACGGCGCCCTGTACCTGTGGTCGTTCTGGGACCCGTACGGCCGTCTGGACCGGATCCCGGTGGCGCTGGTGAACGACGACGAGGGGGCCGGTGCCGGCGGGAAGCGGATCACCGCGGGCGACGACATCGCCGAGGGGCTGCGCGACAGCGGCACCTTCGACTGGCGGGAGGTGAGCGCGGACGAGGCCCGGCGGGGCGTCGAGGACGGCACGTACTACCTGTCGCTGACCATGCCCGCCGACTTCAGCCGCCGCATCGCCTCCAGTTCGGGCGACTCCCCCGAGACGGGCGCCCTCCGGGTGCGGACGAACGACGCCAACAACTACATCGTCGGGCAGATCTCCCGGACGGTCTTCGGCGAGGTGCGCCAGGCCGCGTCCACGAAGACCTCGCGCACCTTCCTGGACCGGATCTTCGTCTCGTTCTCGGACATCCACGGCGAGACCGTGAAGGCGGCCGAGGGGGCCGACGAGCTGAGCGGCGGCATCGGGAAGGCGGAGAGGGGCTCCAAGGACCTCGCCGACGGCCTGGCGGACGCCCGCAAGGGCAGCGGCAAGCTCTCCAAGGGCCTGAAGACCCTCCACAAGGGCGCCGGCGACCTGGAGGACGGCTCGAAGAAGGTCGCGGACGGCACGCGGCGCCTCGCCGACAAGGTGAACGCGGTCGACGCCGAGGTGGGTCCGTTCCTCGAGAAGAACGAGAAGTCCATCGGCGACACCGCGCGGTTCGTCGCCGACTCGGCCGGAAGGCTCCGCGCGGACCTCGACGCCCTGGAGGAGGAGGCGCCGGCCGCCGCGAAGGACGCCCGCGCGGCGTCCGCCACCGTGGACGGCATCCACAGGGAGCGCTGCGAGGACCCCGTCCCGCCCGACCCCGCCTGCCCGGACCTGAAGAAGGCCAGGGACGCGGTGGCCACGGCGGCCGGCGTCGCCGGTGACGTCGGTTCCCTGGTCGCCGACCACCGCGACGACCTGAAGAAGCTCGACACCCACCTCGCCGCCCTGGAGAAGCAGGCCCGGGCCCTCGCCGACCGTGCCCCGCACCTCTCCGAGGACCTCGACGACGCCGTCACCAGGATCGGCAAGCTCGACGCCGGGGCCGGCAAGGTCGCCGCCGGTGCGAAGAAGCTGAACAAGGGACTCGGCACCGCCGAGACCGGTGCCGCGGACCTGGACAAGGGCGTCGGCGAGCTGAAGACCGGCGCGGACGACCTGAACGGCGGCCTCCACAAGCTCGTCGGCGGCTCCGGCGAACTCGCCGGCGGCCTGCACGACGGTGCCGGGAGGATCCCCGACTACGACGAGCGGGACCGCGACCGGCGCACCGAGGTGATGGCCGACCCGGTCCGGCTCGTCTCCCACGACCTGCACAAGGCGCCCGACTACGGCACCGGATTCGCCCCGTACTTCATCCCGCTGTCGCTGTGGGTGGGCGCGATGGTGGCGTACATGCTGATCGTGCCGATGAACCGGCGCGCGCTCGCGGCGGGCGCCTCCGCCTGGCGGATCGCGCTGGCGGGCTGGCTGCCGGTGGTGGCGATCGGGGTGCTGCAGACGCTGGCGCTGATGTCGGTGCTGCACTGGGCGCTCGGGCTGCAGATGGCGCGGGCGGCCGGCACGGTGGGCTTCCTGTGCCTGGTGACGGCGTGCTTCGCGGCGATCGTGCAGTGGCTGAACGCGCGCTTCGGCGCGGCCGGCCGGATCCTCGTCCTCGCGCTGCTCATGCTCCAGCTGACCTCGGCGGGCGGCACGTACCCCGTGCAGACCAGTCCCGGCTTCTTCAACGCGCTGCACCCGTTCCTGCCGATGAGCCACGTCGTCGGGGCGCTGCGGCGACTCATCACGGGCGGCGGCCTCGGACCGGTGTGGCAGGCGTGCGCCGTGCTCGCGGCCTTCACCGCGGGCGCCCTCGCGCTCACCGCCCTGTCGGCCCGCCGCCGCCAGGTGTGGACGATGGACCGGCTGCACCCGGAGCTGACCTTGTGAACGGACGGATCGGCGTTCCTGTGACAATCAGGGCCATGGAACGCAGCAGCACCACGCCGGGCGGCAGTGCCCGCCGCGAGGCCACCCGGCAGAAGCTCTACGAGGCGGCCGTCACCCTCATCGCCGAGCAAGGTTTCTCCGCCACCACCGTGGACGAGATCGCCGAGCGGGCGGGGGTCGCGAAGGGCACGGTCTACTACAACTTCGCGAGCAAGTCGGTCCTCTTCGAGGAGCTGCTGCGGCACGGGGTCGGTCTGTTGACCGCCTCCCTGCGGGAGGCGGCCGAGCGGACGGCCGCGGAGGGCGGCGGCGGGGTCGACGCCCTGGACGCGATGATCCGCGCGGGGCTCGTCTTCATCGACCGCTACCCGGCCTTCACCCAGTTGTACGTGGCCGAGCTGTGGCGCACCAACCGGGCCTGGCAGTCCACGCTGATGGTGGTGCGGCAGCAGGCCGTGGCGGTGGTCGAGGGCGTGCTGCGCGAGGGTGTGGCGAACGGCGAGTTCAGCGAGGAGATCGACGTCCCGCTGACGGCGGCGGCGCTGGTCGGCATGGTGCTGGTGGCCGCGCTGGACTGGAAGTCCTTCCAGCCGGAGCGCTCCCTGGACGACGTGCACTCCGCCCTGTCCCGGCTGCTGCAGGGGCGGGTCAGCGGCCGCCGCTGACCCCCGGACGGACGAAGGCGCCGGCCCGGTGGTGGCCGCGTCCCCCGCGGGCCGCCGTCGGACCGGCGCCTTCCTCACTCCCCCGTGCTTTCCCCCAGAACCCCGTTGCGGTCGTCCCCCGGGTTCCCCCGTGCCTCGCTCCCGCCGACGGTGCCGGCGGAAGGAGCGGATCGTGGGCCCGTACCGTTCCGGCGCCCCGTGTCGCCGGTTCCGGGGCCGGGCCCCTTTCCGTGGTCCCCACTCTCCCGTTCCCGGGGGCCGGCCCCCATCCGCGCGCGTACTCAACTCGGCGGCTAGGTACGGGTACTCAGGGCTGCGCACGCGCGCCCACGGCCCGGTGCCGGGGCGCGGGTGCTCGGGGCGCGGGTACTCGGGGAGGGGCTGTCCGCGGTGGCGGATAAAGTCCCTGGCATGGCACGGATTGCGGTGATCGGCGCCGGGATGGGCGCGATGGCGGCCGCCGCCCGGCTGGCCGTCGCGGGCCACCGGGTGGCGGTGTACGAGCGGACGGAGACCTACGGCGGCGCGCTGCGCCGTCTGGAGCGGGACGGGTTCGCCTTCGACACCGGGCCCGGGCTGCTCCCGCTGCCGGCGGTCTACCGGGACCTGTTCCTGAAGACCGGCAAGGAGCCGCTGGAGGCGTGCGTCGAGCTGGTCCAGGTCGACCCGTCGTCGCACCACGTGTTCGCGGACGGTACGCGCGTGTCGCTGCCGAACGCCTCCCGCGCGGGTGTCGTCTCCGCGCTGGAGGAGAGCCTCGGGGCGGACGCGGCCCGGCGCTGGGGGGACTTCCTGGTGCGGGCCCGGGAGGCCTGGGACCGGTCGCGCCGGCCGCTGCTGGAGGAGCCGTTGTGGCCCAACTGGCAGGTGCTGGCCGAGCGCGAGCCGTATCCGGCGGTCCCGCACAGGAAGTTCCTCCGCACGCGCACGGCGGGCACGCTCGCGGAGGTCGGTGCGTGGGAGCTGCGCGACCCCCGGCTGATCGCGCTGCTGGAGAGCCACGCGCTGGCGTACGGCCTCGATCCCCGGCAGACCCCGGCGAGCGCGGCGGTGCTGCCGTACATGGAGCACGCCTTCGGCATGTGGTACGTGCGCGGCGGCATGCGGGAGCTGGCGCGGGCGGTGTACGAGCGGTGTCTGGCCCGCCGGGTGGAGTTCCGCTTCGGCGCGGAGGTCGCCGGGGTGACGGAGAAGGACGGCCGGGCGGCGGGGCTGGAGCTCGCCGACGGCACCGTCGTGGAGGCGGACCTCGTGGTCGCCGGGGTGGCTCCGGGGGTGCTGGACGGGCTGAGCCGGGGGACGCGGGTGCGCGGTGCCGGAGGGGTCCCGGCCCGGCGGGGGACGGCGAGCAGGGTGACGGTGGCGCTGGCGCTGCGGGGCGGGCGCCCGGAGGGGACCCCGCACCGTACGGTCGTGCACGCGCAGGACCGGGAGGCCGAAC
>NZ_NCTE01000274.1 GCF_002114215.1 Streptomyces sp. 13-12-16 | reverse complement strand
GTGCACGCGAGCGCGCGCAGCCGCCGCGCCAGCCCTTCGTCGGCGGCCGGGCCCGGCGCGGGCCGCGGCCCCGCGCTGAGCTGGGGCGGAACGCTGTCCGTCGATGCAGGCGAAGTCACGGTGCACAGACTAGGTCCTCGGTCTGACAACGACCCAAACGACCGTGTTGCGCCCCGGCGCGACGGTCGTCACACCACCGGCCGGCCGTCCTGTCCGTCCTCGCCGACGCGCCGCCGGTACACCTCGACGACCCGTTCCAGCGAGACCTCGAGGTAGGCCGCCAGCAGCTCCTCGGCCTTGTCGCGGTCCCCCTCCTGCAAGGCCTGGAGAATCCCGACATTGCGGGCGATGTACGGTTCGTGCAGTCGCCGGGGTTCGTCCACGACGTGGAAGGCGAGCCGCAGTTCGGCGAAGACGCTGCGCATCAGCTCGTCCGTGCGCTCACTGGCGGCGAGGGCCACCAGTTCCCGGTGGAAGTGGATGTTGGCCGTACCCACACCGTTCCAGTCACCTTCGCGCGCCGCCGTACGCCCCTGTTCCACCACCTCGGCGAGCGCGCCGAGCGCGTAGGGCGGGTCGCCGAGCCCGCGCACGACGGCGCACTCGACGAGGCGGCGGGTGCGGTAGATGTCCTCGACGTCCTCGACGGTCAGCACCCGGACGAACACGCCCCGGTTCAGCTCGTGGACGAGCAGCCGTTCGTGCGTGAGCAGCCGGAACGCCTCGCGCAGCGTGTTGCGGGAGACGCCGAGCGCGCCGCCGATGCTGTCCTCCGACAGCCGCGTACCGGGCGGGAAGTAGCCCTCGGCGATACGGCTCCTGAGGATGTCCGCGACCCGCTCGGCGGTGCTGGTGCGACCCAACAGGGCACGGTCGTCGGCCAGTCCGCCCATCTGCTCTGCCATGCCGGAATTCAATCGCACGCGGAAGTACGGGACAACATGGGTATTGAAGGATCGTTCAACGATCCTCTACCTTGCTGGACAGTGGCACGGCTCACTCCTTCCCGCACCCTCCGTCCTCCCTCTGCGAGGTGCCCATGAGCACGCCCCCTCCACCGCGGTCCCTGACCGACACCCCACACCCCGCACCGCCCGAACACGCCCCCGACGAGGGGGCGTTCGGCTGGCTGCGCGCACTGGGACCGCGCGGCCGGCGCGCCTTCGGCGGCGCGTTCGGCGGCTATGCCCTGGACTCGTACGACTACTTCACACTGCCGCTGACGATGGTCGCGCTGTCGGTGTACTTCGGTCTGGACAGCGGCCAGACCGGTCTGCTCACCACCGTCACCCTGGTGGTCTCCGCGGTCGGCGGCGCCCTCGCGGGCGTGCTGGCCGACCGCATCGGCCGGGTCAGGGCGCTGCTGCTGACCGTGATCACGTACGCGGTGTTCACCGTGGCCTGCGGCTTCGCGACCGACTACGAGACGCTGCTGGTGTTCCGCGCGCTGCAGGGCCTCGGCTTCGGCGGCGAGTGGGCGGTCGGCGCGATCCTGGTCGCCGAGTACGCGAGCGCCCGGCACCGGGGCCGCACCCTCGGCGCGGTCCAGAGCTCCTGGGCCGTGGGCTGGGCGCTGGCCGTGATCGTGTACACGGCGGTCTTCTCGCTGGTGGACGACGACCTGGCCTGGCGCGTGATGTTCTGGACCGGTGCGCTGCCGGCGCTGCTCGTGGTGTGGGTGCGGCGCAGTGTGCGGGACGCGCCCGAGGCGGCCGCCGTGCGGGAGAGGAGCGCTCGGAAGGGCTCGTTCGCGACGATCTTCCGGCCTGACCGGCCGGGAGCACCGGGCCTGCTGCGCACCACGCTCTTCGCCGTGCTGCTCTCCACCGGCGTACAGGGCGGCTACTACACCCTCGCCACCTGGGTGCCGACGTATCTGAAGACGGAGCGCGACCTGTCGGTCGTCGGCACCGGCGGCTATCTGACGTTCCTGATCTCGGGTGCCTTCATCGGCTACCTGACCGGCGGTCACCTCACCGACCGGCTGGGCCGCCGGCGCAACATCTGGCTGTTCGCACTGCTGTCCGCGATCTGCATCCTGGCGTACACGAACATCCCGAGCGGCGCCAACACCGTGATCCTCGTGCTCGGCTTCCCGCTCGGGTTCTGCATGTCGGCGATCTTCAGCGGCTTCGGCTCCTACCTGAGCGAGCTGTACCCGACGGCGGTACGCGGGACGGGGCAGGGCTTCACGTACAACACCGGACGCGCCGTGGGTGCCGTCTTCCCCACGACGGTCGGCTTCCTGGCCGACGGCTGGGGCGTGGGCGGGGCACTGGTCTTCGGCGCGATCGGCTACGGCATCGCGGCGCTGGCGCTGCTGGGGCTGCCGGAGACGCGCGGGAAGGAGCTGGAGTGAGCCACACCGACGACCGTACGCCGGCCACGGTGGACGACCGCCCTGTGACCCTGGCCGACGAGCACGCGCGCGCGTGGAGCCCGCGCACGGCGCGCGCCCGCTTCCGGGAGGGGCTGGCGGGCCCCACGGCCGGCGTGGCCGCGGGGCACACGCAGGCCAACCTGATCTCGGTGCCCGCCGACTGGGCGTACGACATGCTGCTGTT
>NZ_NCTE01000027.1 GCF_002114215.1 Streptomyces sp. 13-12-16 | reverse complement strand
GGCGATCGCGCGCTCGGCCGCCGCGGAGGCCCCGGGGGCGAGGACGCCGCACGCGTCGGCGGCCGTACGCTGCGCGGGTGCCCGGGTGTTCGCGGCGGCGGCGGACACCGGCGCCCAGAGGAGGAAGGCCAGTAACGCGATCAGTGTGCGGATGAGACCGGTCCGGCGGTGCATGCCAGGACCCCCGTTTCCCGTGGTCGTCGAAAGAAGTGGTCGTCGAAAGAGGTGGTGCACAGGAGCTTGCTGACCGCGCCTCGCGCTTGTCGAGGAGCCGGGTGTCGCCTCCCTCCGACGGGCAACGGGAAACACCCGGGAAACCCCCTGTGATCAGGTGAGCCGCCGTCAGCCCCGCCCGTCGCAGGCCGCCTGGTCGTCGGTGAGGCGGACACCGGGCAGGAGTTTCGCGCGTGCGTCCGCGTCGATGCCCGCGCCCAGCCGGCAGATCCGCGCCAGCCGGGCCCCGGGGTCGAGGTCCCACAGCCGTACGGTGCCGTCCGTGCCGGCGCTGGCCACCGTGGCCCCGCCGGGAGCGAAGGTCACGCTCCACACCGCGTCGGTGTGGCCCGTCAGCGTCGCCCACGGGCGCCGTCCGGCGACGTCCCACAGGCGCACCGTACGGTCGTTGCCGCTGCTGGCGAGCGTGCGGCCGTCGGGCGCGAAGGCGATGCCCCGGGTGGAGCCGATGTGACCGGTCAGGACGGCCTCCGAGCGGCGTTCGCGGACGTTCCACAGCCGTACGGTGCCGTCGTTGCCGCCGCTGGCCAGCGACCGCCCGTCAGGGGTGAAGGTCACGCAGCGCACCGCGCCGGTGTGGCCCTTCAGCGTGCCGAGCGGGCGGTGCGAGGAGACGTCCCAGAGCCGTACGGTCAGGTCGTCGGCGGCGCTGGCCAGGGCCCGGCCGTCGGGGCTGAAGGCGACGGCGTTGACGAAGTCCCGGTGGCCGGTCAGGGTCGCCAGCGGCGCGCGTTCCGTCACGTTCCACAGGCGCACCGTACGGTCGGCGCCGGCCGAGGCGAGACTCCGGCCGTCGGGGGCGAAGGCCAGGGAGAAGACCTGCCCGGTGTGGCCGGTCAGGGTCGCCAGCGGTTCCCGTGCGGTCACGTCCCACAGCCGGATCGTGCCGTCGGAGCCCGCCGACGCCAGGGTCCGCCCGTCGGGTGCGAAGGACACCGAGAAGACGGCCTCGGTGTGTCCCCGGAGCGTCGCCAGGAGCCGGCGCCGGCCCACCTCCCACAGGCGTACCGTGTGGTCGGCGTCGGCGGTGGCCAGCAGCCGCCCGTCGGGGCTGTACCGGGCCTGCCAGACCTGTGTGAACGGACGGGCCGTCAGCACCGGGCCGCCGAGGTTCCACAGGACCACGGACCGGTCGAAACCGGCTGTGGCGAGCAGGGTGCCGTCGGAGGTCACGGCCGCCCCCATCACGTAGTCGGTGTGGCCGGCGAGCACGGTGGTCTGCCGGCCGCCGCGCACGTCCCACAGCCTGGTCGTCCCGTCGCCGACCGCGCCGACGACCGTGGCGCCGTCGTGCGTGTACGCGACGGCGTTGATGTCGTCGTTGCTCCCGGAGAGCGTCGCGTCGAGCCGACCGCCGCGCACGTCCCACAGCCGTACGGTCCGGTCGACGCCTCCGGAGGCCACCTCCCGGCCGTCCGGGGAGAACGCCACGCCCAGCACTTCGTCGGCGTGCCCCTTGAGCACGGCGAGGGGCCGGGTCCGGCCGGTGTCCCACAGTCGTACGGTCCGGTCGGCTCCGGCGGAGACCAGGGTCCGGCCGTCGCGGGTGTGGTCCAGGGCGTTGACCGCTCCCTCGTGCCCGCGGAGGGAGGCGGTGAGGCGGGGTGTGCGCGCGGTGTCCCACAACTGGACCGGCCCCTGTGCGGTCGCGACGGCGAGCCGGTGTCCGCGGGGGTCGAAGGACAGCGCCCGGGCACCCTTCGTGCTGTCGGCGAGCACGGCCTCCCTGCGGCGCCCGGCGATGTCCCACAGGCTCACGGGCCCGTGCGTCGACGTCGCCGCGAGGGTACGGCCGTCGGGGCTGAAGGCGATCGAGCGGACGGGCCCGGACACGGTGAACGTGGCGGTCGTACGGCGGTCCGACACCCGTCGCAGGGTGACGGTCCCGTCGGAGCTGGCCGTCGCCAGGGACCGGTCGTCCGGTGCGAAGACCACCGCGTTGACCGGCCCCCGGTGACCGCCCAGCCGGTCGGAGAAGGGCTGGGACTGCGTGCTCAGCAGCGCGCCGCGCGCCTCGGCGGTGGTGTGGGCCCGGTAGGCCTCCCCGGCCAGCAGCATCGACGCCTCCGGCCGGCCTCCGGCGAGCGACGCGGACCGCACGGCGAGGGCCTGGGAACGCGCGACGCGTTCCTGGTCGAGGGCGCTCTCGCGCTGCTGGTGGGCGATGCCGCCGGCGGTCAGGGCGAGGCCCAGCAGGACGGCGAGCGTGGCGAGCATCGACTGCCGGAGCCGGACCTGGCGTCTGGCCTGCCTCTCATACCCCTCCTGCTCGGCCAGGCTCGCCCGGAGGAACGCCTCCTCACCGGGGCCGAGCCGGCGCCGGCCGTCCAGTTCGTCGGCCCAGGAGAGCACCGTGCTCAGCCGGGTGCCGCGGTACAGCGCGGACGGGTCCCGGCCCTCGCGCTCCCATTCGGCGGCGGCGTGGGCGAGTTGCTGGTGGAGGAGCAGCCCGGCGCGGTCGGCGTGGATCCAGTCCCGCAGCCGTGGCCAAGCGTGCAGCAGGGCCTCGTGGGTGATCTCGACCGTGTCGCTGTCCATGGTGACGAGCCGGGCCCGTACGAAGGCGTCGAGCGCGGCGGCCGCGCCGTCCGCGTCGGTGAACTGCTCCATCAGGGCGGCCCCGCTCGTCCGGCGGCGGGTCGCCCCGCCGCCGTCCGCGACGTACACCAGACGGGACAGGACGCGGCGGATCGTCCGCTGCTCGGCCGGGTACAGCCGGGCGAAGACGCTCTCGGCGGTCCGGGCGATCGCGCCCCGGATCCCGCCGGCCCGCTCGTACCCGGCGACGGTCAGCACGGCCCCCTCGCGCCGCTGCCAGGTGGCCAGCAGGGCGTGGGAGACGAGGGGGAGCACGCCGGAGGGGGTCACGTCGGCCCCGGCACCGGCGTCCCTCCCGGGGCCCCTCGGTGGGCCGCCCTGCTCGTCGCGCAGTCCCGCGTCGCGCAGGAGCAGGGGGACCAGTCCCGGCTGGAGGGTCAGTCCGGCGAGTTCCGCCGGGCGGGTGATGGATTCCCGCAGTTCCGTCACGGACATGGGCGGCAGCACGAACAGCCCGTCGGTGAGGACCGGGGCCAGTTCGGGAAGGTCCAGGCAGTGGCCGGTGAAGTCGGCCCGGACGCCGAGCACCACGACGGCGGGGCCGTGTCCGCTCTCCTCCGGCCGGGGGGCCGCCAGGGCGCGGAGCACCCGGACGAAGGAGCGCCGCTCGCCCTCGTCCGCGCAGAGGGTGAAGAGTTCCTCGAACTGGTCGACGATCAGCACCGGCCGGCGGGGCGGGGGCCGGCGTTCCCCGGGCGGCGCCGGCGGATCGTCCACCCTCGCGCGTACGGCGGCCGGCACCGCGTCGGGGTTCCCGCGCGCCTCCTCGGCGGTGACGGCGAGGTCTGCGCCCACCGCTTTCGCGATGCGTTCCAGGAGTTCGTCCAGGGGCCGTGAGGTGGGGGTGAACGTCACCACCGGCCACCGGTCGGCGCCCGGCATGGGAAGGTCGCCGCGCCGCAGGGCGGGCACCAGTCCGGCGTTGAGCAGGGACGACTTGCCCGCCCCCGAGGGGGCGACGAGCATCAGCGGGCCGCTTCCCACCCGTTCGAAGACCCGTTCCACCAGTGCGGCCGTCGCGTGCTCCCGGCCGAAGAACCAGTCCGCGTCCTGCGGGGTGAACGCCGACAGGCCGCGGTACGGACACGCCCCGTCGGACTGCCGCCCGGGATCGGCGGCCCCGGCGCCGCTCCCGCTGCCGGCGGGCGGTCCCTCCTGGACGAGCCTGAGCAACTCCCCCTCGGCGCCCAGTACCCGGTCGCAGATACGGGCGACGTCGGCGGTCGCCCGTTTCGTGCCGGTCTCGATCTTGCTGAGGTAGCCCTTGCTGTAATGGGTCTGCCGTGCGAGGTCGGTCAGCGACAGGCCGCGCGCCTGCCTGAGTCGCCTCAACCGGGCGGGGAAGGAGTGCGTGGTCAGCGCGTTCCGATCCCGCCCGATCCCGTGGTCTGCTTCATGCCCGTGCTGCGGATCTCCCACGGATTCCCCCATGCGGTGCGGCCGTGAGACGGTGGAAGCCCAGGTTACTGCCGGGTTGACAAGGGCAGCCAAACCTTTCACCCGATGTGGCGAAAACACGAACGCCCGGAACCGCGGGGCGGTTCCGGGCGTTCGTCGCCGGACGGACGGACGGACGGACAGGCGGGCGGGCGGATCAGGTCAGGTTGACCGCGCAGCCGCCGTTCACCCACCGGTGCGACCTGATGTTGTCGTTCACCGTCGGACCGGTGTTGAAGAAGTTGTCGGAGAGGTTGTCGGCGTACAACTCGCCCGGCTGGAGGCAGGCGTGGCCTCCCTCGTAGTTCTCCAGGAAGTAGAACGCGACGATCGACAGGCTGCCGGTGAATCCGCGGTTCATGACCGACGAGGCCCTGTCGTTGGCGGAGCCCCAGTTGCTGCTGTTGCCCGGCGTGGCCACCAGCTGGGCGCCCTGGCAGTCGAAGCCGTCCCAGGCGTACACGTTGCCGTTGCGCGGCCCCCACTTGCTGTCGCAGCCGGGGCCGGCGACGGCGTTCCCGGACGCCTGCGCGGCGGTGGCGGGTGCGGTGAGGCCCAGGGCGGCGAGCCCGAGGACCGCTGCGGTGACGATGGACTTGCGCATGCTGTTTCCCCTCGTTGGTTTCCCTGTTGGTGCGTCGGAGCCGGTGTGCCGGGCCGGATGCCCGGCGCGCACCGGCGCCGTGGGGCGGTGTCCGCCCGGGCGCGACGTGGTCAGTCGCGCTCCGGGACGATGCGCACCGCCCGGTCGTGGGCCTGTCGGCCGAGGTTCCGGTAGGTGTCGATGTCCTTGCCGAACCGGTCGCGCAGGCGGTCCTGGTAGTGCGTCTCCCGTGCTGTGGCCACGGCACGCAGGGAGGTCCCGCGGGCGCAGGTCGCGTCCGCCACGGCGGTCCTCCGCTCGGCGGCGAACGCCTCGTCCGCGCGTGCCGCGCCCAGCCGGCTGGTGCGGACGCGGACGGCTTCGCGGGCCGCACCGGGGTCCTCGTACGGCTGTCCCGCCTGCTTCATGCACCGCGCCCACGCCCTGATCGCGGAGGTCAGCCGACGGTCCTTCATGAGTTCCTCGCCGTACAGGGCGTTGAGTCCCGAGACGGTCTTGCTCGTGCGGAACCAGACGGCCGGGTCGCCGTAGAGCGTGTGTTCGGCCTCCTCCGTGCAGCCGCCGAGGCGTTTGCGGACCTCTCCGCCGACGGGCAGCGGTGCCCGGAGCGTCTTCGCGTCGTCGCCGCCGTCCAGCGCGGTGTCGAAGGCGGCGCGCCGGGTGGCGGAAAGGCCCTGCCGGTAGGTGCCGTTGGGGTTGCGCTCGTGGACCCGCAGGCTCTTCGCCTCGATACGTCCCCCGTAACCGTGCGTGCGGGCCCAGGCCACGTCGTCCTGCACGAAGCGCACCGGGCGGCTCTCCTGGAGCGTCAGGCCACGGTCCTCCCAGTAGGTGAATCCCTGGCGGTTCATGCACTGCTTGATCAGGCGTTGTTGCGCGTCGGCGACGCGCAGTTCCTGCTGCCAGGTCAGTGCCCGGGGACGCGGACGCGGGTCCTGTGGTGCCCGGCCGCCGTCGGCGTCACCGCTGTCTGCGCATCCGGTCGTGACGACCGCCACGACCGCGCACAAGGACACGAGTACCCGTCTCATGAACTCCGCCCCCTCCGCCGTCGCTTGCTGACGGATCCAGAGTTGCCCCGCTGCCGGCGGCGGTCGACGGGTTTCCTGTTGCCCGCCGGTGCGGTCGGCCGGGAAACAAGGCGTGAGCAGGGGGAACGCGGGGAGGGAGGCAACGCGGTGGGGAGGGAAGCGGTGCGGGCGAGGAACGGGCCCTCTCACCCCACGGACACCGCCGGGCTGTGCGCCGACGCCGTACGGCACGGGCGCGTCCCCGGCGGGACTTCCACGTCCGGCCCGGCGCCGCTGCCCGGACCCGCGGGGGCCCGCGGACTCCGGCACCGGGTCCGTCGTCATCACCGCCCCGGAGATCCGGGCAAGTCCGTGTGGGCGGTGGCGGGCACCGCGCCGCACAGCCGGTCCTGAAGCCTCAGGCGCACGGCCCGGGCACCGTCCGCCCATGGGCACATGTGGTCCCGGGACGGCAGCGAGCGCCGCACGGCGCCTCCCGCGCGCCGACGGCGGGCAACGTACCCAGACGTATCGACGCTCCCCCCGAATCGCCGAAAAGGTACCGGGACGGTGTGCGCATGCCTACGCTTGACCGGCGATTGCCGGAGGGGCAAGGGGAGGGTGCGATGGATCCCATCGTGGTGACGGCAGGGTCCGCCCTGGTCGGCGCGATGGCCACGGACGGCCGGCGACACGCCCCGGCGGGTCCGGTGAAACCATGGCGGGTGCGCCCGGCGGAAGCCGACGCGGCCGGGGGAGAACCCACCGACGTTCGCGCCCGGGTCCTGTCCGCCCGGGACACGGGGGACACCGGGACCGAGCAGGCGTCGACGGGGAGTCGGCGATGGCGGCTCCACGAACTGCTCCGTGAGGAACCGATGCCGGCGGACGGGCTGCGACGGCCACCGGACGAGACGTCGACTCCGGTGGCGAGGAACCCTGCGCAGGCCGGCGGGGCGTCGACCGTGACCGACGCGCACCCCCACGGCAGGCCGCGGCTGTACGTCTCGGGAGGCGACCAGCGCTTCCACCGCTGAGTGGACAGTCGCCCGCCGCGGCAGACCCGTCGTTCCCACCCCGTTCCCGCGACAGCCGCGTGGCGGGAGGTCGGTCGCCTCGCCGCGGGCGGCGACCGGAAGGTCCCGGCCGCTCGGCGGCCTTTCCGCGACGTCGTGCGGGCAACCGCTCCACGGGAGGAGTTGAGGTGTCGGATCCTCACCGGCTCAAGGGCCCCTCGGGCGACGGGAACCCCCGGCCGTCGCCACGCCCCGCCCGCGGCACAGGTCCGCACACGGCGTCTCCCCCCGCCTCCACGTCCACGGGGGACGGGTGTCCCCCGGCGTCGGTCAGGGCATCGGCGACGGGGTTCGGGCGCGCCTTCGTGTCCCTGCGGGACATGACCGTCCACGAGGGCCCGGCGCCGTACCGTCTCACGGGGTGGTCCGCCGACCCGCCCGCCCTGTCGCCCGAGCGAGCGCGTTCGCGTCCCAGCCTGCTGCTGCGTTCGAACCGTTCAGTGGTGCGTTTCACCGGCCGTGAACCGGATCTGGAGCGCCTTCGCCACTGGCGGGACGACGCCTCCTGTCCCGGGACGGCGGTCCGGTTGGTGCACGGGCCCGGCGGTCAGGGCAAGTCCCGGCTGGCCGCGCAGGTCGCCCTGCTGTGGTCGGCCGACGGGTGGGACGTACTGGTCGCCCATCACCGCCGGGACCACTCCGAGCCGTCCGCGGAGTCCGTCCACCCCGTGGCGGGCGCCCTCGGCACACTGGTGGTGGTCGACTACGCCGAGCGGTGGGACACCTCCGATCTGCTGGCCCTGCTGAGGGACCTCGGCGGTTCCGTCACCCCCGTCCGGGTGCTCCTGCTCGCCCGGCCAGCCGGGCACTGGTGGCAGGTCCTCCGGTACCGGCTCGACCGGGATCCGGGGGTACCCGCGGACGCGCAGGAGCTGGGACCGCTCGCCCGGAACCCTGCCGACCGGCCGGGCCTGTTCACGGCGGCACGCGCCGACTTCGCGGAACAGCTCGGCGTGCCGGATCCGAAAGGGGTGACGCCGCCCGCGGCTCTCCTGCGGCACGAGGCGTACGGCTCGGTGCTCAGCGTGCACATGGCCGCACTCACCGCCGTCCTCGCCCATCTCGACGGGACCACCGCGCCCACCGAGCCCACCGAGGTCTCCGCCTGCCTCCTCGCCCGCGAACGCGATCACTGGCAGGAGCTGCACCGGGGCCTCGACCGCTTGTTCCCGACCGGCCCCGACACCATGGCGCGGGCCGTCTACACCGCGACGCTCGCCGGCCCGTTGCCCCACCGGGCCGGACTGCGGGCGCTGCGGGAGATCGGCGTGCACACGGCCGAGCCCGGGCAGGTCCTCACCGACCACGCCTTCTGCTATCCCCCGTCGGCCGACGGCACGGTCCTCGAACCGCTCCGTCCGGACCGCCTCGGCGAGGACTTCCTCGCGCTCTCCACGCCCGGGCACACCTGTGGGTACCCGGCCGATCCGTGGGCGGACGAGGCGGTGGCGGAGCTGCTGTCCGGTGCGCCGGAGGACCCGGCACCCCCCTGGGTCCCGGCGGCCCTGACCGTCCTGGTCGAGACTTCGCGCCGCTGGCCCCACATGGCCGGGCGGCTGTACCAGATGCTGCGCGAACGTCCCTGGCTCGCCCTGCGCGGCGGCAACAACGTGCTGATCGCGCTGTCCGAACCGGACGTCCTCGACAGCGCCCTGCTGGAAGCGATCGGCAGCCACCTCCCCCTCGGCCCCGACATCGAACTCGACGTCGGCATCGCCGCGTTCGCCCGGCGCCTCACGGAAGACCGGCTGGCCCGCACGGACGACGCCGCCGCACACGCCCGGCTGCGCACCGAACTCGGTGCCAGGCTGGCCTCCGCGGACCTCCATTTCCAGGCGGTGGTCGAATACCAGGAAGCCGTCGCGATCTACCGGCGGCTCGACCCCGCCGGCTACTCGCTGGAGCAGGCCTACGGGCTGTTGATCGCCCTAGGTGGGCTCGGGGACTCCCAGGCCGCGCTGGGACGGTACGAAGAGGCGCTGGCGAACACCACATCGGCGGTCGAGGCGTACCGCGTGTGGGCCTCGGTCGATTCGGCCGCGTACGGGCCGGCACTCGCGCGGCTGCTGACCAACCAGGGGGGCCAACTGTGGAAACTGGGGCGGCGGCAGGAGGCCGTGGACGTCACCGAGGAAGCCATCGGCGTCTGCCGGCCGCTGAGTGGGGGCCGGGCCCCGCACGACGCCGAGGCGGCCCTCGGCGCCGCGTTGGGCAATCTCGGCGTGATGCTCCTGCGGATGGACCGGGCCGAGGAGGCCCTCACCGTGACCGCCGAGTCGGTGACGGTCCACCGACGGCTCGTCGCGGCCGATCCGGCCGCGCACCGACCGGGTCTGGCCGAGAGCCTGCACCGGTACGCCGCGGTCCGCGAGACGCTCAGGACCGACACCGGCCGTGCCGCCGACGCCGTGGCCGAAGCCATCGAGACCTACTCCGACCTGGCCGGTGTGCGGCGGTCCCGGTTCGCCGAACCCCTTCGGTCCAGCCGACGGCTCCAGGACGATCTCGACGACACCTCGTTCCCTGCCGAATTCCGACGGGCCGCCCTCCGGCAGGGGGCCGACCACGTGTCGGTCTCCCCCGACGACGCGTACGCCGTGGCGGCCGCCCTCCTGGTCCGCCATGCGGACCGGTGTCTCGCCGAGGGGCAGTCGGCGAAAGCCCGCGACCTGCTCACCGAGGCCGTCGGACAGTACCGGAGTCTCGCCGGGACCGCCCCGGACCTGTACGCGCACGAGCTGGCGAACGCACTGCACCTGGCCTCGCTCGCCGAAGCCCGGCTCGGGGAGTTCGCATCGGCCCTGGCCCACACGACGGACGCGACCGAGCTCGTACGAGCGCTGGTGGAGGCCGGGATCGCGGAGCCTCCCGCCTTGGCCGCCGTCCTCGTGGCGAACGCCGGTATCCGTAGCGCGGCGGGCGCGGACCTCTCCCTGGCGCTCGGCCTCGCCCGGGAAGCGGCGGAGCTCTACGAGCAGCTCGTGCGGCGGGCACCGGCCACGTTCGGTCAGGAGCTCGTCCTCGCCCGTCACCTCCTCGCCGAGATACTGCACGGGCTGGGTGACCACTCGGCGGCCGATGAGATCCTCCGTGCCCCCGGCAACGCCGGTCGGGGCGAGTCATGACGCGGACCTCGGTGTGACGCGGTGCCGCTCGGCCGAACACCGGGCGGGCAACGGGTGGTGGCGTGCTTCCGGCCGCGCCCGGCACAGGACGGCGCCGTGATCCGGCCGTGTGACGGCGCCGGCACGATCGGCGTGAGGCCGACGCCTTCGAGGAGCCCTGCGGTGCGGCGGCGGTCGTACCCGGCAGCGAGCTCGCGGCGGGAGCGCTTGCCGGCCCGGCGACGGTCGTCCTCGGTGTACCGGAGCCGGCGTGGTCGGGCGGCCGGGGCGGGCCCGGGAC
>NZ_NCTE01000273.1 GCF_002114215.1 Streptomyces sp. 13-12-16 | reverse complement strand
CGCCCGCGTCCACGGCGCCGACTTCGTCACCCAGGCCGCCGGCCTCGGCGCGGTCGCCGTGCTGACCGACCCGTCCGGCGCCGAGCGCGTCGCCGCGGCCGGACTGCCGGCGCTGGTGGTCGAGGACCCGCGCGCGAGGATGGGCGAGCTGGCGGCCACCATCTACGGCCGTCCGGGCCGCGACCTGCTCCAGCTCGGCATCACCGGCACCTCCGGCAAGACCACCACCGCCTACCTCGTCGAGGGCGGCCTGAGGACCGCGCACCGCACGGGACTGATCGGCACCGTCGAGATGCGCATCGGCGACGAGCGCATCAAGTCCGAGCGGACCACGCCCGAGGCCACCGACCTCCAGGCCCTGTTCGCCGTCATGCGCGAGCGGGGCACCGACGCGGTCGCCATGGAGGTCTCCAGCCACGCCCTGGTCCTCGGCCGGGTCGACGGCTGCGTCTTCGACATCGCCGTCTTCACCAACCTCAGCCCGGAACACATGGAGTTCCACTCCGACATGGAGGACTACTTCCGGGCCAAGGCGCAGCTGTTCACGCCGGAGCGCAGCCGGCTCGGCGTGGTCAACGTGGACGACGAGTACGGCCGCAGGCTCGCCAAGGAGGCCGGAGTCCCGGTCGTCACCTACTCCGCCGAGGGCCACCCCGACGCCGACTGGCGCGCCGAGGACGTCGAGGTCGGCCCGATGGACTCGACGTTCACCGTGGTCGGCCCCGAGGGCGAGCGGATCGGCGCCAGGTCGCCGCTGCCGGGGCCCTTCAACGTGGCCAACACCCTCGCCGCGATCGTCGCCCTCGCCGCCGCCGGACTCGACCCGCAGGCCGCTGCCGACGGCGTCGCCGCCGTACCGGGCGTGCCGGGCCGGCTGGAGCGCGTGGACGCCGGACAGCCGTACCTCGCGGTGGTGGACTACGCCCACAAGACCGACGCCGTGGAATCGGTGCTGCGTGCCCTGCGCAAGGTCACCGAGGGCCGGGTGCACGTCGTGCTGGGGTGCGGCGGCGACCGCGACCGGACCAAGCGGATGCCCATGGGCGCCGCCGCCGCGCGGCTCGCCGACACCGCCGTACTGACCTCCGACAACCCCCGCTCCGAGGACCCCCTCGCGATCCTCGCCACCATGCTCCACGGCGCCGCCTCCGTGCCCGCCCACGAGCGCGGCGAGGTGCAGGTCTTCGAGGACCGGGCCGCCGCGATCGCCGCCGCCGTCGCACGGGCCGAGCCCGGCGACACCGTGCTGGTGGCGGGCAAGGGCCACGAGCAGGGCCAGGACATCGCCGGGGTCGTCCGTCCCTTCGACGACCGCCAGGTGCTTCGGGAAGCCATCAAGAAAACCCAGGGATGAACTTGTGATCGCCCTCTCCCTCGCCGAGATCGCAGAAGTCGTCGGCGGGCAGACGCACGACATACCGGACCCGTCCGTCCGGGTCACCGGACCGGTCGTCCGGGACTCGCGGGAGGCGGGACCGGGCAGCCTGTTCGTCGCCTTCGCCGGCGAGCGCGTGGACGGCCACGACTTCGCGGCGCAGGTCGTCGAGGCGGGCGCGGCCGCCGTGCTCGCCTCCCGGCCGGTCGGGGTTCCCGCGATCGTCGTGGCGGACGTCCAGGCGGCCCTCGGCGCCCTGGCCCGGCACGTCGTCGGCCGGCTCGGCACCACCCTCGTCGCGCTCACCGGCTCGGCCGGCAAGACCAGCACCAAGGACCTCATCGCCCAGGTCCTGCGGCGCAAGGCGCCGACCGTCTTCACCCCCGGCTCGCTCAACAACGAGATCGGCCTGCCGCTCACCGCGCTCACCGCCACCGAGGAGACGAAGTTCCTCGTGCTGGAGATGGGAGCGCGCGGAATCGGCCACATCCGGTACCTCACCGGCCTGACGCCCCCGAAGGTCGGACTGGTCCTGAACGTCGGCTCCGCCCACATCGGCGAGTTCGGCGGCCGGGAGCAGATCGCCCAGGCCAAGGGCGAGTTGGTGGAGGCCCTGCCCCCGGCCGAGGAGGGCGGCGCCGCGATCCTCAACGCGGACGACCCCTTCGTACGGGCCATGGCGTCCCGTACGAAGGCGAAGGTGATCCTTTTCGGAGAGTCCGACGAAGCGGACGTCTCCGCCGAGAACGTGCGACTCACGGACAGCGGACAGCCTTCCTTCAGGCTTCACACACCCTCCGGTGCATCCGATGTGACCATGCGCCTGTACGGTGAGCATCACGTGTCGAACGCGCTCGCCGCGGCCGCCGTCGCCCACGAGTTGGGCATGTCCGCAGACGAGATCGCCACCGCGCTCTCCGAGGCGGGCTCCCTCTCCCGCTGGCGGATGGAGGTCACCGAGCGCCCGGACGGCGTGACGGTCGTCAACGACGCCTACAACGCGAACCCCGAGTCCATGAAGGCAGCGCTGCGCGCGCTGGCGGCCATGGGCAAGGGACGCCGTACGTGGGCGGTGCTCGGCAAGATGGCCGAGCTCGGGGACGAGGCGCTCGCCGAGCACGACGCGGTCGGACGGCTCGCCGTCCGGCTCAACGTCAGCAAGCTCGTCGCGGTCGGGGGCAGGGAAGCCGCCTGGCTGCAACTGGGCGCATATAACGAGGGTTCGTGGGGTGAGGAGTCGGTGCACGTGTCCGACGCACAGGCGGCTGTCGACCTGTTGCGCAGCGAATTGCGCCCGGGGGATGTCGTACTCGTGAAGGCGTCCCGTTCGGTCGGGCTCGAGAGCGTGGCGCAGGCGCTGCTCGAGACCGGTGCCGAGGGTGAGGTCTCCGCCCGATGATGAATCAGATCCTGTTCGCAGGAGTCATTGGCCTCTTCCTGACGCTGATCGGCACCCCGCTGCTGATCAAGCTGCTCGCGCGCAAGGGGTACGGGCAGTACATCCGCGACGACGGCCCGCGCGAGCACGCCAGCAAGCGCGGTACGCCGACCATGGGCGGCATCGCCTTCATCCTGGCGACGGTCGCCGCGTACTTCCTCAGCAAGGTGATCAGCGGCGAGCCGCCGAGGTACTCGGGCGTGCTGGTGCTGGGCCTGATGGTCGGCATGGGCCTGGTCGGCTTCCTGGACGACTACATCAAGATCGTCAAGCGGCGTTCGCTGGGTCTGCGGGCCAAGGCGAAGATGGCCGGCCAGCTCATCGTCGGTATCGCCTTCGCGGTGCTCTCGCTGCAGTTCGCGGACTCCCGCGGACAGACCCCGGCCTCCACGAAGCTGTCGTTCATCACGGACTTCGGCTGGACCATCGGCCCGGTGCTGTTCGTCGTCTGGGCGCTGTTCATGATCCTCGCGATGTCGAACGGCGTGAACCTGACCGACGGTCTGGACGGTCTCGCCACCGGCGCCTCCGTGCTCGTCTTCGGCGCCTACACCTTCATCGGCGTCTGGCAGTTCCAGGAGTCCTGCGCCAACGGCGAGACGCTGACCAACCCGGGCGCCTGCTACGAGGTGCGCGACCCGCTGGACCTCGCGGTCGTCGCCTCCGCGCTGATGGGTTCCTGCCTGGGCTTCCTGTGGTGGAACACCTCGCCGGCCAAGATCTTCATGGGCGACACCGGTTCGCTGGCGCTCGGCGGTGTGCTCGCGGGTCTCGCGATCTGCTCCCGCACCGAGCTGCTGCTGGCCATCCTGGGCGGTCTGTTCGTCCTCATCACCATGTCGGTGGTCATCCAGGTCGGCTCGTTCAAGCTCACCGGTAAGCGGGTCTTCCGGATGGCGCCGCTCCAGCATCACTTCGAACTCAAGGGTTGGTCCGAAGTCCTCGTGGTGGTCCGCTTCTGGATCATCCAGGGCATCTGTGTGATCGTCGGACTGGGCCTCTTCTACGCGGGATGGGCAGCGGACAAGTGACCGACTGGCAGGGGAAGAACGTCACCGTCGCCGGACTCGGCGTCTCCGGCGTCCCGGCGGCCAAGGTGCTGCACGGGCTCGGCGCGAAGGTCACCGTCGTCAACGACGGGGACGACCCGCGCGCGCGTGAGCAGGCCGCCGAACTGGAGGCGCTCGGCGTCACCGTGCGCCTCGGCGACGGGGCGACCCTGCCGGAGGGCACCGAGCTGATCGTCACGGCCCCCGGCTGGAAGCCGGACAAGCCGCTGTTCGCGGCGGCGGACGCGGCCGGGGTGCCGGTGTGGGGCGACGTCGAACTCGCCTGGCGGCTCAGGAAGCCCGGCGCGGCCCCCTGGCTCGCGGTCACCGGCACCAACGGCAAGACCACGACCGTCCAGATGCTCGCCTCCATCCTGAAGGCGGCGGGCCTGCGCACCGCCGCCGTCGGCAACATCGGCGTCTCCCTCCTGGACGCCGTGCTCGGCGAGGAGGAGTACGACGTGCTCGCCGTGGAGCTGTCCAGCTACCAGCTCCACTGGGCACCGTCCCTGCGCGCCCACTCGGCGGCCGTGCTCAACCTCGCCCCGGACCACCTCGACTGGCACGGCTCCATGGAGGCGTACGCCAGGGACAAGGGCCGCGTCTACGAGGGCAACCGCGTCGCCTGCGTCTACAACGTGGCCGACAAGGCCACCGAGGACCTGGTCCGTGAGGCCGACGTCGAGGAGGGCTGCCGCGCCGTCGGCTTCACCCTCGGTACGCCCGGCCCCTCCCAACTCGGCGTCGTGGAGGGCATCCTGGTCGACCGCGCCTTCGTCGAGAACCGGCAGCGGAACGCCCAGGAGCTCGCCGAGGTCTCCGACGTCACCCCGCCCGCCCCGCACAACATCGCCAACGCCCTTGCCGCCGCGGCCCTCGCGCGGGCCTACGGGGTGCCCGCGAGCGCCGTACGGGACGGCCTGCGGGCCTTCACCCCGGACGCCCACCGCATCGCGCACGTCGCCGACGTGGACGGGGTCGCGTACGTCGACGACTCCAAGGCCACCAACACGCATGCCGCGGAAGCCTCGTTGGCGGCCTACGAGTCGATCGTGTGGATCGCCGGCGGGCTCGCCAAGGGCGCCACCTTCGACGAACTGGTCGCCGGCGCGGCCAAGCGGCTGCGCGGTGCCGTGCTGATCGGCCGGGACCGCGCCCTGATCCGCGAAGCCCTCGCGCGACACGCCCCGGAAGTACCCGTCGTCGACCTCGACCGGACCGACACTGGGGCGATGCTCCGGGCCGTCCAGGAGGCGCGGCGGCTCGCCCGGCCCGGCGACACGGTGCTGCTGGCCCCGGCCTGCGCCTCGATGGACATGTTCACCAACTACAACAAGCGCGGTGACGCGTTCGCACAGGCGGTGCGCGAGCTCGGCGCCTGACCCCGGCCCGCCTGGCGCCGGGCGACCTTGGGAGGGACGCGTGGGACCGTCGACGGCGTACAGCGGAGGCCCGGATGACCGGTAGCCGTACCGGCCGCCCGCCCGTGCGGCGGACCGTGCGCGGACCCGCCGTACCCGGGCCCCCGCGCGAGAACCCCGTCCGCACCCTGGTCACCCGGGCGCGCAGGGCCTGGGACCGGCCGCTGACCGCGTACTACCTGATCCTCGGCGGCAGTGCGCTGATCACCGTGCTGGGCCTGGTGATGGTCTACTCGGCCTCCCAGATCACGGCGCTGCAGATGTCACTGCCGGGCTCGTACTTCTTCCGCAAGCAGCTGCTGGCCGCCGGGATCGGCTGCGTACTGCTGCTGGCGGCCTCCAGGATGCCGGTGAAGCTCCACCGCGCCCTGGCCTACCCGATCCTCGCGGGCGCCGTCGTCCTGATGGCCCTGGTGCAGGTGCCGGGGGTGGGGGTCGCGGTCAACGGCAACCAGAACTGGATCGCCCTCGGCGGCTCCTTCCAGCTCCAGCCCAGCGAGTTCGGCAAGCTCGCGCTGGTGCTGTGGGGCGCCGATCTGCTCGCCCGCAAGCAGGACAAGCGGCTGCTGTCCCAGTGGAAGCACATGCTGGTGCCGCTCGTCCCGGCCGCCTTCATGCTGCTCGGGCTGATCATGCTCGGCGGCGACATGGGTACGGCGATCATCCTGACGGCGATCCTTTTCGGCCTGTTGTGGCTGGCGGGGGCGCCGACCCGGCTGTTCGTCGGCGTGCTGTCGGTCGCCGCGCTGCTCGGCGCGATCCTCATCCGCACCAGCCCCAACCGCATGGCCCGGCTCACCTGCCTCGGTGCCACCGAGCCCCAGACGGGGCCGGTCGACTGCTGGCAGGCGGTGCACGGGATCTACGCCCTCGCCTCCGGCGGAATTTTCGGTTCCGGACTCGGTGCGAGCGTGGAGAAATGGGGCCAACTACCCGAAGCGCACACGGACTTCATCTTCGCCATCACCGGTGAGGAACTGGGCCTGGCGGGGACACTGTCGGTACTCGCCCTGTTCGCGGCTCTAGGCTATGCGGGTATCCGCGTGGCCGGACGCACGGAGGACCCCTTCGTCAGGTATGCCGCGGGAGGCGTGACCACCTGGATCACGGCCCAGGCCGTGATCAACATCGGTGCGGTGCTCGGTCTGCTGCCGATCGCCGGAGTCCCGCTCCCGCTGTTCTCCTACGGGGGATCCGCCCTGCTGCCGACCATGTTCGCCATCGGGCTGCTGATCGCCTTCGCGCGTGAGGACCCCGCTGCACGGATGGCGCTTGCCATGCGGCAACCCCGCTTTGGTAAAAAGCGGAACGGGGGTTCACAGCGGCCCCGCAGATGGAACACGATGCGACGGCGTGCCCCGGTGGCGCGTTCGTCCGGAGAGCGGTGAATTTCGGTGCATGTCGTACTCGCCGGCGGAGGAACCGCGGGCCACATCGAGCCCGCGCTCGCCCTCGCGGACGCCCTGCGCAGGCAGGATCCGACCGTGGGCATCACGGCCCTGGGCACGGAGCGAGGCCTGGAGACCCGTCTCGTACCCGAGCGCGGGTACGAACTGGCGCTGATCCCCGCCGTACCGCTGCCGCGCAAGCCCACCCCCGAACTGATCACCGTTCCGGGCCGGCTGCGCGGCACCATCAAGGCGGCCGAGCAGGTCCTGGAACGCACCAAGGCGGACGCCGTGGTCGGCTTCGGCGGCTACGTCGCCCTGCCCGGCTACCTCGCGGCCAAGCGGCTCGGCGTGCCGATCGTGATCCACGAGGCCAACGCCCGGCCCGGACTGGCCAACAAGATCGGCTCCCGGTACGCCGCCCAGGTCGCCGTCTCCACGCCCGACAGCAAGCTGCGCAACTCCCGGTACATCGGCATCCCGCTGCGCCGCTCCATCTCCACCCTGGACCGGGCCGCCGTGCGCCCCGAGGCCCGCGCCGCGTTCGGCCTGGACCCCAACCTGCCCACGCTGCTGGTCTCCGGCGGCTCGCAGGGCGCCCGCCGGCTCAACGAGGTGGTCCAGCAGGTCGCTCCGTGGCTGCAGCAGGCCGGGATCCAGATCCTGCACGCGGTCGGCCCGAAGAACGAACTGCCGCAGGTGCACCAGATGCCGGGCATGCCCCCCTACATCCCGGTAAGTTACCTGGACCGGATGGACCTCGCGTACGCCGCGGCCGACATGATGCTCTGCCGCGCGGGCGCGATGACCGTCGCCGAGCTCTCCGCCGTCGGGCTCCCGGCCGCCTACGTCCCGCTGCCCATCGGCAACGGCGAACAGCGGCTCAACGCCCAGCCGGTGGTCAAGGCCGGTGGCGGACTGCTGGTCGACGACGCGGAGCTGACGCCCGACTGGGTGCAGCAGAACGTCCTGCCCGTGCTCGCCGACCCGCACCGGCTGTACGAGATGTCCCGCGCCGCCGCCGAGTTCGGCCGCCGGGACGCCGACGACCTGCTCGTCGGCATGGTGTACGAGGCGATCGCCGCCCGTGCGCACCGCTAGAGGCGTATGACGGAGGACAGGCAACATGGCCGGATCGACCACCGCCGAGCGTGGTGAACGCAAGCGGGAGTCGTCCGGCCCGCCGCCGTCCGTCCGGAGGTTCGGACGACGACAGGTTCGTCGGATCATCGTCCTGGCCGTCGTCCTGGTGTTCCTCGGCAGCGGGGCGTTCTGGCTGCTGTACGGGTCGGACCTGGTGCGGGTGGAGCGCGTGTCGGTGTCGGGGACCCGGGTCCTGACGCCCGCGGAGGTGCGCGAGGCCGCCGACGTCCCCCTCGGGGAACAACTGGTCTCCGTCGACACCGACGCGATCGAGGCGCGGCTTTCCGAGGCGTTGCCCCGGATCGACACGGTTGACGTGGTCCGTTCCTGGCCGAGCGGGATCACGCTGAAAGTGACGGAACGCACCGCTGTCCTTCTCGTCCACAAAGGTGGGAAATTCATCGAAGTGGACGAGGAAGGTGTCCGGTTCGCCACGGTTTCCAAGGCTCCCGAAGGCGTGCCCGAGCTGAAACTGGCCGTCTCCAGGAGCGGTTCCGCGGCGGCGAGCCTGCGCCGCTTCGACGAGGACCGGCTGACCCGGGAGGCGGTGCGGGTGGCCGGTGCGATCCCGCCTTCCGTGGCGCACGCCACCCGCGTCGTCAAGGTCCGTTCCTACGACGACATCTCGCTGGAACTGACGGACGGCCGTACGGTCGACTGGGGAAGCGGTGAGAAGGGTGCCGAGAAGGGCCGTATTCTCACCGCACTGATGAAAGCGGAGCCCGGTGCGCGGCACTTCGACGTCAGCGTGCCCACGGCCCCCGCGTCAGCGGGGAGTTGACGCACATCAGCGCAGGCCAGCACCCTGGTTGGGCAGCGCTACGGCTGATCACATAGGGTGAAAAGAAAAACGGGAGGTTCGGCGTGTTCGTTGAACGGGCGCCGCTTGTCGACTTAGTGTCCTGTTCAGAAGACTCCAGGGAACGGACACACTGGTAACCCTAAACTTCAACGTTAGGGTTCGGGTCGGCGCTACGGACCGTCCCATTCGGCATCAGTCGTCGGGTCGCGGGGCAGCAGTGCTTCAGCGGTCGGGCGACACGTAACTCGAGGCGAGAGGCCTTCGACGTGGCAGCACCGCAGAACTACCTCGCAGTCATCAAAGTCATCGGTGTCGGCGGCGGTGGTGTCAATGCCATCAACCGGATGATCGAGGTCGGTCTCAAGGGCGTCGAGTTCATCGCCATCAACACCGACGCGCAAGCCCTGTTGATGAGCGATGCCGACGTCAAGCTCGACGTCGGCCGTGAACTCACCCGCGGACTCGGCGCCGGAGCCAACCCGGCCGTCGGCCGCAAGGCCGCGGAAGACCACCGCGAGGAGATCGAGGAGGTCCTCAAGGGGGCCGACATGGTCTTCGTGACGGCCGGCGAGGGCGGCGGCACCGGCACCGGCGGCGCGCCCGTCGTGGCCAACATCGCCCGCTCGCTCGGCGCCCTCACCATCGGCGTGGTCACGCGCCCGTTCACCTTCGAGGGGCGGCGTCGCGCGAACCAGGCCGAGGACGGCATCGCCGAGCTCCGCGAAGAGGTCGACACCCTCATCGTGATCCCGAACGACCGGCTGCTGTCCATCTCGGACCGTCAGGTGTCGGTTCTCGACGCCTTCAAGTCGGCGGACCAGGTGCTGCTCTCCGGTGTCCAGGGCATCACCGACCTCATCACCACGCCCGGCCTGATCAACCTGGACTTCGCGGACGTCAAGTCGGTCATGTCCGAGGCCGGTTCGGCCCTCATGGGCATCGGCTCGGCCCGCGGCGACGACCGCGCGGTGGCCGCCGCCGAGATGGCCATCTCCTCGCCGCTGCTCGAAGCCTCCATCGACGGCGCCCGCGGCGTGCTGCTCTCCATCTCCGGCGGCTCCGACCTCGGCCTGTTCGAGATCAACGAGGCCGCCCAGCTGGTCAGCGAGGCCGCCCACCCCGAGGCCAACATCATCTTCGGCGCGGTGATCGACGACGCCCTCGGCGACGAGGTCCGGGTCACCGTGATCGCGGCCGGCTTCGACGGCGGCCAGCCGCCCGCCAAGCGGGACAACGTCCTCGGTTCGTCCTCGGCCAAGCGCGAGGAGCCCGCCCCGGCGCGGCAGCCGGAGAGCCGCCCGTCCTTCGGTTCGCTCGGCAGCGTCACGCCGAAGGAGGACCCGGAGCCGCCGGCGCCGGAGCCGGTGCGCGACATCCCGGCCGTCCAGCCGCCGGTCCCGCCGTCGCGGACCTACGACAGCCCGGTCGAGGAACTGGACGTACCGGACTTCCTGAAGTGATAGGACGGCGCGAGAGCGTGAGCGGCGCGCACTTCGCCTTCACCGACCGGTGGGGCGGGGTGAGCGCCGCTCCGTATGAGGAGCTCAACCTCGGCGGGGCGGTCGGCGACGACCCCGGCGCCGTGCGCGTCAACCGCGAACTGGCCGCCAAGTCGCTCGGCGTGGACCCGGCCCGGGTGGTCTGGATGAACCAGGTGCACGGGGCCGACGTGGCCGTGGTCGACGAACCCTGGGGCGAGCGCCCGGTCCCCGAGGTCGACGCGATCGTCACCGCGCGGCGCGGACTGGCCCTCGCGGTGCTCACCGCCGACTGCGTGCCGGTACTGCTGGCCGACCCGGTCGCCGGCGTCGTCGCCGCGGCCCACGCGGGCCGGCCCGGCATGACCGCCGGGGTCGTCCCCGCCGCCGTACGGGCCATG
>NZ_NCTE01000272.1 GCF_002114215.1 Streptomyces sp. 13-12-16 | reverse complement strand
CAGCCGGTCCCAGCTCGCGTACGTGTGGGCCAGCGCCAGGGTCAGCAGGCGCCTGGCGTGCGGGTTGGCGTCCGGCGGTTCGGCGGTGAGCAGGGTCGCGGTGTGCAGCAGGCGGGTGCCGGCGCCCGCGACGTACGCCTCGAACCCGCGGGCGCGGAGGTCGTCCTGGGACGTGTGCCGTGGGTGCAACCGTGTCTCCCCTCGCCCCTGAGAGCCCTCGGTTCTCATATCAGGCCAGGGTGCGTCCCGCGGTCAAGGGACGTGCGTGCGCGACGCTTCGGTTTTTCGCCCCCGCCGCCCCTTCCCGTCCCGAACCTGGGGCTCCGCCCCGGACCCCGCTCCTCAAACTCCCCCGGAGGGGCTGCATCAGTCCCTCCGGCGTTTGAGGACGAGGCCCGTTCAGGGCCGAAGGGGGCTGGGGCGCAGTCCCCGGAGAGTCAGGAGTCCACCCGGTCGGGGGCGGACATCCGAGCCGACAGCGCTCCGTTGAAGCGCGTCAGGAGCGCGCAGAACGCCTCGCGCTCCTCCGGGTCCCAGTCCTGCGTCAGCTCGGCCATCAACTGGCGTCGCGAGGAGCGCACTTCCTCCAGGCGCGACTGTCCGCGCGGGGAGAGCTGGAGCACGACCGCGCGGCCGTCCTCGGGGTGCGAGGTCCGCTTGACCAGGCCGGTGTCCACGAGCGGGGCGACCTGCCGGGTGACCGTCGAGGAGTCGATGCCCATGCTCGCGGCGAGTGCCTTGACGCCCATGGGACCTTCCTTGTCGAGGCGGTTGAGCAGCAGGTACGCGGCGCGGTCCATCGAGTTGCGCACCTGGCCGACCCCGCCCAGACGCGTCTGTTCGGCACGGCGGGCGAACAGCGCCACCTCATGCTGCAGCGTGTCGAGAAGACCGGTGTCGCCGACGGCCGTCAGGTCCGTCCTCATGTCCATCGACATATCAGGTGTTGTGGGCATGGCCGGGGGCTCACTTCGTGGAGGGCTGCTAATTGGGGGACAGGGTACGCGGCCGGACGTCGGCCCGTACCGGCGCTGCGCAAAGCCGAGTCCGCGGGTTGGTCACTCCGGTCGCCGCCACCGGCGAACTGCGATGCTGGAATCATGAGCTACAGCACGGCCGGATCCCTGCGGACCGTCACCCTCGACGACGTGCGCGGCGCCCGGAAGATGCTCTCGGGCGTGGCACGGACGACCGCGCTGGAGGGCAGCAGGCACCTGTCCCGGCGGGTGGGCGCCCCGGTGCACCTGAAGTGCGAGAACCTGCAGCGGACGGGGTCGTTCAAGCTGCGCGGCGCGTACGTGCGGATCGCCGGGCTGCTGCCCGAGGAGCGGGCCGCCGGGGTCGTCGCGGCGAGCGCGGGCAACCACGCGCAGGGCGTCGCGCTGGCGTCCTCGCTGCTCGGGGTGCGGTCCACGGTCTTCATGCCGAAGGGCGCCCCGCTGCCGAAGATCAGCGCGACCCGGGAGTACGGCGCCGAGGTGCGCCTGCAGGGCCAGGTGGTCGACGAGACGCTGGCCGCGGCGATGGAGTACGCGCACGGGACGGGCGCCGTGTTCATCCATCCCTTCGACCACCCGGACATCATCGCGGGCCAGGGCACGGTGGGCCTGGAGATCCTGGAGCAGTGCCCCGAGGTGCGCACGATCGTCGTCGGGGTCGGCGGGGGCGGGCTGGCCGCCGGGATCGCGGTCGCGGTGAAGGAGCTGCGGCCCGACGTGCGGATCGTCGGCGTGCAGGCGGCGGGCGCGGCGGCGTATCCGCCTTCGCTGGCGGCCGGGCGTCCGGTGCCGGTGCGCAACCCGGTGACGATGGCCGACGGGATCAAGGTGGGGCGGCCCGGCGACGTGCCGTTCGGGATCGTCGGCGAGCTGGTGGACGAGGTGTGCACGGTCACCGAGGACGAGCTGTCGGCCGCGCTGCTGCTGTGCCTGGAGCGGGCCAAGCTGGTCGTCGAGCCGGCCGGGGCGAGCCCGGTCGCGGCGCTGCTGAGCCGGCCCGGTGCCTTCGAGGGGCCGGTCGTCGCGGTGCTGTCCGGCGGCAACGTGGACCCGGTGCTGATGGAGCGGGTGCTGCGGCACGGCATGGCCGCGCAGGGCCGCTACCTGGCCGTACGGCTGAGGCTGACGGACCGGCCGGGCGCGCTCGCCTCGCTTCTGGGGGCGTTGTCAGTGGCGGACGCTAACGTCCTCGACGTGAGCCACGTACGGACCGATCCACGGCTCGGGCTCACGGAGGCGGAGGTCGAGCTGCACCTGGAGACCAAGGGTCCGGAGCACTGCGCGGAGGTCAACAGGGCTCTGCGCGAGGCGGGTTACACGGTCATGGGCTGACACCCGACGGGGTGTCACTCCTTCGGGTCATTCCATTGTGGGACGCGATACATCGCGTTATGGTGTGTGTCTCGCCGCCGGGTGGCCACCGTCCGTCCCGCCGCCCGCGCCCGACGAAAACCTCAGCACACCAAAGCGCGCAAACCTAGGCTTTCCGAAGAATCACGATGACGTGGAGACTCATATGCCAGGCGCCATCTATGCCGAAGGTCTGGTGAAGACCTTCGGGAACGTAAGGGCACTGGACGGCGTCGACCTGGAGGTTCCCGAGGGCACCGTCCTGGGCCTGCTCGGGCCGAACGGCGCGGGGAAGACCACCACCGTCCGCTGCCTGACCACCCTGCTGCGGCCCGACAGCGGCAAGGCGGTCGTCGCCGGCCTCGACGTGCTGAAACAGCCCGACGCCGTACGCCGCTCCATCGGCCTGTCCGGCCAGTTCGCCGCCGTCGACGAGTACCTGACCGGCCGCGAGAACCTCCAGATGGTCGGACAGCTCTACCAGATGAAGGCGAAGGCGGCGAAGGCCCGCGCGGACGAACTGCTGGAGCAGTTCAACCTCGCGGACGCCGCCGACCGCACCGCCAAGACCTACTCCGGGGGCATGCGCCGCCGCCTCGACCTCGCCGCCGCCCTGGTCGTCTCGCCGCCCGTGATGTTCATGGACGAGCCGACCACCGGCCTCGACCCTCGCAACCGCCAGCAGCTGTGGGAGGTGATCAAACAGCTCGTCTCCGGCGGTACGACACTGCTGCTCACCACCCAGTACCTGGAGGAGGCCGACCACCTCGCGCACGACATCGCGGTCGTCGACCACGGCAAGGTCATCGCCCAGGGCACCTCCGACCAGCTCAAGGCCCGCACCGGCGGCGAACGCGTCGAGGTCGTGGTGCACGAACGCGAGCACATCCGGTCGGCGTCCGCCCTCCTCGACAAGTACAGCCTGCGCGGCGCCGGCCAGGGCGACACCACGGTCGAGGACCACATGCGCAAGATCACCACACCGGTCTCCGGCGGCGCGAAGCTCCTCGCCGAGATCATCCGCGACCTCGACACCAACGGCATCGAGATCGACGACATCGGCCTGCGCCGCCCCACCCTCGACGACGTCTTCCTCTCCCTCACCGGCCACGTCGCGGAGGCCGAGGACGACGAGGACACCAAGGAGACCGCGAAATGAGCGCCGTCACCGACACCGTCCGGGTCACGGCTCCCGGCAACCCCATCGGCCGGTCGATCCGGGACTCCCTGGTCGTCGCCCGCAGGAATCTGATCCGCATGGCCCGGATCCCCGAGATGCTCATTTTCGGGCTGTTCCAGCCCATCATGTTCGTGGTGCTGTTCACCTACGTGTTCGGCGGCTCGATCCAGGTCGGCTCGTCCAGCTCCACCCAGGCGTACCGTGAGTTCCTGATGGCCGGCATCTTCGCCCAGACCGTCACGTTCGCCACGGCGGGCGCGGGGGCGGGCATCGCCGACGACATGCACAAGGGCCTCATCGACCGCTTCCGCTCCCTGCCGATGTCACGTGGCGCGGTGCTGACCGGCCGCACCATGGCCGACCTGGTACAGACGGCGCTCACCCTCGTCGTGCTGGCGGTCGTCGCCGTGCTCGTCGGCTGGCGCACGCACGAGAACTTCGGCAAGGTGCTCGTCGGATTCGGCCTGCTCCTGCTGCTCGGATACGCGTTCTCGTGGATCGGTGCGCTCATCGGCCTGTCCGTGCGCACTCCTGAAGCGGCGACCTCGGGCGGCTTGATCTGGCTGTTTCCGCTGACGTTCATTTCGAACGCGTTCGTGGACGCGAACCAGATGCCGTCCTTCCTCCGGCACATCGCGGAGTGGAACCCGTTCAGCGCCACCGTGCAGGCATGCCGCGAGATGTTCGGCAACCTCCCCCCGGGCTTCCAGACGCCCGACGCGTGGCCCATGCAGCACCCCGTCTGGGCCTCGTTGATCTGGTCGGTCCTGATCATCGCGTTCTTCCGGACGCTCGCGGTGCGCAAGTACCGCTCGGCGGCGACATGACGAAGCCCCCGGCACCGCAGGGGTGCCGGGGGCCCGTCGGGGACTCGCGGGGGTGGGTCAGCCGTTGTACGGCTTCGCCTCCAGGATCTTCACCGAGGCCTTCTTGCCGTTCGGCAGCTCGTACTCCGCGTCCTCGCCGACCTTGTGGCCGATGACGCCCGAGCCGAGCGGGGACTGCGGCGAGTAGGTCTCGATGTCGGCGCTCGCGTACTCGCGGGAGGCGAGCAGGAAGGACAGCGTGTCGTCCTCGTCACCGTCGAAGGCGATCGTCACGACCATGCCGGGCGCCACGGCGCCGTCGGCCGCCGGGGCCTCGCCGACCTTGGCGTTCTCGAGGAGCTGGGTGAGCTGGCGCACACGGAGCTCCTGCTTGCCCTGCTCCTCCTTGGCCGCGTGGTACCCGCCGTTCTCCCGCAGGTCGCCCTCCTCGCGCGCGGCGGCGATCTTCGCGGCGATCTCCGTGCGCGCGGGACCAGTAAGGTACGCAAGCTCGTCCTTGAGCTTGTTGTACGCCTCCTGGGTCAGCCAGGTGACGTTCTCGCTGGTCTGGGTCACAGGTGCTCCTCGTAGGTACTGGGAATACAAAGCATCGCCCTACCCAGAAGGATGTTCCTCCAGGGATGGGCGAAACCACGAGCCTAACAATTGAGTGCCCGTAGGGGGAGGACATAAGCCACCGGACTCGTGTCAGCGCAGGTCAGTGGCCAGGTATTCCCCGCGGTGTCAGTCCGTGTGGCAGCCGACGAGCTCGGCCGAGGTGCCCCGGGAGGTGGTGCGGAGCGTGACGACCTCGTCGACGCGCGTGGCGTCCTTGTCGAAGCGGAAGTCGGCGCGGCCCACCTCGGCGCCGTCCTCGGACTGGGAGCGGACCGTGCAGTAGCCGGCGACGCCCGCGTCCTTGTGCACCTCCAGGTGCACCTTCACGGAGTCCTCGGAGGTGTCGAAACCGATCACCTCGGCGCTGATCTCGTTCTGGGCGACGTAGTGGTAGCCGAACCAGCCGATCAGCCCGAGCATCAGCACCGACAGCACGGCGCCGACGACCTTGAGCGTGCGGTCGGCACGCTGGTCCGAGGAGCGGCCGTAACGGCCCTCGGGCAGCCGCGTGCTCGACGTACTCATGATCGTCTCCTCGGCAGGAGGGGACCGGTGTCCCCAGGCGGGCCCCGGAGCGCGGACTCCGGAATTTTTCGTCCCCCGGTTCGGTCACTATAGAAGCCTGCGACTGCGCCGCCGCACTGAGGGCGCCTACCGACTTGAGGATTGAGTCTTGACTGACCAGCTGCGACTGATGGCCGTGCACGCACACCCCGACGACGAGTCGAGCAAGGGCGCGGCCACCATGGCGAAGTACGTGTCCGAGGGGGTGGACGTGCTGGTGGTGACCTGCACGGGCGGGGAGCGCGGCTCCATCCTCAACCCGAAGCTACAGGGCGACGCGTACATCGAGGAGCACATCCACGAGGTGCGCAAGAAGGAGATGGACGAGGCCCGGGAGATCCTGGGGGTGAAGCAGGAGTGGCTCGGGTTCGTCGACTCCGGGCTGCCCGAGGGCGACCCGCTGCCGCCGCTGCCGGAGGGCTGCTTCGCCCTGGAGGACGTCGACAAGGCGGCCGGTGAGCTGGTGCGGAAGATCCGTTCCTTCCGCCCCCAGGTGATCACCACCTATGACGAGAACGGCGGCTATCCGCACCCCGACCACATCATGACCCACAAGATCACGATGGTGGCGTTCGAGGGGGCGGCGGACACCGCGAAGTACCCGGAGGGCGAGTACGGTCCGGCGTACCAGCCGCTGAAGGTGTACTACAACCAGGGGTTCAACCGTCCCCGCACCGAGGCGCTGCACCAGGCGATGCTGGACCGCGGCCTGGAGTCGCCGTACGGGGACTGGCTGAAGCGCTGGAGCGAGTTCGAACGCAAGGAGCGCACGCTCACCACGCACGTGCCGTGCGCCGACTTCTTCGAGATCCGCGACAAGGCGCTGATCGCGCACGCGACGCAGATCGACCCCGACGGGGGCTGGTTCCGGGTGCCGATGGATCTCCAGCGGGAGGTCTGGCCGACGGAGGAGTACGAGCTGGCGAAGTCCCTCGTCGATACGTCCCTCCCCGAGGACGACCTCTTCGCGGGCATCCGGGACAATGCCTGACATGAGCGCAAGCGCAAGCCTGGCAATGACCCACCTGGTGCCTCTGGCCAAGGAACTCGACGAGGACAAGGTGACCCCTGGTGTTCTCGGGTTCATCGTGTTCGCGGTGATGGCTCTGGCGGTGTGGGCCCTGATGAAGTCCATGAACCGCCACATGGGCCGCGTCGACTTCGCCGAGTCCGGGGACCCGGGGACCGAGAAGGCCGAGGCGGCGGCCGCGGAGAAGCGGGGCTGAGGGCCCCGCCGCCTCTCCGCGGCCGAGTCGTGCCTCCCTCAGTGTCCTGAGGACCTGGGAGGCACCCCGCAGGCGCCGGGCTGCGCGGACGCTCCCGGCCGACGCCGGGTGCCGGCTGCGGGGCGGTTGTGCCCACCCTCCCCGCTCTCGGCTTCTCCCCCACTCTCGGCTTCTCCCCCACTCTCGGCTTCGCTCGAGCGGGGGGACCCCCATGAGCGGGGGACCCCCATGAGCGGGGGGACCCCATCGCTCTGCGGAACGACTGCCCACAACCGCCGGCCGGCGACCGGCGCAACGTGCGTTCCCTCACCCGTGACCACCGGTGGGTGGCGGGTGGGGCCGTACGTCTTCCCGTCCGCAACCGCCGGTCGGCGGCCGGTGGGGCCTACGCCTTCTCGCCCACCGGTACCCCCATCACCTCCCGTGCGTGGCGGCTGGGGACCATGCCCAGGTGCCAGGCCTGCCAGCCGGTGTCGAGGGTGACGCCCCGTTCCAGGAGGAGCTGGTACGCCTCCACGCAGTCGGCCAGTTTTCCGTCGCGGGAGTCGTGGCCGGCCCGGCCCAGCCGGGACAGCTCCTCCTGGGCCACCGCCGTACCGACCTCCGTACCGCCCGGCGCCGCGTACGGCAGCAGCGTGCAGCGCAGGAAGCGCGCCCAGTCCTCGCCGCGCCGGTCGCCGTACGACACGAACAGGGACACCGCCTCGTCGCACAGCGCCAGTGCCTGCTGCGTGCGCGCGTTGCCCGCGTCGACGACCGCCAGCTCCAGGCAGGTCCACGCCTCCCCGTGCGCGACCCCGATGCGCTGGAAGTCGGCGCGCGCGTCCACCAGGAGCTGCCGGGCGAACCCGGAGTTCCGCAGGGACCCCGTCCGGGCCGCCCGCTGGTCCCGGGTCACCCGCGCCGAGTGGTGCCGGGCGCAGGCCAGTCCGTACACGTCCCGCATCCGGGAGAACATCGTGCGGGCGCGTTCCAGCTCGCGCACCGCCCGGTCCAGGTCGCCGGTCTCCTCCAGCGCCTGGCCCAGGTAGTACAGCGTCCACGCCTCGCCCCGCGCGTCCTCGTTGTCCCGGTGCCGGGCGGCGGCCCGGCGCAGGTCCTCCACCGCCGG
>NZ_NCTE01000271.1 GCF_002114215.1 Streptomyces sp. 13-12-16 | reverse complement strand
GGAGGGTGCCCCGCGCGGGGTCCCGGTCGGGCGAAGCCGGGAGCGGGGGAGCGCGCAGCCGCCGGGCGGGGGAGGGAGCCGACGGGACGGGGATCCCCCCGCGCACGGGAGACCTCCCCGCTCGCGCGAAGCCGGGCGTGGGGGAGCCGGCGAGTGACGACGACGCGGCTCGGGGTGTCCCGCACCCTTCAGGTGGTGGGGGAGCGCGTACCGGGCCCCGCGTCCGCGGAGCGGCCCGCCGGACAGTCCCTGTCCCGCCTCTCGCGTGGGTGTAACGGGGGCGTCGGTACCGGTCGGCGGCGATTCCGGCGGGCCCGGCTTCCGCGTGGGCGTGACGGGTGGTGCGTGCCGGCGTGCGGGCATCGTGGTCCCGCTCCCGCGCGGGTGTACGGGTGCCCCGCACCGCCCGCGCGTGTGCGTGGCTACGATTGGGCCCGCCGGGTGGCCAGCAGGGGCCGCGCGGCCCCACCGACCGTCGGGAAGGCCATGCTGAACAAGTACGCGCGTGCATTCTTCACGCGTGTCCTCACACCGTTCGCCGCGTTTCTCATCCGGCGGGGGGTCAGCCCCGACACGGTCACGCTCATCGGCACCGCGGGAGTGGTCGCGGGCGCGCTGGTCTTCTACCCCATGGGCGAGTTCTTCTGGGGCACGGTCGTGATCACGCTGTTCGTGTTCTCCGACCTCGTCGACGGCAACATGGCACGCCAGCTGGGCCGCTCCAGCCGCTGGGGGGCCTTCCTGGACTCCACCCTGGACCGGGTCGCCGACGGAGCGATCTTCGGCGGCTTCGCCCTCTGGTACGCCGGGGGCGGTGACGACATCGCCCTGTGCGCGGTGTCGATCTTCTGCCTGGCCAGCGGCCAGGTGGTGTCGTACACCAAGGCGCGCGGCGAGTCGATCGGCCTGCCGGTCGCCGTCAACGGGCTGGTCGAGCGGGCCGAACGGCTGGTGGTCTCGCTGGTCGCGGCCGGCCTCGCGGGCCTGCACGCGTTCGGTGTGCCCGGCATCCAGTACCTGCTGCCGGTCGCCCTGTGGATCGTCGCCGTCGGCAGCCTGGTCACGCTGATCCAGCGGGTGGTCACCGTGCGCCGCGAGTCCGCCGAGGTGGAGGCCGCGGAGCGGCAGGAGGCCCAGGGGCGCGAGGCCGCGACGTGAGCGCCCAGGAGCGGCTGGCCGACGCCCTGTACGGCGCCGGCTGGGGCACCGTCAAGAAACTCCCCGAGCCGGTCGCCGCGCGCCTCGGCAGGACCATCGCCGACCTCGCGTGGAAGCGGCGCGGCAAGGGCGTGCTCCGGCTGGAGGGCAACTACGCGCGCGTCGTACCGGACGCGGGCCCGGAGCGGCTGGCCGAACTCTCCCGGGCGGGGATGCGGTCGTACCTGCGCTACTGGATGGAGTCCTTCCGGCTGCCCGCCTGGAGCCCCGAGCGCATCGCGGACTCCCTCGACGTCAAGGACCTCCACCACCTGACCGACGGCATGGCGGCCGGCAGGGGCGTCGTCCTGGCGCTGCCGCACCTCGCCAACTGGGACCTCGCCGGCGCCTGGGTCACCACGAAGCTCGGCACACCGTTCACCACCGTCGCCGAGCGGCTGAAGCCGGAGACGCTGTACGACCGTTTCGTCGCCTACCGCGAGGGCCTCGGCATGGAGGTGCTGCCGCACAGCGGCGGCTCCGCCTTCGGCACCCTGGCCCGGCGGCTGCGCGACGGCGGACTGGTCTGCCTGGTCGCCGACCGCGACCTGTCCGCCTCCGGTGTCGAGGTCGGCTTCTTCGGCGAGAGGGCCCGGATGCCGGCCGGACCCGCCCTGCTCGCCCAGCACACCGGGGCCCGGCTGCTGCCGGTGACCCTCTGGTACGACGACTCGCCGGTGATGCGGGGCCGGGTCCACCCGCCGGTCGAGGTCCCCGAGGCAGGCACACGCGCCGAGAAGACGTCTGTCATGACACAGGCGCTGGCCGACGCCTTCGCCACGGGGATCGCCGACCATCCGGAGGACTGGCACATGCTGCAGCGCTTGTGGCTGAGGGACCTCGACCCCGCGCGGGACCCCGCGACGGCCCCGGGGCAGGACCGGAAGGGGACCTCGTGAGGATCGGCATCGTCTGCCCGTACTCCTGGGACGTGCCGGGAGGCGTCCAGTTCCACATCCGTGACCTGGCCGAGTACTTCATCCGGCTCGGTCACGAGGTGTCCGTCCTCGCCCCGGCCGACGACGACACCCCGCTCCCGCCGTACGTCGTCTCGGCGGGCCGCGCGGTGCCGGTGCCGTACAACGGCTCGGTGGCCCGGCTCAACTTCGGCTTCCTGTCCGCCGCGCGGGTACGGCGCTGGCTGCACGAGGGCGCCTTCGACGTCGTCCACATCCACGAACCGACCTCGCCCTCGCTCGGCCTGCTGACCTGCTGGGCGGCCGAGGGACCGATCGTCGCCACCTTCCACACCTCCAACCCGCGCTCCCGCGCGATGATCGCCGCGTACGCGATCCTCCAGGCCGCCCTGGAGAAGATCAGCGCGCGGATCGCGGTGAGCGAGTACGCCCGCCGCACCCTCGTCGAGCACCTGGGCGGCGACGCGGTGGTCATCCCGAACGGCGTCGACGTCGACTTCTTCGCCAAGGCCGAGCCCAAGCCGGAGTGGCAGGGCGACACCATCGGCTTCATCGGCCGGATCGACGAGCCCCGCAAGGGCCTGCCGGTGCTGATGAAGGCCCTGCCGAAGATCCTCGCCGCCCGCCCGGCAGCGCGGCTGCTGGTCGCCGGCCGCGGCGACGAGGAGGAGGCCGTCGAGTCGCTGCCGCGCGAACTGCGCCCGCGCGTGGAGTTCCTCGGCATGGTCAGCGACGAGGACAAGGCCCGTTTCCTGCGCAGCGTCGACCTGTACGTGGCGCCCAACACCGGCGGGGAGAGCTTCGGCATCATCCTGGTCGAGGCGATGTCGGCGGGTGCGCCGGTGCTCGCCTCCGACCTGGACGCGTTCGCGCAGGTCCTCGACCAGGGAGCGGCGGGCGAGCTGTTCGCCAACGAGGACGCGGACGCCCTCGCCGAGGCGGCCGTACGGCTCCTGGGAGACCCGGAGCGCCGCGCGGAGCTCCGCGAACGCGGCAGCGCCCACGTCCGCCGCTTCGACTGGTCGACGGTCGGCGCGGACATCCTGTCGGTCTACGAGACGGTGACGGCGGGCGCGGCGGCGGTGGCGACGGACGAGCGCGCGACGGGCCTGCGGGCACGGTTCGGCCTGGCACGGCCCTGAGGCCTGCCCGGCGGGTCATGCCGGAGACGTGGGGTCCGCCGCGCCCTCCCTCACTGCCCGGAAGGGCGTGGGCGGTGCCCCGGGTGGCGTTGTCGCCGGTTGCCGGCTCCCCACGCTCGGCTGCGCTCGCGCGGCGGGGCCCC
>NZ_NCTE01000270.1 GCF_002114215.1 Streptomyces sp. 13-12-16 | reverse complement strand
CCGCCGCTCCCGGAGGAGCGGCGGCCGGGGTTCAGCGGGTCGCCGGGCTGGGATCCCGGTCGGGTTCGTGGTCCTCGGGTGCGGGGGCCGGGGTGGTGGCGGGGCGGGGGATGGCGAGGGCGCACAGGGCGCCCGCGAGGACCACGGCGACGCCGATCCAGATGCCGGGGCGCATGCCGTCCACGAAGCCCTGCGCGCTGCGGTCGTCGCCGTAGCGCATGAAGACGCTGCTCAGGATGGCGGTGCCGAGGGCGCCGCCGATCTCGCGGACGGTGCTGTTGGCGCCGGACGCCTTCCCGCGGTGCCGCTGTCCGACCGCGCCCAGCACCACCGCCGCCGTCGGCGCGAAGACGAGGCCCATGCCGATGCCCGCGACGACCATGGCGCCGGCCACGCGCGCGTACGGGGTGTCCGCCGTGGCCACCAGGTTGATCCAGGCCAGTCCGGCCGCCTGGAGGAAGAGGCCGAGGGCCATCAGCCGTCCGCCGCCCACCCGGTCGGTCAGGGCACCGGCGACCGGCGCGACGAACATCGGCATCAGGGTCCAGGCCAGCGTGAGCACACCGGCCTCCAGCGGGGTGCGGACGGGCGCGACCTGGAAGAACTGCGACAGCAGGAAGATCGACCCGAAGACGCCGAAGTACATGCTCGCGGAGACCAGGTTGGAGAGGACGAAGGCCCGCTCGCGGTAGAAGGAGAGCGGGAGCAGCGGCTGGGCCGCCCGGCGCTCCCACCCCACGAACAGGGCCAGCAGGACGGCTCCGCCGGTGAACGCCGACAGGACGGGGCCCGAACTCCAGCCCTCCTCCTCGCCGTTCACGATCGCCCAGACGGTCGCGAGGAGTCCCGCCGTGGCGAGGAGCATGCCGGGCAGGTCGAGCCGGGTGCCGGTCAGGGAGCTCTCCCGGAGCACGGACAGCGCCAGCGGGACCGCCACCAGGCACACCGGGACGTTGATCCAGAAGATCCACTGCCAGTCCAGGCCGTCGACCACCGCACCGCCCACCACGGGCCCGAACGCCACGGCCGTGCCGCTGACCGCGGACCACAGTCCGAGGGCCAGGCCGCGCTTCTCGTCCGGGACCTCCTCCGCGAGCAGCGTCAGCGACAGCGGCATCACGGCCGCGGCGCCGATACCCTGCAGTGCGCGCATGAGGATGAGCTGTCCGCTGCTGTCGGCGAGGCCGCAGCCGATCGAGGCCAGGGTGAACAGCGCGATGCCGGTCACGAAGACCCGGCGCCGGCCGAACCGGTCACCCAGCGCCGCCCCGGTCAGCAACAGACAGGCGAAGCTGAGGACATAGGCGTTGACGAACCACTGCAGGTCCTCGGTGGACGCGTCGAGGTCGACGGCCATGGTCCGCAGCGCGGTCGTCACCACCAGGTTGTCGAGCGCGACCATGAACATCGGCAGACTGCATGCGAGGATGACCGACCATAACGGCCTTTTGAGAGTGCTCATGACAATACCCCCGTCACATGGGAAGGGTGAGCCGGCCGGCTCGACCTGTAATGGATAGTAGTGCGATCCGTTATCCGTTATCCAGTGCGTAAGCGAGGACCTGTGAAAATCTCGGAACTCAGCCGCCGCAGCGGCGTCCCCATTCCCACGATCAAGTACTACCTACGGGACGGTCTGCTGCCCCCGGGCCGGGCGACGGCCGCCAACCAGGCCGACTACGGCGAGGAACACCTGCGCCGCCTCCGTCTCGTCCGCACGCTGGTCGGCGTACGGGGGCTGCCGGTGGGGGCGGTGAAGGAGATCCTGGGCGCCGTCATGGAGCAGGACGGCGATCTGCACCAGATCTTCGGCATCGTGACCGACGCCCGCCCCGTCACCCAGCAGCAGAAGCAGGCGCGGGAACGGGAGAGGGAGGAGGCGGGCGAGGAGACGGGCGGCGTCACCGACGCGCGCGAACTGGTCGCCGCGATGGGCTGGGAGGTGTACTCCAACACCGCCGCCATACGGAGCCTCGGCGAAGTCCTGGACGCCCTGTCGGACATGGACTCGGGCATCGACTGGCGGTCCCTGCTGCCCTACGCGCGGCTGGCGGACCGTATCTCGGAGCTGGACGTCCAGCAGATGAACGGCGTGTCCGGCGTGCTGGAGCTGGCCGAACGCGCGGTCCTGGTCTCGGTCCTCCTGGAACCGGCCCTGCTGGCCATGCGCCGCCTCGCCCAGGAGGACAAGTCGGCCCGCCTGTTCGGCGGGGGCCCGAAAGAGGGGGAGGAGGAGTGACGAAGGCGGGGTGAGGGCCCCGGTGGAACGCCGCCCACCGCCGCGGTCCGCGGGCAGCCGCGTCTCCCCGGCGCATCGGGGGCCTGGGAGGTGCCCCAAGGCGATGGGCCCCGCCCGAGCGCAACCTGGGTGGGGGGAAGGCGGGCGGTGGGGTACCTCCCGCTCCTGATGCCCCCGCTCGGGCGAAGCCGGGAACGAGGGGGAGCCGAGAGCGGGGGAGGTACCCCGTGACCGGCGGCGTGCCGAAGCGCTTCCGCACCCACCCCTGGCTCACCGCCGCCCTCGTCCTCGGCAGCGCCGCGATCCTGTGCGTCGGCGTGTACGGCGTACCGAAGACGCTGGGAGCCGTGCCGGAGCAGTCGTGCCGGGTCCGTTCGGGCGGTGGGACGGGCTGCCCGAACGGATGGAAGATTTCCGCCCGCCGGACACAGACCGGCGGGCGCTATATGTTGTCTCTCCGAACAGGACGTTCCACGGGGGTGGGCCGCATGTCCGAAGCAGATCCCTTCCACGAGGCGTACGAGGACGACGAACCGCCGCCCTCCGCGCCCCCGAGGCCGGTGCGGTTGTCCGACGGCCGCGACGACGACCTCTACGGCGTGGTGCGCGCGGGTCCCTCCCACGACGACCCGCAGCACGACGAGGTGTCACCGCGCTTCGAGATCGGCGCTCCGACCCCCGCCACCGCGGCACCGCCGCCCGAGGCCGCCCAGCAGTCCGACGACTCCGCGGGGTGACGTCGGGGTTGCCCACATCCTTCACGGCCGTCCTCGTCTTCATGGTCATCGTGGTGCCGGGACTGGCCTTCGAACTGAGTCTGCGCCGCCGCAGTCCCTCCCGGGTGGAGAGCCCGTTCGTGGAGACCGCCCGGGTGGTGCTGGTCGGAGCCCTGTGCACGGCCGCCGCGACCGCGCTGTTGATCGCCATACGCGAGGTGAGGCCGGGAAGTCTGCCGAGTCCCACGGGGCTGCTGGCCGACTCCGCCCGTTACGTCACGGCGCACCCGGAGCTCACCGCGATCGGGCTCGCGGCGGAGCTCTTCGCGGCCACGGCACTGGCGCTCCTCGCCGTCGGACTGGTCCGCTCTCCGACGAGCGGCGGCATCCAGAGCTTCGACGACGTGTGGTACGAACTGCTTTACAACGACGTCCCGGCGGACAGACGTCCCAAACTGGTGGTCGCGTTGAAAAGCGGTGGATACCGCGTGTCGGGGTTCTTCCACACCATGAACACCCACCCCGAGGTCGACCGGCGTGAACTGGTCCTCAGAGGCGTGGAGTTGTTCCGTGAGGATCAGGCGTCGGGGGACGGCACCTGGCCCGCCACCTACGTACGTCTGGCGATCCCCGCCCGCGAGATCGCCTGGCTGGCCGTGTCGCACGCCGCCCTGCCGCCGGTCCCGGCACCAGCCGGCGGCGGTGTCCCGGCACCGGCCCGGCGGCTCCTGCCGGGCGACCGGCTGCGCAGGTTCCAGTGGCAGGCCGCCGCCGCCGTACTGGTCATCGAGGCGGCGGTGCTGCTCCTCGCGGGCTGAACGAACGAACACGGGGGTTTCACAAGGTGGGCGAGGCACACGAGGTCGAACTGACGCTGACGAACGCCGAGGTGGAGGACCTGGCGGACGGGACGGAGGTCTGGACGGCGTCCGTCGAGCTGTCCGGCCCGCGGGGCAGGGCCACGGGGCACGGCAGGGGCGAGAACCTCGGCGCACTGGTCGCCGGGTTCCGGAACAAGGTGAGCGACGCCGAGGACATCGGCTGGGCCCTGCGGCCGCTCCTCTTACCCCAGGGCGTCGAACAGGCCCTGCAACAGGCGTACATCGACGCCCTGCGGGACGATGCCCTGCTGAGGGTGAGGATCGGGTGCGCCAACCTGGTGTTCTCCGCGCTGCCCTGGGAACTGACCCGGACGACGCTCGCCACGTCGGCGTCGGATCCAGCGGGTGCCGGCTGGGACGCACACCTCGTCAGCGCCCCGGACCGGCTCGTGGTCTCCCGGGTGCTCGAATCCGCCGCCTCCCCCGGGCCCCGGACCGGTCTGCGTTCGTTGGTGGTCACGGCGGCGGACGCGGTCCGCCGGGAGGACCGGGCCGGCGGAGCGCCCCGGAACGGGATCGACTGGACGAGAGAAGCGGCCGGCGAAGCGGTGCGCCGGCTGAAGGAGATCGGCGAAGCCGAACTGCTGCACGCCGCCACCCGCGAGCAACTCACCCAGCGGCTGCGGACCACCGCCCATGTCGTGTGCGTCATCGCTCACGGATGGACGGACCGGGACGAGGAGTGCGGCATCGTCCTGCACGCGCCCGGAGGCACCGGCCCCGACCGGGTGCCGGCCCGTGAGCTGGCGGAGCTCTTCCAGGCATCGGGCACCCAGCTGGTCGTCCTGATCGCCTGCGACACCGCGGGCCTGAACGCCTCCCGGAGCGGCTGGGGCACCGCCGCCCACCACATCGTGGCCCGCCGGGTCCCCGCCGTGGTGGCCATGCAGGCACCCGTGAGGCAGAGCCTGGGGCAGGAGTTCCTCATCGGCCTGGCCACCGGGCTGGCGGAGAACGGCGAGATCCACGCCGCGATGGTGAAGGGCCTGAGCGAGGTCCGGAGGCGGACGGACATCGTCGGCAACCTCGCCGTGCCCGCCCTCTACACCGGCAGAGGCGACCTGCGCCTGCGCGAAGCCCCGCCCGAGCCGGTACGGGGCCCGGCACACGCCTATCCCCTCGTGCCGCTCCCCGCGGCCGGTGAGCACGGCGGGGAGGCACGGGGCGCCACGGCCGCGTGGGGGACCGACAGCAGGAGGGTGCGACTCGACGTCGTATGGGGGCTGGAGCGCCGGCCGTTCGCCGGTGTCCTGCTCGATGTCCCCGACCACGACCTCGCGCAGGACCTGGACCACTACGAGAAGGCCTGGACCGTGCTGCTGCAGAAGGGCCGCCTGCCCGCCCGCCGGTGGTTCGCCACCGACGTGGACCGGCCTCCGCGGCCGCTGGCCTCCTGGGAGCAGTACGCGACGTCCACCCAGGGCGCGTGGCACGACTTCCGGCAGCGCTTCGCCAGGTTCGATCCCGGATCCCCGGACGCCTTCGAGCACAGGGCCGACGACGGCTGGGTCCTGCGCACCGAGCTGACCGCCTGGTTCCCCGACTGGTGGCAGGAGAGGATCGGCGAGTGGCTGCGGCGCCTGCGGGGCCGGGACGGATGCCTGGAACGGCCGTTCATCGTGGTTCTGCGGGGACCGGTGCCCGTCCTGGAGGACAGGGGACCCGGCGTCCTGACACAAGTGCGGGACGACCTGGAGAACCGTCTGGGGATGCCGGTCACCGCGCTGAGCCGCCACCGCCCCGGCAAGCGGTACCGGGACGACGGGGTTGCCCGCTCGGACGACGACGGCCTGCCTGCCGACGCGAAGGCGCTGTCGGCCCTGCGCCGGCGGAACCCCGGACAGTACGGACGAGCACTGGAGCGCCTGGCGGCCGACGAACGGCTGCCCGGTCACCCCGCTTCCCTGAGTGCGGCCGCCGAGTACGACGACGACATGCGCGCCTGGATCGGGGCGCTCGGCCCCGGCCGGCCGGTGCCCCGTCCGGGTGGCCTGCCGCTGGACGTCGGCTCGGAGCAGGCCGACACCATCGCCCTGGCCCTCCTGAAACAGGTTGCGAAGCTCTCCGACGGCGACCTGCTCGCCTGGGACGATCCCCTGCTGTCCCCTCCCGTCCGCCGCCTGGTGCGCCGGTTCCGCGAGGGCTGGGCCGACGAGAGACCCGGCGGGTCCGAACTGGCGGACTGGCTGGCCGTCCACCCGGACAGCGCCCCGGCCGCGGCCCGCTCCGGGCTCGAGGTACAGGCCGGGAGCGTCCTGTACCGGCTGCCGACCACCACGGCTCCCTGGCCGCTGCTGCGCGCCGCCGACGTCGACCACAAGGCCCTGGGCATGCTGCTCCAACTGCCTTTCGTGGAACGTCACGCCCTCGGGCTGAACCGGACCGACCCACCGCCGCCGGGCTTCGACGCGGCCCTGCGCACCGAAGCCATACGGACCGCGGTGGGCCGCGCTCCTTCCACCGCCTCCCGCTCCTCCGAGACCGACAAGGCAAGACGATGATCGAGGACTGGTACTTCTGCGCCGCGATGCGCGACACACCGCACGCCGCCAATGCCTACCTGGCCGTACTGGACGTCCTGGACGCGCCCGTGGCACTGGACGAGACGCTTCCGGACGCCCTGGAAGCGCTGGACGGCTGCGAACCCTGGACCGCCCTGCACGTCGTTCCCCGGCTGCTGACCCTGGCCACCGGGGGCGGCGAGAGCGCGGACCTCTGCATGGAACACCTGCTGGGGACGGTGGTCGGCACGGTCGGCGGCGGCCCGGTCGGCGAGGCCCTCACCGCCGCGTTCCGGGCCTGTGCGGAGGAGCGCCCGTTCCGGGCCGCCGCACGGCTGCGCCACGCCGTACAGGTCTGGGGCCGCGACGCCACGCCCAGGACCACACAGGAACCGTTCCGCGAACTCACCCACTACCCGCGGGAAACCCTCCTGCTGGCCGTGACCGCGCACCTCGTCCAGTACCCCGGCGCGGCCGAGGACATCGCCTCGGACCTGCGCGGTGAGCATTCCTGGCTGGACGAGCTCACCCGCCGGGCGGAGCGTCACGAATGGGGACGCCTGCCGTTCCTGCTCGCCCTGCGTGCCAAGAGCGGCATCGCCTCCACCGGAGCCGAGCGCAACCGGCTGCTGAAGACGCTCTGCCGGCCCGCTGTCGGCTGGGCCGACCTGGAGCCCGACCTGATGGCCGCCGCGGCACGCCTGCTGCACCTCGGCACCGGCCCGGACGCGGAGCGGACGGTCGCCGCCCTGGACACCGACGCCGTCACACTCGACGGGCTGCGCCGTCTGCGGAGACTGCGGGGCGACGTCCGGCCGGTGTCCACGGCCGAGCGCGTCCTCGGCCGTCTCGGCCTGCCCGCCGACAAACCGGCGCCCCCCGCCCTGTCCGCCGTCCTGTGGCAACAGGTCCTCTGGGACCTGGCGGCCCGGCTGCACCCCGCACAGGCCGCGGCGGTCCTGGTGGACCGGTGGGGTGCGCCCGGCGGCCAGCCCCGCTATCCGGTGCGGTTCAGTGGCCCCGTCGGGGGCAGGGAATGCGGTGCCTGGGCACGTCAGCTCACCGACCTCTGGCACCTGCGGACCGGACCGCGGATCCCGGCGGGGGAGAACGGCTCCACCGGAGGGCAGGTGATCAGAACCGGCCACCTCGACACGCTCAGACTCCCGGGTGTGTCCGCCTGGGCCTTCTCGCCGTGGCTGGACCGGGCGCGGACCGGCGCGAACGCCTCGGCAGGAAGCGGGCGTTTCCCCGCGGTGCAGGATCCGGTCGTACTCCTGCGGCTGCTGTCGTCGCTGCGCACGGCGGTCAGGCTGATGCGGCACGGCGTCGAGGAGTCCCGCTTCCTCGCCGACCTGGTGATGCACGGCGTCGAGGTCCTCACCGAGGGAAGACTCGGGGCGTACATGCTGAACCTCACCCACGGCACCGAGAAGCACGAGGACGCGCCGATCCCGACCGTGCTGGTGCCGCTCACCCTCTCCGCCTACCGGACGGGAACGTACGCCTTGCGCGGGGTGTACCCGGAACTGCATCCGGAGGTGTTCGCGCATCGGGCGATCGCCGGTGCCGACCCCGGGTCCTGGAAGGACCCCGCCCAGCGCTTCTACCGTCAGTCCCAACTGCTCCACCAGGACGGGGGAGCGCTGAACGTACTGGTGTCCGCCGTACTGGACGCGCTCTCCGGGGCCACCGGCCCGCAGGACCGCACCCCGCAGCGCCGCTGGTTCGACGGTGAACCGCCCATCGCCGAAAGGCTGCTGGACCAGGCCGCGCGCCGACTCCACCCGTGGTTCCGGCGCCATCACCTCGGCAACGCGCTGCTGCTCCTGCGGCTGCTGCTGCGCCGGGACGTCACCGCGGACCGCCTGACGCGCGAGCGCGACATGGGCCGCAGGCCGAAGACCTTCCAGGAGGTACTGCTCACGCCCCCGGGCGACCTGGCGACCCGTCAGGACCGGGAAGTCTTCGATTCCTGGGTGGCCAAGGTCGAGGGCGACACCTCGGCAGTCGGGCTCGCGGGGGCCTCGGTGCGGCTGCTGCAGGCCCTGACGCAGTCCCGTGGCGGTCCGGCCGACCCGGACCTCGGCCACCTCGTCGAGACCTGGGCCGGCCGGATGGACCGGATCCGGGAGCCCAGGGAACTCGCGCGGCTGATCCGCTGGTACCTGCTGCAGATCTTCGACGTCATCCGGGGCGACGACGAACAGGAGACCCGGGTGCTGAGCAAACTCCTCGACGTCTTCACGGAGTTCGGCCTGCGCACGCCCACCGACCAGCGACTGCTGTTCGACCGGCTGGCATCCCACACCGACACCACCGTACGCACCCGCCTGCTCAGCCTGTCCTACGACGGCCGGTTCACCGAGGCCGGTGCCGGCCGCGCCCTGCCGGACGTCTGGGAGCGGGCCATGTACCGGGAGACCGGGCAGGCGCTGGCCCGTCAGCTCGACCGGCTGGTCCGGACCCTGACGAGGGACGCCTTCCCGGAGAGCCGGCGCAACCGCGAGTTCATCGAGAAGTCCTGGGAGGACTCGGCCCTCACCCCCGTCCTCCGGTCCCGGACCGTACCGCTCGGCATGTCCGCGCACCACGCGGCCGGGTCCGGTCACGGGAAGGGGTTTCCCGACGTGCGTACGGTGGTGGCCCAGCTCGCGTACCGGAGCAGCGACGAGGTGGTGTTCCACCACCTGCCGGTCGAGCCGGACCAGCCGGACACCTACGATCTGTACCAGGACCCGGAACGGTGCGAGGAGGCCGTCCGGAAGGCGACCATGGGCAAGTCCCCGAGCCTGCTCGGCGTGGTGTGCGGACGGACCGACGACGGTGAGCGGCTGCTGGTCAACTGCGGCATGGAGCGCCCCTTGGAGGCCTACGCCTACGAAGGGGCCCAGGTCGGCGACCCCGTCCGGTTCCAGCTGGGCCACGACCACTACACGGGCGTCGAGATCAAGGGTGTCCCCCAGCGCCTTCCGGTGACGCACCGGGTGGGTGACGTACGCCGGGTGCGCGTCACCCTGCGCCCGGAGCAGGCGACGGCAGGCGTGGTCCTCGTGGACGCCCCCGCCTTCACGGAGGAGGACCACGGACCGCTCGCCGAGTGGGACCCGGACCTCTCCAGGGGGTTCGCCGACGGCGGGGGAGGCGAGGTGGTCGTCGAAACGGTGGCACGGTACGAAGAGCACGGCTGGCAGCCCGTCGACCGCGGCTTCACCGAGTTCCTCGCCGCCCGGCTGCCGTACGGCGGCGGGACGACGGGCGTACTGACCCTGATGGGGGACACCGGCGCGGAACCCGGATCGTGGCGGTTCTCGCGGAAGCCGGGGTACACCTACCTCCTCCCGGAGCGGTGCTGGGAACCGGAGTCCGCCAGGCGGCTGCACGAGGAGATCGCCGAGGCGCAGGACCCCGAGGGACTGCGCTGCTGGGTACGGGTGGTCGAGTCCGAGGGCGACCGCCCGCCCCGGCTCGCCCTCGTCGCCGGGCCGCTCACCGAAGTGCCCGAGAACCGGCACTTCGACGCCGCGGTGGACGGCATCGACACCCGCAACCTGCGCTGGCGCGACCTGTGTCTCGCCGACACCGTCCAGGTGACCAGGAAGGACGGGGGCTGGCGGGTGGAACACGACATCCCCGGCTTCCCCGACGTGGTCGTGTACGACATGCCTCCCCACGTGGCGGACACCGTCGAGCAGACGATCGACGGCTGGGACGAGCAGGCGATGCGAACGGGCCGCGTCAAGGCCCGCGAGAATCCGCACCTCACCGGGCAGCAGGCGACCCTCGAGGCGTTCAACGCGCTCCACGGCCTCCGCAAGGGCCACCTCGTCCGGTTGCGCGCCGGCGCGTCGGTCGCGCCCCGCAACGGCTCGTACAGCGCGTGGACGGCCGACGGGAACGCGCTCGTCTCCGTCGAGGCGGAGTCCGTCATACTGCGGCCCGCCCGCGACACCGACGACTGGCGGCGCGCGGTCCGGGGCCGGGAGGCGGTCGTCACCAGGGTCACCTGGGACAACCGCAACCCCACGGCGGCCGGCCCGCGCGACGTGCGCGGCGCCGTCTCCACCGACGATCTGCTCGCCGGGCTGGACGACCGGGCAGCCGCCGAGGCCGGCGCGCTGCTCGAAGGGAAGGACCACCTCGACGGAGTGCTCCTGTCGGCGCCCGCGGCGCACTCGGGGGAGGCGCCGCGGGTGTGGCTGCGGGTGGGCCACCGCGTGCTCGACGTGCACGTCCCGTGGGAGGCCTTCACCGAGTCCCGAAGCGTCGGCGGTGACCAGGTCCGGGCTTTCCGATCGGACCGGCACTGGGTCTTCACCCCGTGCCGGCGCCGGGTCTTCACCCGCTGCCTGTGGCGCATCACCAAGACGGCCAAGGGCGGCCACACCTACGTGGGTGCCTCCCTCGACGTGTCGGCGCGGCGGTCCACCTACTGGCAGACGCACGGCAGACCGGGAGAGCTGGCCGAACTGTCCTCGCCGCGGCAGCGGGGCCGGGACGAGTTCGTGTCCGCGCAGGTGTCGCTGGGACCCCCCTTCCACGAGTGGGGTGAGAACGGAGGGGTCCGGGAGTCCGTGCTCCGGCACCGTGCCCAGGTGCGGCTGGACCGCGGCCGCTCGGCCTGGGGCCTCGCCGAGGGGGCCCACGACACCGACCAGGCGTGGCAGGTGGATTCGGTGAACCTGCGGATTTGGCCGGTCGGCGGTACGGATCTGCGCGAGGTGCGCCGGATCTTCGTCCTCACCGAGGCACGCACCGCCGACGCGGAGGGTCTGCACGACAAGGCGTGGCCGGTGGTCATGAAGAAGTCCGGCTGGAACGCCGAGCTGCGCGAAGGGACGGCCGTGCTCCTTCCCGTCCCGCTCGACGGCGGCACCCGCCGCGTCAGCCTGCCGCCGGTGCCCCTGGAGCCGGACGAGCGGCCCCATGTCGAGGGGGTGGAGTACTCCGACAAGCACGCCCGTGTCGTGGTGCGGCCGGTCCCCGCCCCGGCCGCGGGCGCCGCCGCCCACACGGCCTCCTACCGTCAGGTCCCGCCGCTGGGACTGGGCGACTTCATGAAAGTGCAGAACATCGTGGAGGGCCGGGAGACGGAGACCTCCCTGTACTTCGTGGGTCCGGAGCGGCCGGAGCGGGGGCGCCACCCCTTCGAGTGGCTCCTCTTCGAGTGGGGCTACGGACGCACCCTGCGGGTCCACGTGAACGACGTCATGCTGGACGACCACCCGCTGCGGTCCGCTCAGGAACTGCCGTTTTTCCACGGCGACGAGGTCACCCGGCTGACCGTCACCCCGAAGGGACGGCAGGGCGAGCACGGCGGGGCGAGGGACCGGTTCTGGCTGCGTCTCCACGGGCACGCGATCCGCTGGTCCGTCGAACGAGGACTGCGCGAGGACGCCGGTCTCGGCATCGTCGCGCGGCTGACGGTCCGCCTCGACCGGGCGGCGAACGAGGTGCACGTCATCGAGGTCCAGACCCGCGGCGGGTCGTTCGGCGTGGACGACGCGGGCGAGCGCCCGGGGGAGGCGCGCAGCTCCCGGCTCCGGATGACCGGGGACGGAGCCGCGTCCGTCCTGCGTCACTACCCCTCGGGACCCGATGTCGTCAGGGTGCTCGGGAGGCTGGACACCGGCCGCTGGGACCGCAGCAACGGACGGGACGTCGAGTTCCTCCACCTCCGGCCGGTCATCGACGGCAAGGCCAGGGACGCCCTTCACCGGGGTCAGCACGTCTTCATGTGGGCCGGGCAGATCCAGCCCCGCCGCAACGACGTCACGCTCGACCTGACGCTGGAACTCGGCCCGAGGGAACGGCCGGAACCGCTCACCGCCCGGGTCACCCGACGGACGTTCGCCCACCGGGAGAACCTGCTGCGCCGGATCTTCGACAGCGGCGGGAAGGGCGCCCTCAAGGACACGCCCTACCTGGTCGAGCTGCGCGGCCGGCGGGAGGACGACGGCACGTTCGAGGGGCGGCTGACCAACTCGCCGGCCCGGCGTGCCAAGGCGCTGCTCAGCCGGCTCACCGCGCGCGACCCCTCGTGCTTCGCCACGGTGACGCAGCACGAGCCGGACATCCGGCTGGAGTTGCGGGCGGGCATCCACGTCGTCCTGGGCCGCGCCGACATCGCCGGGTGGAGCGACGTGGAACCGGGCATGGTGGTGCGCGTCACCCGGACCGCCGACGACCGGTTCCGGCTCCGCGTGGCGCTGCCGGGCGACTCCGCCTACGCGGTCGACGGCCGCGAGGCCGTGGTGTTCCCCAAGAACCCCCTCCTGAGCGGACGGCGGCCGGACGCCAAGCAGCTGAGCCAGCCGCTGTTCGTCGTCTCCGGGCTGCCCAACGTGGAACTGCTCGCGCCGTCGGCCGAGTCCGGGGACGCCGTCGCCGGCTCCGTCGCCCAGGTGATGCGGCACCGGCACCCGAAGGCCGGACGGCTGCGCGTACGGGGGGAGGGCTTCGAGATCGTGGCCCCGGGGACCGGCGGGTCCTCGGTGTCGTGGCTCTCCGTCGACCCCGGCACGTTCGAGGCGTGGCTGACCCCGGTGGTCCCCGCGGCGGGGGAGGGCGAGGCGCCGAGGAGGCCGATCGATCCGGCGCAGCTGTCCTTCGCGGACCGCGGCACCCGGTGGATCGCCGGGCGTCACGCCGGCGCCCGCGAGGTGCCGCACGACAGCCGTACCGGGTGCTGGCCCGACGGGCGTCCCGAGTCCGTGGTGCCCGAGTCACTGGACCGCGGGGGCAGCGTGCCGCCGGTGGTCCCCGCCGCCGGTCCCTCCCTGCGGTACCCGCCGGCTCAGGGCCGTCGCTTCGGCTTCCCCGCCGGCC